>JAJHQJ010000061.1 GCA_020833415.1 Desulfurococcaceae archaeon | reverse complement strand
TACAACTCAACGCTGTGTAGGTAGAGTAGGGTTAGGTTGATGGGTTTCGAGAGGGTTAGGGCTGCGACCTCCCCATCTACGTAGACTACTCCAACTCTTACAACGGGTATCAGGAGGGATACGGTTAGAATGGATAGGGAGAGTAGAACTAAAAAGCTCCTCCTAATAGGGGACCACTCCTACGGTCTTAACTCAGGGGGTACGCTAATCCCCCTCTCCTGGTAGAACCTGATAGCCCCTGAGTGTAGCGGTATCGGCATCCCCTGAAGGGCCTTCGCTAGCTCTATATCCTTAGCCCTAGCGTGAGCCTCCCTAAGTTCGCTAAGCCTATCGAACATTACCTTAAGGACTGTGTAGACTACGTGGTCAGGTACGTCAGCTCTAACTGCTAGCATAGCCATAACGGCTACAGTCCTCACGTCGGAGGTCATCCCCGTGTAGGTACCGGCTGGTACGGTGTACCTAGTGAAGAACCTGTAGCCCTGCTCCACCAGCTTACTCAGGACCTCGTCAGGTACCTCAACTAGGTTTACCGGGACCGTAGCTGAGAGCTCTAGTACTGCTGAGGTAGGTATTCCGGCGACTACGAAGGCTGCGTCTACCTGGCCTAGCTTCAGAGCACTTGCAGCTGTAGCGAAGTCCATGTACTGAGGTGTTATTGTAGCCCACAACCCGGCTGCCCTAAGTATTAGCTCTGCCTCAACAGCTGTACCACTCCCAGCTGCCCCTACGGCAACTCTCTTACCCCTCAGGTCGTATATACTCTTAATACCGCTATCAGCTCTAACAACTATCTGCACTACCTCGGGGTAGAGTACGGCTACACCCCTAACTATGTCCACCTTACTCCCGTTGAACATGTATATGCCTTTATAGGCGTAGTAGGCTATGTCGTTCTGAACGAACACTAGGTTAGCATCCCCAGCTGCTAGGGCCCTCATATTAGCTACTGAGGCACCGCTGGTAGATACTGAGGCTGTGACAACGTCGGACGCGTACTTGTTCAGGAGCTCCGATAGCTTAACACCGAGTGGGTAGTAGACCCCTCCAGTACCCCCAGTCCATATCTTAAGCGCGTACGGGGCTACCGGCCTCGGCCACAGTACGTAGGCAGCTACTCCAGCCACTATAACTACAACTACAATCCCGATAACGACTGGTAGAGGTATTCTCATGACTGGTTACCCTAACTAAACTACTTCCGGGGTTTAAAAGCTGGTGGGGCTCCAACGACAGTAAAGGTCGTAGCTCTTAAGGGGTACCCCCTCAACAACATCTATTTAGACCTAGCTACAGACCCTAGACAAGCGAGCAACAGGAGGCTCCGTAGTAGTGGTGGTAGGTCAGCCGAAGGTCGTCTCTAATCTAACCCCCCTAGCTTTAAGGTACTCGACTACGTAGTTGAAGAGCTCCCTATCCTTACCTAGACTCTCCGGGGGTACCAGCCCCTTGGGTAGCCTACCCTCGATTAGGAGGCGTGCTGTAGCTGAGGTTACGAAGCCCGTAACTCGGGCCATCGAGGTACGGCCTCCCGCTGCTTCGTCGTACAGGTACAGCCTACTGCTACCCTCTGCGGAGACTACGGTAACCTCCATGATGGAGATATCGGGGGTGTCGTACTGCATTAACGGTAGTATCACCTCTAGGGTCCTACCCAGGTTCTCGGGCTTGAGAAACCCGAGCTCCTTTAGTACCCTCATCCTCTCTAGGTGACCGGGCCACCTAAGCGTGTACTCGACCATCTCCCTAGCCCTAACGGTGTACAGCAGCGTTCTAAGACCGTCGGTGGGGAACCTCTCGAATTCGAAGGGTCCTACCCTCACCCTCTCAATAGTGCTCAGGGGGTCTACCTCAACGACTCTGTAGTCCCTAACTAGCCGCGCGGGCCTCAGGTACTCGTCTATGAGGTCGTAGGGTGAGAATAGGACTAGGTGGTAGAGCGGTGGTCTAGGCTCCTTCGGTAGCCCACCCACGTTTATCTCAGCCCTCACGACCTCCCCGAACTCCGCGTAGACCCTACCTACGAACGCGTTGCTCAGACCGGGGGCGAAGCCCGCGTCCACAGTTACGGTTATACCGGCCTCCTCAACCTCCCTAGATAGGGGTAGGGGGTCCTCGGGCATGAAGGATACGTCGACCAGGTTCCTCCTAAGCCTGGTGCAGAGCCTCAGTACCCCGTAGCCGAGGCTCCCCGGGAGCGCGTCGACCACTACATCGAAGCCCCTAACGAGCTCCGCGAGTCTAGTGGTGTTCCTGGCATCAACTACGGCTACTCTAGCTAAGTGCTCGAACCTGGAGAGCCTCTCCGGGCTACTGTCAGCGACGGTAACGTCGTAGTCCCTGGATAACTCCTCGACAACTACAGAACCCACCCTACCGGCCCCTAGAACGAGTACCCTCACCTAGGGTCCCCTGGGGGTGTTGGTACTGAGCTAAATAACCTCCGCACTACGCGGGGAGGTGTACGTAGCTTAACTACGTTAACTACCGTGCGGGGGCCCTCCGCTAGGGGTCCTCCAGCTTTAATTAGCCTACGTAGTGGTAGCTAGGGGTGCCTCTGGTAGAGGTAGTCTACGTATCCTGGGAGAGAGCTGTTGAGATGTGCTTTAAGCTGGCTAAGAAGGTAGCTGACTCAGGCTTTAGACCGGATACTGTTGTAGCTGTACTACGTGGTGGGGTTGTCCCGGCTCTGGTAGTCAGCGACGTTCTTAACGTAGAGGAGTTCTACGCTATTAGGGTTAAGCACTGGGGTATTGCTGAGGAGGTCTACAAGGTACCGCTCGTAGAGCAGCTCCCGCAGGGTAGGCTCGAGGGTAGGAGGGTGCTACTGGTGGATGAGATAGCCGATACGGGTAAGACCCTGGAGGTGGCCGTGAGGGAGCTTAGGAGGATGAACCCGAGGGAGGTTAGGACCTCCGTGCTACACCTAAAGCCCACCTCGTCCGTAGTACCCGACTACTACGTCGAGAGGCTCGATAGGTGGGTGTGGGTCTTCTACCCGTGGTCCACGGCCGAGACCCTGATATCCCTGGCTCACCGGGAGCTGGGGCGGGGTGCTAGTGCTGAGGAGGTGCTGAGGGTTGCTGAGGCTATAGCTGAGAGGTTGAAGGTCAGGGAGCCTGTTAGGAGTATCCTGGAGGTAGCTATGAGGTTCTACCTAGAGAGCCTGAGGACTACCTAAGGAGGGTCTCGAGGTAGCGGAAGGCTGAGTCGGGTGCTAGGGTCACCACGACGCTTCCCTTCGGTAACCTGGAGGCTACGGCTATAGCCGCGTACACGTTAGCGCCGGTGGATATCCCACCCAGTATACCCTCGACCTCTATGAGCCTCCTAGCCATACTGATGGCCTCATCACGCGATACCTCAACGACCTCGTCGACCACCGACCTATCGAAGTTCGGGTAGACGTTCTTAGAGGCCAGCCCATCTATTACGTCGAGCCCCGGACCACCGGCTAGTCTGGAACCCCTGGGTGTTACGGCCACTACCCTTATATCCCTCGACATCTCCTTAAGGAACCTACCGACCCCCGTTATAGTACCACCCGTCCCAACACCCATTACGAAGCAGTCGACCCTACCCCTGAGTGCTGCCCATACCTCCCTAGCGGTTGTCTCGTAGTGCGCCCTGACGTTAGCTGGGTTCTCGAACTGGTTTAGGAAGACCCCACCCCTCTCGCTAGCTATCTCCCTAGCTAGCTTCAGGTAGTACCTGGGGGACTCCGGGTCGTTACTAGCTACAACTACCTCAGCCCCCATTAGCTTCAGCATCGACACCTTCTCCTGGCTAGCCTTCTCCTCAACTAGGACTACCGGCCTAAGGCCGTAGAACTTGGATACGAACACTACCGATATTGCGGTATTACCCGAGGAGGCCTCGACGACCACGTCACCGGCCTTAAGACCGTACCTCTCCACGGCATCCCTAACCATGTAGTAGGCTATCCTGTCCTTATGACTCCCCGTGGGGTTCGTGTACTCGAGCTTAACGTAGATGTCTACACCGCTCACCCCAAGTCTCCTAAGCTTAACCATGGGTGTGTTCCCTATGAGGGCCGGCAGCTCCACGCTACATCACCGCTGTACTCCGGTGTATGCAGCTAAAAGCTACCGCCCTCGGCCCCGGCGAGCTCGGCGAGCAGTAGTGCTACGTACAGGGTTAGCCTAGGTATCGTATCCAGGGTTACGTACTCGTTCGGTGCGTGGGCCCTACCGCCGTGACCCGGCCCCGTCGATACCATCGGGACCCCGAGGACCCTCGTGAACAGGTACGATGGAGC
>JAJHQJ010000003.1 GCA_020833415.1 Desulfurococcaceae archaeon | reverse complement strand
GCCTTGTACGTAGAGCTGGTTACCTGAAGGGCCCCGGCCTCTGCGACGGCCTTTACCAGCCTCTCTATACCGCCCGGGTCGTCGTTTACGTAGGATACTATGGGGTCTACCCGCACAGCTACCGGTATACCGGCCCTACTGAGGGCTCTAACAGCCCTCAGCCTCTCATCCGGAGGGGGTGCTCCGGGTTCGAGCAGCGATGCTATACCTCTATCCAGGGTCGTTATGGTAATCGCTACCACCACCCTACCCAGGTGCCTGGTCAGTATGTCGAGGTCCCTAAGTACTAGGGTACTCTTAGTCGTTATTAGAAGGGTGTAACCTCTGGATAGCACCTCCCTAATTACCGACCTGGTTAACCCCAACGACTCCTCAGGCGATGTATAGGGGTCGCTACTCGTACTCATCTCTATCAGAGCACCCTGTGGGACCCTCCTCAGGTCCCTGATAAGCCTGCGGAGGAGGTCCTCCTTAGGTCTCGGCCTACCGTGGTCCCTTATGTAGCTGGTTGCGTAGCAGTATAGGCACCTATGCCCGCAACCTGTATAGGGGTGAATCACATACTTAGCTGGGCAGGTACACAGAGGTGAGCGCCAGGGGTCGAAGGGGGTTACAACACCCACTCCCTAGGTGCCCCAGAATAGGTCTCTGCGACTAATTTAAGAGTGGAGGGAAAAAGCTCCTAACCTTAGGTCCAGGCCAAGCCTATACCTACTTCTCGATTACGGTCTTGGAGTAGACTACTAGCTTGACTACCTTACCCTGCTCTAGGTCTACTAGTGCTACCGCTACTCCCTCTCCCTTCTTCACTAGGGTTACCAGTGCCTGAGATGCCTTAAGGGTCACGCTTCTGTCAGCAGCTACGTAGGCCTTAACTATGGGTTTTACAGCGGTTACGTTATAGCCTTCACTGATCAGCTTAGCCGCATCCTCATCTTCACTGAGGATCTCCAGTACCCTACTCCTATACTCCTCACTTACCTCTACCCGGGGACCTATGAGGTTCTTAAACTCCTTCACTACTACACCGCGTAGCCACGGTAGCCACCTAGCTATCGCTGTAGCGTTAGACCACGGCGGTGGTACCGGCTGCCACCCCTTACAGTTACCAGCTCCCCTCCCGAGAGCGTAGCTCTGCGCGTAGGCTATGGCCGCACCCGCTATTAGTGCCGCGGCTACACCTGCTACTACGGCTACTGCCAGGGCTCTCCTGCTCACCATGCTCTCACCGCTACTCTGGTTCTAGGGGTGGTTATACGTACTACTCTGAGACCTCTGAGAAACTGAGGCGAGACTGTAGGTACCCTCAGCAGATTCTCGGGGTTAGCTGTGGGTTCGGTTCGAGTATAGTGTAGCCTCCGACCTCGGTCCTAGCTATCACCCGACCCCTTAGGAAGGGGGTGCGGGGCTCTATAACCTCACCCACTACCGCCGCCTCAGTATAGCCTAGCTTACGCATGTACTCCACCACCTCGTCACTAACCTCCCTAGATACCGCTAGCACCGCCACCCCCTCAGACGCTGAGTTCAGGGGGTCTACGCCCAGTAGCTCTAGGAAGCTCCTAGTAGCCTCTCTAATCGGGACAGCCTCCCTATTGATAACTATCGTCAGCCCGACCCCTCTAGCCCACTCGCTAAGTACTCCGGCTAGACCTCCTCGGGTCGGGTCCCTAGCTGCCTTAATATATCTCCCGTACCTCTCCAGGAGTGGTATCATCAGGTCGTTGAGGGGCCTTACATCACTTGAAAGCCCCTTAACCCTATCGAGGAGTCCTAGCTGTGCAGCAGCTATCACAGCCCCGTGGTCACCGACAGGTCCCGAGACAACTACGACGTCCCCGGGGGATATCCTCCTATCTACTAGCGGTGTCCTGGTGAAGCCTACCCCAGCTGTTGCCACGACCATGGTATCTAGGGAGCCCCTAGGCATGACCTTGAAGTCCCCGCCTACAACGAAGACCCCCACACTGGCCGCAGTCTCCGCAAACGACCTAATAACCTCCTCAACTAGGGACTCCTCAACCCCCTCCTCAACTACTATAGCATCGACTAAGGCTAGGGGTCTGGCACCCATCATCAGCAGGTCGTTGATAGTTCCCGAGGCTGCTAGCCTACCTATATCACCACCGGGGAACTTCAGGGGCTTTACCGTGTAGGAGTCTATCGTGAGTGCTAGGTACTCCCCTTCACCCACCCTTATCAGAGCACCGTCGTCTAGGAAGTCAAGGCCCACCCCCTCGGGTGGATTGCGGACCTCCGGCGGTACCTTGGAGACTATGTGCTTTAGTATGAACTCCAGCATCTCAATACCTCCAGCTCCGTGCTCCAGTCTAACTACCACCGAAGCCCCTACTACAGTAAGGTCTAGGTAGGCCTATAAGTAGGGTCCCCACGCAGTTAAGCCGCTCTGTAGACTCCCGCAGAGTTACTACCCTTAGTGTGAAAGGATATTAGCCTGGGAGGGGGTCCTAAGCTGGTGCGTGTATGGGTGGTGATGACGTAGCTAGCATCTTGGAGAGGATGTGGGGGGTTAGGGAGGAGCTTAGGGAGTTTAGGGAGGTTGGTCCCGATAGTCCGCACGGTATATACCTCTACGATAGGTCGCGGGATCTCTGGGTCCTGTTCTCCACTAGGGGTACGGACCCCTTCGTACCTAAGCTAGACGGCTACTACGTGATCTACTTCGATAACGCTCGGTGCCCTGCCTGTAGGAAGTACGACCTCCACTGGTTCCCCTACGTTAGGAGGGTCTCCCGGGAGCTCAGCGACCACTACTTCCTCATAGTTCTATGCAACTGGTTCGCCAGGGACTGTAACTCCCCATCGGCTAGCATAACCTTCACCTACTACGCTGTACACGCATCCCCCACCACGGTGCTACTGTACATCAAGAACAGTAGGGAGAGGTATAAGGAGAGCTACGACGGCTACCTAAAGACCGAGGAGCTCGAGAAAGTAGTCGGGGGGTTTAAGTCTAGGGCTGAGGCCTTCGAGAGGGGTGTGAAGGTCCCTAAGCCTATTGAGGAGGGGTCGGACATTATTAAGCTACTAAGGCAGATCCTGCTAGGGGAGAGGAGGGGTGTTTAACCCGTACGAGATTAGGAAGGACTTCCCCATACTCTCTAGGCTTATAAGAGGTAGGAGGCTTATCTACCTCGATAACGCTGCCACTACGCAGAAACCTAAGCAGGTTGTTGCCGCTATAGCTAAGTACTACCTCTGGCACAACGCTAACGTACACAGAGGCCTCCACACCCTCTCCCAGGAGGCTAGCCAGATGTACGAGGAGGCCCACGAGGCTGTAGCTAGGTTCATAAACGCTAGGAGCTGGGACGAGGTTGTATTCACCTACAACGTCACTGAGGCCCTAAACCTAGTGGCCTACACCTGGGGTCTTAGGAACGTTGGTGAGGGGGATAAGATAGTGCTGACCGTAATGGAGCACCACTCCAACATGCTCCCCTGGAGGAACCTGGCTAGGCTTAAGAGGGCTAGGGTCGTCTACGCAGATATAACGAATGGCGGTGAGCTAACCTATGAGGAGTTTGAGAGACTCATCGACGATAGGACTAGGGTTGTTGCAGTAACCCTCATGAGCAACGTACTCGGCACGATAACGGCTGACGTCGTGAAGAGGGTTACCAAGCTAGCACACGAGGTTGGGGCCGTAGTGGTAGCCGACGGGGCTCAGTACGTACCGCACGCACCTACCGATGTCAGGGACCTGGGGGTAGACTTCCTGGGGTTTAGCGGTCACAAGATGCTGGGCCCCATGGGTATCGGCGTCCTCTGGGGTAGGAGGGAGATCCTCGAGGAGCTGGAGCCCTTTAAGTCCGGGGGAGATACCATAAAGGACGTGACCCTCAGCGACGTGGTCTGGCACGACCTACCGTGGAGATTCGAGGCTGGGACCCCCAACGTAGCCGGTGCTGTCGGACTTAAGGCCGCTATAGAGTACCTCACTAGGCTAGGGATGGACGCCGTTAGGGAGCATGAGAAGAGACTGGTGGAGTACACCCTGAAGAGGTTTAACGAGGAACTGGGTGATGCTGTCGAGGTCTACGGACCTAAGGACCCCGAGGTTAGAGGAGGTGTTGTAGCGTTCAACGTTAAGGGGCTGAACCACCACACGGTAGGTATGGCCCTAGACATGTTCGGGATCGCTGTTAGAACGGGTATGCACTGTGCTCACCCACTACACTACAGGCTAGGCCTTAAGGGAACTGTAAGGGCTAGCTACTACGTCTACAACATCAAGGAGGAGGTGGACGAACTGGTCAACGCCTTAAAGACTATAATTCTACTGAAGGATAAGCTTGAAGGAGAGGGGGTAGATGAGAGAGTATGTACAGGGACCTAGCCAGGAGCAGGGTGATCTAGCTAGTAGGAGGCAGTTGGTTAGGAAGCTAGTAGAGGAGTTCCTGAAGGCTATAGGTGAGGACCCGGGTAGGGAGGGCCTTAGGGAGACTCCAGGTAGAGTAGCTAGGATGTGGTTGGAGGAGCTAGCCTCCGGGTACTTCGTAGACCCTACGACCTACGTCAAGACGTTCGAGGTCGAGGAGTACGAGGGTCGTGAGGGGCTGGTGGCCGTAACAAACATCCCGACGAGGTCTATATGTGAGCACCATCTACTACCGTTCTTCGGCTACACCCACATAGTCTACATACCCTCGGGTAGGGTGATGGGGTTCAGCAAGTTCGCGAGGGTAATAAAGGTTCTATCGTCTAGACTTCAGATACAGGAGAGACTAACTGAGCAGATAGCCGACTTTCTAAACGAGGTACTGAACCCTAAGGGCCTCCTAGTGGTTATGGAGGCTCTACACACCTGTGCCCTCATAAGGGGGGTCGAGGAGTCTATGACCATGACTACCGTAGCTCTCAGAGGGGTGTTCAGGGAGCAGAGGGAGCTGGTCAACCTAGCTCTCCAGGTGGTTAGCTCAAGCAGGATACCCCTACCTAAGTTCGAGGGCTTCTAGCCGGTTTCCGGTCTAGGGATTCCTAGGAAAGCTTATTACTCTAGAGTAGACCCCCTAACCGGGTAACTACGGTGCGTGGAATAGACTTCTTCTTTAATCCGAAGGTTGTGGCTGTGGTGGGGGCGTCGAGGAGGCCGGGTAAGGTCGGTTACGAACTCCTCAGGAACTTGAGGGAGTACTTTAAGGGTAGACTCTACGCTGTAAACCCCGAGGCTAAGGAGATCCTAGGAGTACCCTGCTACCCCAGCCTATCCGACGTCCCGGATGATGTTGACGTAGCTGTGGTAGTAGTCCCCGCAGAGAAGGTTGTTGACGTAGCTGAGGAGGCCGGTAGGAAGGGTGTTAAGGGGTTGATAGTAATCTCCAGCGGCTTTAAGGAGGTAGGCCCTGAGGGAGCTGAGAGGGAGAGGAGGCTTATTGAGGTAGTTAGGAAGTACGGTATGCGGCTTATAGGACCTAACTGCGTCGGGGTCTACGTACCGAAGTCCGGTATGAACACCCTGTTCCTATCTAGAGAGAGGCAGGGGTACCCGGGGCACGGCTTCATAGCATTCGCCTCCCAGTCGGGAGCCTTCGGCTCAGCTGTCCTTGACTGGGCTGCTATGAGGGGGATAGGTATCAGTAAGTTCATTAGCTACGGTAACAAGGCTGATGTAGATGAGGTAGACGTACTCAAGTACCTAGTGGAGGATGTGGATACTAGGGTTATAACTCTCTACATAGAGGGTGTTGAGAGGGGTAGGGAGTTCCTCGATACTCTAATGGAGGTGACCAAGTATAAGCCCGTTGTAGTACTTAAGTCCGGTAGGACAGAGGCCGGTGCTAGGGCGGCATCCTCCCACACAGGCTCCCTAGCCGGCTCCGACGCAGTTTACGATGCTGCATTTAAGCAGTGCGGGGTTATTAGGGCCTACAGTATGGAGGAGTTATTCGACTTCGCTACAGCACTCGGGATGCAGCCCCCCGCTGCTGGAGATAGGGTAGCCGTTCTAACGGTTGGAGGGGGCTCGGGGGTGATGGCTACTGACGCTTTAGTGGACCTCGGACTTAAGGTACCTAGGCTTAGTGATGATACAGTAGCTAAACTTAGGAGGGTACTACTACCCTTCGCCTCTCCGTATAACCCAGTCGATGTAACGGGGTCTGCTGTTGATGAGCACCTAGTCGAGGCTATAGAGATAATCCTCAAGTCTGGTGAGGTAGATGCTGTGATGTGGCTACCCTACTACATGGTCCCAGGTATAACTCCTGAGTTGAACAGGAAGTTCCTAAGTAGGGTTAGGAAGGTCTTCCAGGAGATAGGTAGGATAGTACCGATAGTTGGGGTAGCTACTGGAGGTTCCTACACAGCTATCTACGCTAGGGAGGCGGAGTCCATGGGTATACCCATGTACATATCGCCGGAGAGGGCTGCCAAAGCCATTAAGGCCCTAGTAGACTACGGTAGGTGGCTTAAGAGGTCTGGCACCTTCGACTACTACATAGAGAAGTACTTTAGGGTATAGAGCAAGCAGTTCGACAAGCTATTCAGAGCTGCCTGTAACTACCTTGACCAGTCTCCTCGGTTTATCCACATCCACGCCCCTGAGGACGGCCAGCCAGTACGCGAGTAGCTGTAGTGGAACCGCCAGGGCTACCGGCATGAGGTGTCTACTGACCTTGGGTACCCTCACTACCTTTACCGGTAGGTCTGACCTCTCTAGACTGTGGGATATGAGTACTACCGGGCTACCGTAGCTTACCGACTCTGCGACTAAGTTGAGCATGTCGGCTGCTGCGGAACCCTCTAGAGGCTCTATGAAGATCGTGAAGACGTTCCTATCCAGTATGGATATAGGTCCGTGCCTCAGCTCACCCCCCTCAACCCCCTCTGCGTGTAGGTATGAGGACTCCTTGATCTTCAGGGCCCCCTCTAGGGCTAGTGGGTAGGTTATACCTCTCGAAACTACGTAGCCGCTCGTACACCTACCGATATACTCAGCCGCCCCCCTTGTCTGAGCACTTATGCTATCTAGGTTACTGAGGATCGTCCTACTCAGCTCCTCAAGCTCTCCCCAAAGACCTCCGAGCTCCGCCTTCTCCACCCTACCTGCAACTACCCCTACGTACTTTGCTAGGATGTAGAGCAGTATGAGAGTCGATGTGAAGGTCTTAGTGGCGGGTACGGCTAGCTCCGGCCCGGCGGCTATTGGTAGGTATATGTTGGAGAACTTCGTTAACCTCGAGTTGATGTTGTTAGTTAGACCTAAGACAGTCGCTCCCCTAAGTCTAGCTTCGTAGGTAGACCTCAGGACCTCCGAGGTCTCACCAGACTGACTTATAGCTACGACAACGTCTCCCACCCCAACGTTATCCACATAGTAGAGGGGGAACTCAGATGAGCTAACCACTAGGGGAGTTATCCCGGCTAGCTCGGTTAGGTAGTAGGAGAAGACCATACCTGCGTGGAGGCTCGTACCGTTAGCTATCACTATGGTGCGCCTGCTCTGTAGGATCATCCTGGAGGCCATCTCCAGGTACTTTAGCTGTACAGCTGATGCTGTCCTAAGTATTGAGTAGGGTACCTCGTATACCTCCCTAAGCATGTGGTGGGGGTAACCGCCCTTGGATACTAAGTCCCCACTTACCCTGAGGGGCTGTGGGGACTTAACTACAGTCCTCCCCTCCACGTCTACGAAGAGTACCCTACCCTCAGGTGAGACTACCGCTACCTCACCCCCTAAGACCTCGTAGTAGCTATCTGCAATACCGTAGAGGCTTGCTAGTGTGGATACCACAGCCACCAGGGACTCCCCAAGGCCTATGTAGATAGGTTGGTGCGACGTGTATGCTACTACTATACCGTCAGCGAACAGTACCGCTACGGAGATAAAGCCCCTGAGCTTCGGGACAGCCTCGAGGAACCCCTTAACCGGGCTTCCGTATCTATCTAAAAACTCCTCAATAACGTGAGCTATTACCTCAAAGTCAGACTTAGACTCCACTCTATGACCCCTCCTCAGGACCTCCATTAGTAGTTCCTCGTAGTTCCTTAAGGCACCGTCGCCTACTACTGCTAGCCTCCTCCTACAGTCTACGTGGGGGTGTGCATTCCTAGGGTCAGCCTTCCCGTGGGTAGAGTACCTCGTGTGCCCCAGTAGCCTAGGGGTCCTCAAGTCCTTGAGACCGTACCTAGCGTAGAGGTCACCTATGGGTACGGAATCCTTAACTACCTTAAGCTCACCTCCCTCAATCCAGGCCACCCCACTAGTATCCCTACCCCTAAACTCCATCCTAGTTAGGACCTCCAGGAGTACTGGGGCTACGCTGGCACCTACCGTAGACACCAAGTACGCGAACCCCCCCAAAGCCTCTCCCGGAACCTCCGCCTAGTGTGAGGTATTAAGTACCCTCCGCTTAGACCTTTAAATCCCCCTAGCTAAGCTATCGAGGTACTGAAGCATATGCGGTACTCAGTAATAGTAGGAGTTGTCGGTAAGACTAATGTAGGTAAGTCCACGTTCTTCTCTGCGGCTACACTCCTGGATGTTAAGATAGAGAATAGACCCTTCGTAACTACCGAACCTAACGTTGGCATAGCCTACGTTAGGAGGAGGTGCGCGCATGTAGAGCTAGGGCTACCTGCCTGCAACCCCAGGAACTCGGTGTGTATCAGTGGGTACAGGTTCATACCTATAAAGCTCTACGACGTACCCGGACTCATAAAGGGTGCTCACAAGGGTAGGGGGCTTGGGAATAAGTTCCTAGATGAGCTGAGACAGGCCGATGTACTCCTCCACGTAGTGGACATGTCGGGTAGTACCGATGAGGAGGGTAACCCGGTAAGACCGGGGTACTACGACCCCCTCGAGGAGGTCTACACGATCGAGGAGGAGATTAATGAATGGTTCTACAGTATCATAGCTAAGGACTGGGATAAGCTTTCGAGAGGACTTGACGTAGTCCCCTGGGACGAGGCTGTGAGTAGGATACACAGGAGGGTTGCCGGGCTATCCATTAGACGTGAACACGTTGTAGAGGCTCTTAGAGTAGCTAAGCTCGAGAGCACTAAGCCAGGATCCTGGAGGGAGGAGGAGCTGAGACTCTTCGCTAGAAAGCTTAGGGAGATTTCTAAGCCCATGGTTATAGTAGCTAATAAGATGGATATACCCGAGGCTGAGGATAACCTCAAGAGGGCTATGAAGAGCCTAGAGGGTAGGGTCATAGTACCTACCAGCTCTCTCTATGAGCTAGCCCTTAGGAAGGCTGCTAAGTCCTCACTAATCAGGTACGTACCCGGAGACCCCAACTTCGAGGTTGTAGACCTCTCCAAGCTTACAGAAAAGCAGAGACAGGTCCTGGAGAGGATTAGGGGGTTCATGCGGAAGTACGGGGGTACCGGCGTTCAGAGAGCCCTCGATACTGCTATCTTCGACGTACTGGGAATGGTCGTAGTCTACCCAGTTGAGAACCCCACTAGGCTAAGCGATAAGGATGGTAACGTACTCCCAGATGCCTACCTAGTTAGGAGAGGTACTACAGCCCTCGAAGTAGCTGAGCTGGTACATACAGAGCTAGCTAAGGGCTTCATAGCTGCCCAGATCGTAAATAGGAATAGGAAGGTTGGGGCTGACTACAGGGTTCAGGACGGCGATGTAATACGGATTATATCAGCCCTAGCTAGGGGCTGATCGTCTAAAGGGTAGTCTCCGACCACGGATCTAAAGCTACTGCCTACCCTAGGAGCTCTCTACCTAGAGACCCTCTCCTCACCTATTCATCTACCTGGTAGTACCACCTCAGTATAGGGTTAGGTGCGTAGCGATATATGCTAGAGTCTCCTCAAACACTCAGAGGAACGACTTGGAGAGGCAGGTTAAAGCATTAAAGCTCTGGACCTCCAAGAACCTCCCAAGTGCTGAGTACGTGGTTGTTACAGACATTGCTAGTGGTTTAAATGAGGATATGAGAGGTTGAGAAAACTCATCGAGATGACTAAGAGGAGGGAGATGCGGGGTTTGGGTTTCATAGGGCTTGATATCGCTTGATACCAAGCCCTCTACCCTTGGCTTCACTGCCCTTGGGATCCCTCTTCACCGGGATCCATGTCACCGGGCTCCGCCCGCTCGGGGTGACCCCAACCCACAGCTCCCCCTTCACTGCTTCCTCTGGGTCATCGCTGTGGGGAAACCCCCGCATCCTGAGGTATTTTAGGTATATGTTTACTGATGCTAGCTTCTGCCTGTCTAGCTCAAAGCCGCACCTGGGACACTTGAACACCCTACCCACTTGGGTCTTCACAACATACCCGCATCGTGGGCAGGTGCGAGAGGTGTTCCTCGGGGAAACCTTTGCTACAACAGCTCTCTCAGAGATCTTTCTCTGAATGATCTTCCAAGGAGTTCTGGCATTCCTCTTCCTCCTACTCTTCGGGGTTTCTCTCCTACTAACCAATTCCTCTTTTTCTAAATCCTCGAAAACATGAGTAGTGTTTGGAAGTAGCCTGGTTAGCCCACTTGCTAGTTTGTTTACGAAATCCCTCTCCCTATTACGCTCCCTAGCAACGTACTTCTCATAGACGTCCTTCAAGCCCCTGCTCTGCGCTACCCTCTTCTTCCTCTCGTACACGATCTTCATGCTCTGCAAGGGCTTAAGGTCAACTCTGATGAAGCCTACTCTCGATGAGAATCCGTCGAGCGAGAGCTCGTTGGAGTCCCACGCAACAACGTCCCTCACCTCTATAGCCCTCGTGGACTTGAATGGTATTAGTACCCCGTCATCCTTTAATACGACCTCCCCAACACTCCAGCCCTCAACCCTCCTAGTGAACCACCTACCACCCCAGGAGACCTCTATGTACTCTCCTGGCTTAACCGTGATCCTAATTCTCTTCTCCCCATAGTCCACTCTCATCAGGGTTATCTTGCACCTTGCGAACCTCCTCCTAACTCTCGGCTTAACCTTCCTAGCCCTTCCCCTAAGGTACCTCTTCCTCCAGGACTCCATAATGGAGTACGCTGTCCTAATGACAGCGTCAACCCAGTGCCTAGCGTATGGACAGTTTTGAAGGAGATCATCACGAAGCCTCTTCTTGAAAGACTTGTCCTTTGGTAGCTCGGGGACTTTAAGCTTATAGGGGATGATCACTATTTGCTTCCTCTTTCTCCTCTCTATTTTCGGGAGCCTATATTTCCACTCAGTGTTATCCCAGATTATGTCTATTGCTCTCTGCAGAGCCCTTAGATACCATGTTATCAGCTCGCTAACCCTTGGATCGCTTACTGGTATAGAGTACATTCTGACCTGTTTAAGGGTCTTCAACAAGCTTCCTTGCACCTTCAACCACCTTCTCGTACTTGTGGCTCCTCATACCGTATAGCTTCCCAGCGAAGTGGGAGACTATTGTGATAAGGTCTTCCACGAGCTCCTCCCTAGGATCCTTGTCCTCGTGGTTTAAGACAACTACTTCCACCCCGAAGGCTCTCAGTAGCTCCTCGATTGTCTTGAAGCCGAACCTCGTTAATCTATCTGGGTATGCTATGACGATCTTCGATATCCTCCTCTCGGTAGCAAGCTTTAGTATCTTCTTGAATCCTTTTCTATCCTCATTTAACCCGCTTCCAATGTCCGTCACTACCTCATAATCCACTATGTTGTTTTGCCTAGCCCACTCCTCTAGTGCTCTGACCTGCCTCTCCAAGTCATCCCTTTGACTACTAGATGACACTCTAGCGTAGAGCACCACCCTCTTCTGCTTGACTACGCCAATCAACCTCTCGACATCCTCCTCTCTAAACCTCCACTTACCACCAGGAGTCAGCACGGGCTTTATGTAGCCCCTCCTAACATAGTCCCTCAAAGTAGTATAGCTTATGCCAAGCCTCTCACAAACCTCCTTAGGCCTCAGCACTTCACTCCCTAAGTAAGAAAGTTGGTATCAACCCTTATAAACCTATATGAAAACCGAAGCAGTTTCATGGAGGCAGTCGTAGTGGCATATAGAGATAGGTTAACGAGATTCGGGTTCGAATACCTTAAGACTTTATTCAATACAGTTGGAGTAGATGTCTTCGTGACGTTTCAGGAGGAGCCGAAGGACTATGTCTAGTTAGCAGTAGGCTAAAGCGTAAAGTTCATCAATGGAGCGTTAGGAAGCTAATTGAGTTGCTCCATGAGAAACCTATGCACATTATTGAAGTTTCTGAAAAGGGAACATCTTCTAGAGACCCATCCACAGGTAGGAGGATTAAGGAGTTTGAGCCCCTGGTGATCCGCGCTGCGGTGAAGGGCTTGGGCCCTATTGCTGACGTTAATGATGGGTTACACTAGGGTAAAGCTTTTTCGAGGGGTACCCATCGCTATCTCAGGTGTGCTGCGAGCCTATTAGCCAGGTTCGAAACGATCTGGTGTTTGTTTATTAGCTTCTTCACCTAGGATCCTCTTGGAGCTGAGCTTGAAGCTGAGGTTTTACCTACTAGACGTAAGCTACGAGATCCACTCCGGTATACCGGTTATACTCCTCTGGGCTGTTGCTGAGGACGGTAGGAGGGTTCTAGTACTGGATAGGGGGTTCAGACCTTACTTCTACGCTATTCTCTCTGAGGATGTGTCGGAGCAGGAGGTTGTAAGTAGGATTAAGCTACTATCGAAAGGAGACTCACCCATTATAGGTGTTGAGGTCACTACGAGGAGGTACTACGGAAAGCCTGTGAAAGTTGCTAAGATAGCTACGGTTAAACCTGAGGCTGTGAGGGAGTATAGGGAGGCTGTTAAGAAGGTTAGAGGAGTTATCGATGTACTTGAGGCTGACATAAGGTTCAGCATGAGGTATGTTCTAGATAACGACGTAACTCCATGTCAGTGGTATGAAGCTGATGTAGAGCCTATAGAGGGGGTTACTGGTTACAGGGTTAACTCCGTATATAGCTTGGTAGATAAGCTCAAACCCCTAGATAGGGCGATCCCACCTAGGCTAAGGGTCCTAGCCTTGGATATAGAGGTGTACAACCCACGTGGAGCTACCGACCCGTCTAGGGATCCCATCATAGTTATAGCCCTAGCTAACTCCGAAGGTGAGGTTAGGATACTCACAGCCTCCGACGGTCCAACCCCTCAGGATAGGGAGTTACTGAAGGGGTTCGTAAACTACGTACTGACCTACGACCCCGACATAGTTGTAGGGTACAACTCCAACAGGTACGACCTACCGTACCTAGTTGAGAGGGCTAATAAACTGGGCATAGTCCTAGACATAGGTAGGGTAAGGGGAGGTATCCCCAGGCCTTCGGTACACGGCCACTACTCGATACCTGGTAGACTCCACGTAGATATCTACAACTTCGCTGAAGAGCTACCGGAGGTTAAGATAAAGTCCCTGGATGTCGTAGCCGAGTACCTGGGGATTATGAAGAGAAGTGAGAGAGTTCTAATACCCGGGCACGAGATCTACAGGTACTGGGACGATAAGTCTAAGAGGAAGACCCTACTAGACTACGCACGGGATGACGTAGTCTCGACTCTAAGGCTATCCGAGAAGTTCCTACCATTCGCTATGCAACTATCCTCCCTAACGGGCCTACCACTAGACCAGGTAGGGGCTGCCTCGGTTGGATACAGACTTGAGTGGTACCTGATGAGGGCTGCAACTAAGATGGGGGAACTCATACCGAATAGAATTGAGAGGGAGTACGAGCCCTACAGGGGGGCCATAGTGCTGGAGCCTAGGAAGGGGGTTCACGAAAACATAGCAGTCCTGGACTTCACCTCCATGTACCCCAACATAATGATTAAGTACAACATAGGACCGGACACCTTCGTTGAAGGGGAGTGCTCTAACTGCTACATAATCCCTGGACTGGGCTACGCCTTTAGGAAGGAGCCGCCAGGCTTCTATAAGAGCGTTCTAGAGACCCTCCTCAAGCTTAGGAAGGCTGTTAGGGAGGAGATGAGGAAGTACCCAGCGGACTCCCCGGAGTACAGAGTCCTCGACGAGAGGCAGAGGGCCCTTAAGGTACTAGCTAATGCCTCGTACGGTTATATGGGGTGGGTAGGGGCTAGGTGGTACTTCAGACAGGGAGCTGAAGCTGTTACAGCCCTAGGTAGGGAGACTATTAAGAAGGCCGTTGAACTTGCCGAGAAGCTGGGTCTCGAGGTCATATACGGGGATACCGACTCCCTGTTCGTAACCAACAAGTCGGAGGTCCAGAAGTTCATTGACGAGGTTATGAGGGTCCTGGAGCTCGAGATCAAGGTAGACAAGGTGTACAGGAGGGTGTTCTTCACTGAGGCTAAGAAGAGGTACGTGGGTTTAACGGAGGACGGTAGGGCAGATATAGTAGGCTTTGAGGCTGTTAGAGGAGACTGGTCCGAGATAGCTAAGGAGGTCCAGGAGAATGTAGCTAGGATAGTACTCGAGACAGGTAGCGTCGGTAAGGCTGTGGAGTACGTTAGGTCAGTAGTTCAGGAGCTTAGGCAGCTTAAGGTACCTATGGAGAAGCTGGTCATCTGGAAGACCCTTACTAAGTCCCTCGAGGAGTACGAGGTAAGCGCACCCCACGTAACAGCTGCTAAGAGGCTGATCAGTGCCGGCTTCAAGGTAGAGAAGGGGGATAAAATAGGCTACATAGTAACTAGGGGCGCGGGTTCCGTATCCTCTAGGGCCGTACCCTACTTCATGGCTAAGCCGAGCGAGATCGACGTAGACTACTACATTAAGCACCAGGTGATACCGGCAGCTCTTAGGATTCTGGAGTACTTCGGCGTAACTGAGAAGCAGCTGGAGGTAGCCTCGAGAGCTGGTAGAACGCTCTTCGACTTCAGGTAGGAGTCCCTGGGTAACCTCTCGGCACTGTAGTTCTCACCCTCTAGAGCGACCTCGGTAGGGTCTTCTAGGTTCAGCTGGACCTAGCTTATTAACTAGGGGCTGCACCACGCATGGTGTTAGCGTTGAGCTCCAAAGCTAGGGAGGAGATACCTATTCTTAAGAAGTACATCTACCTAAACAACGCCAGCGCAGGCCCCCTCCCCTCTAGGGTGGTGACCTCAGTCGTGAAGTTCGCTGAAGAGTGGGCCTCCGAGGGGGAGCCCTGGGAGGAGGGTATCAGGGCTATCTACGACTGCAAGAGGTTGTTCTCCCAACTCACCGGGGCTAGACCAGAGGAGGTCTCGGCATTCCCTGGGGTAAGTTATGGAATCGCCCTAGTACTCTCCTCCCTCAGGCTAAAGCCCGGGTCGAACGTAGTTGTGAGCTCTATGAACTTCCCAACAAGTATAGCTATCGCTAGGTCTATGGCTAGGCGGGGTCTCGTTAAAGAGGTCCGCGTAGTTGAGGACCGCGGGGGGTTTACGGACCTCCGGGACTACGAGAAATTTATAGACGATAATACCGCTGTAGTCCTAGTAGACTACGTTGGGTGGCTATCCGGCTACGTTGAGGACCTTAGGGAGGTTTCGAGGATAGCTCACGAACACGGGGCTATCCTGGTGTCCGATGCCTTCCACGCTGTCGGGGTTTTACCGGTGGACGTCAGGGCCCTGGGGGTTGACGTCCTCGTAACCGGTTCGTATAAGTGGCTTATGAGTCTACACGGAGCTGCCCTAGCCTACGTACGGGAGGAGGTACTCGAGTCCCTGAACCCGCCGTACGCTGGCTGGATGGCTCTCGAGGACTCTATCCCTAGGAGGATACTTAGGGGTGAACCGGAGTTCCTCAGACCCATAGACCCTCTTAGGACGGAGCTAGCAGGAGACGGGGGTAAGCTGGAGTGGGGTACGCTACCGCTCGTAGCCTTCGTAGCCCTACGCAGGGCCCTGGAGTTCATCCTGGAGTACAGAGCTCCGGACCTCTTCGAGACCCACACGAGGAAACTCGCTGAGAGGATTATCGAAGGGTTGGAGAGCCTAGGTTATGAGCTCTACACAGCTAGGGGTAGGCACGCGGCTATAGTATCGTTTAAGCACCGGAGCCCTATACAGCTAGCTGAGCACCTGAGTAGAGCAGGCGTAGTAGTATCCGGGAGGCCGGGCCTCGTTAGGGTATCGCCGCACTTCTACAACACCCATGAGGACGTAGATAACTTCCTGGAGACCCTGAGGAGAGTAGATAGAGAGCTGCGTGGGTAACTATGAGGTTGGTTGCTGTAGCCGCGCACAGCGAGGCTCCGGACCCCGCTAACCTGGAGAGGATACGCAGGTTCGTCGACCTACTTGCAGATAGCTGCGGTGACTCCCTAGCTCTACTGGTTGGAGGGTACTGGGGGTTCATGAGGGTGGTGGTGGACGAGGCTATAGGGAAGGGGCTAATGGTGGTCATACTACCACCCGTAGAGAGGGAGGATGTCGAGTTCCCGGAGAGGGCCATCGTCCTTAGGACGGGGCTTAGCTATAGACTTAGGAGCGTAGCCATGGTTAGGAGTTGCGACGTCCTAGTCGTCCTGGGAGGGGCCTCCGGTACCATCCAGGAGCTAGTGACCGCCTATACCGAGGGTAAGCCAGTGCTACTCCTCCTAAGCGGGCTGCCGTCGGATAGAGTGTCCGCACTAGCCCCCTACCTAGACGATAGGAGGGTTGCGGAGATTAGGGTCTTCGATAGTGTTGAGAGCCTCGTTAGCGAGTTATGCCGAACCCTAGCTGAGCGCCGTGGAGGGGCCACCAGGTTCGGCTAAAGCCTCTTCAAAGCTCCTAAAAAAAGTTTTATAGACTGGCACGTAGATTACTCGGTGTGAGCCGTGCCGTTCGAGCGGCCTATTATTAGGGTGGAGCCACCCGGTCCTAGAGCTAGGGAGGTTATTAGGAGGCACCACGAGCTCATCATGACATCTACCCACGATCCGGAGAACCTACCCCTAGTTATAGAGAGAGCTGAGGGAGTCTGGTTCGTGGATGTCGATGGTAACGTCTACCTAGACTTCACTTCGTCGGTAGCTGTTAACAACCTGGGCTACCCTACGCACCCCGAGGTAGCTAAGGCTGTTAGTGAGCAACTCCACGTACTAGCCCACGCAGCTGGTACGGACTTCTACAACCCCTACCAGGTACAGCTGGCGGAGGTCCTAACCTCCATAGCTCCAGGAGGCTTCCCCAAGAAGGTCTTCTTCTCTAATAGCGGTACCGAGGCTAACGAGGCTGCTATAAAGATAGCTAGGTACTCGACTAATAGGAAGTACTTCATAGCGTTTATAGGGGCCTTCCACGGTAGGACCATGGGGTCCCTAAGTCTAACCGCGAGTAAGCCTGTACACAAGAGGAGGTACTACATGACCATGCCCGGGGTCGTCCACGTACCGTACCCCAACCCCTACAGGAACCCGTGGCACGTAGACGGCTACGAGTACCCGGACGAACTCATAAACAGGGTCCTAGAGTACATTGAGTACTGGGTCTTCGAACACCAGGTACCTGCGGAGGAGGTTGCCGCCGTGTTCTTCGAACCCATACAGGGTGAGGGGGGTTACGTAGTACCGCCTAGGAGGTTCTTCCAGGAGCTCAAGAAGCTCACCGATAGGTACGGTATACTCCTAGTAGACGATGAGGTGCAGATGGCCTTAGGTAGGACCGGTAAGATGTTCGCAGTAGAGCACTTCAACGTGGCCCCCGATATAGTAACCCTGGCAAAGGCCCTGGGAGGTGGGGTAGTACCCCTAGGAGCTACCGTATTTAGGAAGGACCTAGACCTCGAACCCGGAGCGCACTCCAACACCTTCGGGGGGCACGCCCTGGCGGCCGTGGCAGCCCTTAAGAACATAGAGGTCACTGAGAGACTTCTACCTAGGGTAGCCGAACTGGAGAAGCTGTTCTGCGAGAGGTTATCTGAGGTAAAGGAGAGGTACCAGAGGGTGGGGGACGTTAGGGGCCTTGGGCTGGCCTGGGGTGTGGAGTTCGTTAAGGACAGGAAGACCAAGGAGCACGACGCTAAGACTAGGAATAGGGTAGTCTACGAAGCCCTCAGGAGGGGGCTAGTCCTACTAGGTTGCGGTAAGAGTGCTATAAGGCTAATACCGCCCCTGATAATAACTGAGGAGCAGGCTAAGATAGGTCTAGATATATTCGAGGAGGCTGTGAAGGCCGCGTCCACGTAGATAAAGCTTTATTACTCCCCACCCTACTTAACTCTTATGGTGCGGGGGTGCCCGAGCCAGGTCAAAGGGGTCGGGCTTAGGCCCCGATGGCGTAGGCCTGCGTGGGTTCAAATCCCACCCCCCGCACCATAAGAATTCTCTCGATCTTATCGCACGGACCTAGTGAAGCGATTTTCTTCCTTCTGGTTTCAGGGTCGTACCACTCTTTAACTAGGTAGTAGCGGCCGCCTATCCTCCTAACCCTGTAGAATACTGATTTCGCTAACCGCTACCACCCATCCCTAAGCGTTAATAAGTTGCGTCCCGAGTAGGAAAAGCTGGGCCCCTCACTCTTCCACCCACCCGGGGCTACAGCTGGTATAGCACCCACGCTGGGGAAGTCCCTAGGCTCCATTACTGCTCCCGGCTAGCTTGGGGATCCTTTGGAAGGCCGCCTATACGTTGTAGACCTAGGTAGCTTACCGAGGAGGTACTCGTAGACCTTCCTCAGTTGCTTCCTAGCTACAACATAAACCTATATAAAAACCAAAGCAGTCTCACGACGGTTCGTTGAGGCTAGCTTTATCGCTGTACTCGATTAAGAGGTTTGTGTATGACGTAACGCGCCTAGCTCTGAGAACGTAGTACTTCTACAACGCCATTTACAGCATCCACTCTTACCAGGTCCCCTGACTTTATAGCCTCTAGAGGGTTTATCTCCGGCTTATCGACTATTGGTATCACCTTGCCGTAGAGCTTCTCGGCTAAAAAGGCTGCTACAGCCACAACGGGGTCTATTTCAATGCTCACTATAGCCACTGGCGCACTATTACACCTCACAGCCTCAAGGAGCACTGTAGTTGCTGAAACAGAGCCCTTCGCGTAGGGAAATATTAACACTTTACCAGCAACGCTCTTACCGTAGAGCTCGTGCCTCTTATCTATTATCACGCCTGCTGCCGGGTCTAGTCCACCCCAGAAGCTGATCGGCTGGCGGGTTACAAGAGCCTCGCCTTCCGCTAAGCCTCTTGTCACAGGGCGGCATTTGAACGAAACTCTCCCCATAGCTCTACACCCTTCAACTAGTAGTTGCAGCCTTTAGGCAACTCAAAGTATCCTTGAAAACCACGTCGACGTTATGTAGCCCTGGAGCGTAGTAGGCCATCTTAGCTGAATCCGTTATCAACACTTTAAACCCCCACCCGCTCAGCGGCAGGTATAGTGGGCAAGACCCAGCTATCAACATACCACCAGCTCCCTCTATCGCGTTCAGCAGGCCCATTTCTCTTGCAAGAGACTTTGCAGAGGGTGATGTGAAGATCCAGAGCTCCACTCCCCTCTTAACTCTCCTCCCTTCAAGGTAGCTTGCTATTTCCCTCAACTCCTCAACTGAGCAATGAGGGCACCCGATAGCGACGAGATCTGGCTCTCTGTCTCCAGTAGTGCTCAGCTTCTCCTTAACCTCCTTGAACTCCCTTAGGTCAATGGTCACCTTGTCTTTGAATTTTTCGCCGCGAGTAGCTGCCTTAAGCGTTCTAGCCTCCGGCGTGACGCCAACAATGTGGCACAGTGCGCAGGGGCCTCCAGTCGCAGCTGCTGCACCGAAAAACTTCAACTGGTCTACCGTAACAGATCTAGGTATCCCGACAACTACTGGCACTTCTGTACCGGCTGTGGAGCCTATTAGAAACCCTAGTGCACCGTAATCTGAGCGGGTGAACTTCTTAACTGGCAGGTCTTGGAGCTCAAATAGCATAGTTCCCCTTCTATTCTCACTCAAGTATAGCCCAAACCTGGGAACCTTACCAATGATCGCTGCGCAGACGTCAAGGAGGTCGCCAAATCTGTTTGTTCTAGATCCTATAACGCTGTTTGCAAAGAACACAGCGTTCGACTCACCCCACGCTACGTTTTGACCGTACTTGATGTTGGCACCGTTTTGGTAGGGAGCACATGTCCACGTTGGTATAACGCCCATTTTAATGTACGCTCTAGCTAGCCTAATCTGCTTTTCGGTAACTTCGCTGGGTACACGTAGCTCTCTCCACGCCTCGAAGTCTATTGCAGAAGGGTTTATAGTAGCAGGCACCTTGAATAAAGCACCGGCACTAACCATTTTCTCACAGAACTGCAAACCAGCCTCATATATTGTCGCGTACGAGGCGGCGTCTATGTGGGCGTGCTGGATCTTGATCATCCTGTCGGCTTCATAAGCTTCACCTAACTTAACGAGAACAGACATGGCTATTTGCGCTGCTTCACCTCGCTCTCCATTTAGAACAGCCTCTTCTTCCTTAGTTAAGTACATGTATAAAGCCCCTGTCATAATTAATAGCACCCGCTAAAATAAATGTTACCCCGACGCGTAGGGCTGTGGTGCTCTATTGTTCCGTATAGAACATGTCATGTAGGCACGTTACGGTCAAATCATAGCTAGAAAAGCTGTTACATTAATGCATTGCAACGCGTAGATAAGGGTTGTGAGAGTTGAAGGTTGTACTCGGGTGAGCTAAATACATCCACTGTACTAGCGCTACTTAGGAAAAAGTACAGTGCAGAGGTAATTACAGTCACAGTGAATGTTGGTCAGGGAAGCGAGCGAAAGGCGTTGAGGAGAGAGCCTATAAGCTCGGATCAGCTAAGCACTACACGAACGACGCTAAAAGAGAGTTTGTTGGAAAACTATGTTTTCAAGGTCATAAAGGCCAATGCCCTATACGAGGGCAAATACCCGCTTGGAACAGCACTAGCTAGGTACGTGGCTACGGTTACGTTAGCGCATGTGAAAGAGTTGGCAAACAAAGGCCTACTACCCTTAGAGGCGTATGAAGCTGTCGTGGGCGAGCTCGTAAAGCTCATTCAGAGCGATGGAAAAGAACTATACAAGTGGGCAACTAGTAGTGGTAAAGTAGTAGAAATTATGAAGACTTTTTCGAAGCTCTCGAAGACTACTTGCACGAGAAAGTATGATTAGATGCAGGTAGGCTGGCCATTGGTAGAAGTAGAAACGACCACGTAGTAGCTGTTCTGAGGATAGCGCTGAGAGATAAGGTTATCGAGGTGCTACACAAGATTATTGAGCTTCGAGAAGCCTTGTTAGCTAAGGGCGAGAAGTACAAGACTTGATTTTCCTGTTTCACTCATGAGCAAGTAGCTCAATGCGATAGCACAACAATATACTTCTTATCCTACGAGCATGCCTTCAGCGACTTATGGAAAGCGCTCTACTACTCAATAAGCCTCTTAAACCAAAATCTCTTGGGGTCTGGAGCAGCTACCAGGAGCTTCTTAGAGCTTAACCTAGTGTTTTTCTAAAACTCTGGCTCAGAGCGGGAGCCTCTTCCACCATACTATGCCACGGGCTCTAGGCTTTTTGCGCTTTACGTTGTCTCAGTACTTGCGCTGCTAATGGCTGAGGTTGGAAGGCTCATAGAGGACGCCTTCCTGCTTCTAAACACTATTCCTCACGGCGTGTTGTTGCCGAGAAACCACATATCTACTAGTAGCATAATGCCTCATAAGAAAACCCCGTAACGCTTGAAGTCGCGAGGGCTAAGGCCTTCAAGGTAATCGGCATCTCAACGTCTCTACTATCTGCGTGCAAGTCTGTCCCCTACGGGTATAACTTAGACTTCCAGGAGATGAACAACCAGGTCTTCGACGCGGTTAGAGATGTAGCGAAGACCCTAGACGTACTAGTAGACTTCATGAAGTGCCTCGAAATAGATCCTGGTGAAATGCTGTGGCACCTAGGTGACAAGCCATGTTGGAGTAGTGACTTAGTGAGTACTTAGCCTTAAAGGAAAATAAGCCTGTGCGCGAGCTGTACGTAGAGCTAGCAACAGCTCTCCAAGTAGCTCGTGATGAAGATAGGTCTCTTTTAGTAAGCTTCTTCGAGAAGCGCGGAGTCTCCGGGGAGAAGCTGCTAGATCCACATAGGCAGAAGCCTTTGGAGAGAAAGCTAAGCGAGCTACTGGAGAAGTCGAAAAGCGTGTACTAGAAGACCGAGAGAAGCTGAACATCCTTGTAAGCTCTCTAAAACAGTGCCATGATTCTCTGTTAAAGACCTAATTACAGCATTCATTACGAATTTTAGGCAATAAGCTCCTGCCTCTTCTCCAAGGTTTTGGAGTCCATGAGTGTTATATGTTATACAAAGTATATAAGGTAGAGCACATCAAGTACACTGGGGTCTCTAATAAGCCAATACTCTACAACCTACACTACGCGAACACTGTTGGCAAGCCCGTGATCATCAGGGTCCCAGTAATACCCACGATAACGGATACGGATAGAAATGTAGATGGATTAGTGAAGCTCCTCGAATCCCTAAACCTAGATAGAGTACTGAGAGTAGACCTACTACCATACCACGATGTGAGAGAGAAGTATGAAAGACTAGACATGGAGTACAAAATGCCACCAGGCCTTAAAGTTCGGAAGAAAAGCTCAAGTACATCAATGAGAGAATAGAGGAATTAGACCTCAAAGTAGCCATAGGAGGTAGCAGTTAACAACCACTCTTAATTTTACTTCCTATTTTTACTTCTTTGTCAACGTCAATTTCTACCGCTCTCAGACGAATCAAGCTTTTAACAACAATGCCGGAGACCTCGGTTAGCAGTACGAGAAACCAGGAGGGAGGACTCTACGAGCCAGGATCACACATCACTTAGAGCAGTTAACTCGGGTTTCGTAATATAAGGTCCCAAAGGTAGAACGCTACTCTTCTATTGTCGCCTTGTTGAAGGCCCACGCCGCTAGCGCTAGTAGTGCTGTGGCATATGCTGCTAGTATTGCGAGGTCTGTGAGGGGGTTCATGCAGCCGAAGCCCACGTCTGCCCCCCGCTAACCAGTACCTTACTGCGTGAACCGCGTAGCTAAGGGGGTTGGCCTGCGAGAAGGCTTTCATCCAGTCAGGCATGGTGGTGACCGGGTAGAATACGCCGCTCATGAACATTAGAGGCATTGTGAGTAGGTTTACAATAATCTGGAAGTCCTCAATGCTCCCTAGTTTCAGCGCTATCACTATTCCAAGCGAGGCGAACGCTATGGACGTGATGAAGAGGTAGATGGTACGGGTGCTTAGCTCATAATCTGAAGAGCTCCGTTGCTATTAGGAAGTAGGTGAGCACTGTTACTATATCAGCTATACTGGTTATCACGGGTGCTGAGGCTACAGCTGGGTCTACCTTAAGCTTTGCTAGGAGTATGGGTAGTAGGGCCCCTACTACATCGGCTACGTAGCATGAAACCGCTAGGGCTGCGGTTACTACTGAGGCTATCTTGAGCGCGAAACCAGTGTTCCAGGTAGTTATGTAGGGTATTGCGAACCCTATGGCGAAGGCTATTGGGGCTAGTATAGCCAGCATTAGGGTGGTGGTGGTGAACTCCTTAACTAGTACCCTAACTACGTCAGTCCTGGATAGCCTTACCTCCCCGGTAACTAAGCTCCTTAGTATGAGGGCTGAGGCCTGGGACCCTATGTTACCTGAGTTATCGGCCAGCATAGGCATGAAGGCTGCCAGCATAGCTACCCTACTTATTACGTCCTCGAAGCCAGCCACTATACTACCCGTAATGGCATTGAGTAGGTACAGGTAAACCAGCATGGGAGCCCTCTTGAGGGCTAGCCTAAGGGGGTTCTGAGCTATGTAACTACCCCTAACAGTCTCTATGAAACCTCCGTACTTTAGGAGGTCCTCAGTGAACTCACTGACAACTACGTCCAGTAGGTCATCTAGAGTTACAACACCGAGGAAGCGGCCGCCTGCATCGACTACGGGCACCTCAAGTAGGTCGTAGGCTATCGCTAGCCTAGCTGCCTCCTCCCTATCCCTCGTAGGCTCTACGTAGACCCTAACCCTCTCAACGCAGTCAGCTAACCTCACATCCCTAGGCTTTGTTAGGAGTATCTTAGCGTCTAGGTAGCCTACTAGCCTACCCTCACTATTTACGACGTAGACATAGTTGTGAGTATCGTAAAGCCCTAGCTTAACCTTACGTACATAGGTCTCGATAACCTCACCTACGGTTAGGCGGGCGTCGAAGATCGGTACCTGAGTGGTCATTATACCCCCAACGCTCTCCGGGTGGTACCTGATCACCCTTAAGACCTCCGAACTGAGCTCCTGCGGGAGTACCCTTAGGACATCTACCCTAACCCTAGGTGGTAGCTTGGGGAGTACGTCGGCTACCTCATCTACCGGTAGCTTCGACAGCATCTTAGCTATATCATCAACTCCCTTAACTGAGGCTAGTTCGTGCACCACCTCATCCGGCAGCTTAGCCAGTACCCCAAGTAGGTTACCGAGCATATCCACGGAAGACGAGGCCAGAATCCTCCTCCTCTCGCTACTACCTAACCTAAGGATGACCTCGAGAGCGGTCGGAGGATCTAGGGAGGTGAAGAGATTTACAGCCTCCTCAACTCTACCAGTTGCTAGACTCCCTTCAATAGCTTCAACAATCTCCTCGACAGCCCTACCCAAGGCTTCCACCACTCCGAACGAGATCTGGGGAGCTTGAGGTATTTAAAGTAGTCGACCCACCCTATCGTGCTGACCTCCTCCTCGCCCTAGAGGGTGTGGGTCCCCCTAGGGCGGCTCACGGGTTCCCCGCATCTATTCGGGTCTACATCTGTTATCTGCGGGGCAATCGGGGTAGTAACCGTCAAGCTACGGTGTTGTAGCTGAGGTAGATGCGGCGTCCCAGTTAGTAGGGTCTTCAAGCTTACTACAGTATCGTAGGTAGCTGGGTTCCGGGAAGCTTCTTAGGCTTTAACATCCTAGAAATCTATACAGGCTCTTAAGGTGTATAGAACTACCTCATTCTCGAGGTAAACCGGAGGAGATGAACGAGGATAGGGTGGTAGGTAAGCACGTGTTCGGGGAGCTATACGGTATTAGCGATACTCGGCCGGATAAGCTCAGGGAGCTACTCCTAAGAGCTGCTGAGGTAGCTAACATGCACATAGTCGACTCCATGACATACGATAGGGGTACGGTATACGGAGCCCTAGTCCTAGTCAAGGAGTCCCACCTAGCTATACACG
This sequence comes from Desulfurococcaceae archaeon, assembly GCA_020833415.1. Lineage (GTDB taxonomy): Archaea > Thermoproteota > Thermoprotei_A > Sulfolobales > NBVN01 > DRZP01. The sequence goes on along the minus strand of JAJHQJ010000003.1, from coordinate 48,351 downwards.
TCTTCAGAGGACTCTCCTACGCGCTACTAGATATCTATACTTGTGGTGATGGGAGTACCCCCGAAGAGGCGTATGAGTTCGTAGTTAGGGAACTTAAGCCAGTCAGGTACACTAAGAGCTACGTAGATAGGTCCTCAGCTTAAACCCTAGCTTTTTTCTACTACCTCCACCCTAACCCCTTCAACACCTAGGGTAGTCCTCATAGTGAAGTCGCTTAGGAACCTAACTACAGTTTCAACGGAGTCCGCGCTCTCAGGCTTGGTGAGGGCTATGGCACACCCACCACCGCCAGCTCCGGTAAGCTTAGCTCCTAGAGCACCTGAGCTCCTAGCAGCGTAGACTACCTCGTTCAACCTCCTAGTGGATACCCCTAGGGCATCCAGAAGTCCGTGGTTTACGTTCATGAGGTGTCCGACCTCGTAGAGGTCCCCCCTCCTTAGGGCTACCTCAGCTCTCGAGGTTACCTCACCTATTACCTCAATAATCCTCCCGTAGATCTCGGGGTACTTAGTCACCCTATCCCTAACTGCTAGTACCATATCCCTAGTCCTAGCCTCCCTCTCTACGTAGGCTATAACTATGGGTAGGTCCACCCCAACCTTGAGGAACTCCCTCTCAATGCTTCCACCGCTATACCTTATCCTCATGAACCCACCGAAGGTAGCTATGGAGGTATCCATAGGTGAGGCGACCCCTTGGACAGCCTTCTCCACCTCCCAGCCGAGCCTAGCTATCTCCTCCTTGGAGAGCTCGTAGCCCCCGCTATACGCGTAGGCGGCTACCGTAGCTACAGCCACGGCTGCTGAGGTACCTAGACCAGCGCCGACGGGCATCTCGGAGCGGACGACTAGGTTAACCCCGTGTCTACTACCGAGGTAGGATGACGTCAGCTCTATAGCCTTATTAAGGTACGAGATAGCCGGTAGAACGAGGCCGTACTCCGTCTCAACGGTAACCTCACCCTCCCTATAGGTAACTATAACACCCGGGACCCTGAGGTCCCTAGCCTCGATCTTTATCACCCCATCAGACCTGAGCTCAGCGTATACGTAGACCCTCCTACTTATGGAGGTAACTATAGCTGGCTGACCGTAGACAACCGCGTGCTCCCCGAAGAGGGTAACCTTACCCGGGGCTGAAGCCACTACCTTCAACTACTACCCTACAGCAGGTCGGCTCTGGGCAAAAAGAGCTAGTACCTAGAGCACCACCGGGATTCCGTAGTAGAGATGCCTATAAGTCCCTGGAAGACCGCGGAGGCGTGAAGTACCTAGGCTTATAGGATGTGGTTGTACAAGCTACCGCGGCGATGGTCTGTGAACCGCGGGAGCAGGTCTACAGCCGCGGGTAGTAGTAGCGCGGGGCAGGTAGCTAGGGTAGCTCAGCTCTACTGGAAGACCGCACTAGCTGGGGTTCTGGTATCGCTAGCTATAGTCCTACACCTCTTCAAGGCCCCCTTCCCACCAGCCCCGTTCCTGAAGTTCGACGGTGTCGGCATACCCCTGACGGCACTGTCTTTATACTCAATACCGCTGTCCGTAGCTATAGTACCAGTGGTCTTCGTGGCCCTACAGGTCCTGGGTGCGGACGTCGTCGGTGCCGGAATGAAGGTGCTGGCTGAGCTCTCAACATACCTACCGCTGGCACTAATGTACAGGAGAGTAGGTAGTAGGGGGTTAGTAGGCTACGTAGTCTCGGTCTGCTCAGCCATAGCTACTAGGGTGGTTATTATGACGCTGGCTAACTATATCATAACCCCGTACTGGATACTTATGGCCGGGTGGGCTAGGACCTACGAGCAGGCCTACTCCATGACCCTAAGGTACCTACCGTGGGTAGCCGTCTTCAACGCCATAGTCGCCCTATACGTAGCCCCCTTAGCTCTCGCGGTGTTTAGAGTACTAAGGAGGGTTGTTTAGCACCCAATCCCGGGTGTAGTAGCGTAGTGCACGGTTCAACTACGTTTTCCTTCACCGGTACCGAGGCCCCCTCCCTAGAGGTCGTGGACCTCTGGTTCAAGTATCCAAGGAGTTCCGGGTGGGTTCTGAGGGGTGTAAACCTCAGGCTTTACCCAGGGGAGGTAGCCCTAGTTATAGGGGCCAGCGGCTCCGGTAAGACAACACTACTTAGGGCTATTACGGGTGTTGGTGTGTGGATCTACGGTGGCGAGCTGCGGGGTAGGGTTCTACTCGGTGGGGCTCCACTTGAGGAGCTACCCCTAGATAAGATCAGGAGGTCTATTCAGGTAGTTAACCAGAACCCCTATACCCACTTCATAGAGCACGTGGTGGGGTACGACCTGCTGAGCACCGCTGTACAGCTCTATGGTGAGAAGCTGGGGCGGAGGGTCTTCGCCAGGGTTACTACGGCCCTTAAGATAGAGGGGCTCCTAGGTAGGAGGTTCTTCGAGCTCTCCGGGGGGCAACTACGCAGGGTTGCCGTAGCTAAGGCCCTTCTCTGGGACCCCGAGGTACTAGTCCTCGACGAGCCTCTGATGTGGTTAGATGACGAGGGCGTAGCCGACGTGGTCGAGGCCATACACGTAGCTAGGTCCTTAGGGAAGGCGGTACTGATCTTCGAGCACAGGTTCATGAGGCTACTCCACCTAGCTGACTCGATCTATGTGCTCAGAGAAGGGGCCCTACACAGGGTTGAGCACGACCTCCTGAAGAAGCTCCAGAGGTCCGTTAGGCCTCGTGGTAGCCACCCCCCGGAGGGGTCCGGGAGTAGGACTACCGATAGACCTTTACTCCTAGCTGAGGATGTGTGGTTTAGGTACGATAGGCGTGAGGACTGGGTCCTGAGGTCCCTAAGCCTAGAGGTTAGCGAGGGGACTACTACCGTGGTCTACGGGGGTAACGGAAGTGGTAAGTCAACCCTCCTCAAGGTGATCTCCGGGTACCTCAAGCCTAATAGAGGTAGGGTGGAGCTCCGCTCTAGGGCTGTCTACGTACCCCAGAACATCTACCTATTCTTCACCGAGGAGTCTGTACTGAAGGAGTTCGAGGTCGTCTGCAGGTCCCGCAACCTCGGTAGGCAGTGCGTTGAGAGGGGCATGGACTACCTTAGGTACCTAGGTGTAGGAGTGGACCTAGAGGAGAGTCCGTTTAACCTATCCTGGGGTCAGGCTGTTAGATTAGCTGTTGCTGTAGCAACAGCAGCTTCGGTAGGTCCTACCGTGCTACTACTCGACGAACCGTTTACAGGTCTTACCTACCTGGAGAGACTCCAGCTGGCTACCTCCCTAGCTAAGCTGGGCGGTACTTACGTTATTACGACCAGTAACGAGGAGACCCTAGCCCTGGTCTCCTCTGCGAAGGTCTTCAAGCTAGCGGGTGGTACTCTAGAGGAGTTGAGGGGGATACCTGGACGGGACCCTCTTGAGGCTGCTGAGCTATGTAAAGCCCTGGGCATTGGGGTGAACCATGGTGTCGGGAGCTAGGGACCTAGCCTACCTCTTCGTAACCTCGGGAAGGGCTGGGGAGCTGGGTTCGGTAGCTAAGGTGGTAGTTCCGCTAACCCTCCTAGTCCCGGCTGTAGCCCCCTACCTAGTTCCGGGAGCTGAGGCCAGGCCTTCACAGCCCGCGGTACTCGTAGTCTACGAACTCCTAGTACTGGGTTACGTAGCGGGGGTTAGGAGGGTTTCTAGGATGGTCTCACTAGTGGTGCTATTCCTAGGTATAGCCCTAGCCCTCTCGATGCTCTCCTCGGTTCTCGGGACCGGCCCGCCTGACCCTACGTACTCGGTTTCCTGGACCCTGAGGCTACTGTCTATAGTGCTCGCCCTCTCAATGCTCTTCCAGCTCCTAACGGTAGGTGAGGTCAGGTACCTACTGATGAGGTTGGGACTGAGGTGGCTATCCGAGGTGGTCTCCGTAGCTATAGCCCAGCTACCTGTAGTCCTGATATCGTTCTCCGAGGCTACCGTAGCTGCCGTACTGAAGCTAGGTGGTAGGAGGGTCTCAGCTGTAGTAAAGCCCCTAGTGGTCGACGCTGTAGTTATCAGTAGACAGGTAGCTGAGGCCCTCTACCTCCACGGGCTCCCCCCAGCCCCTAGACCTAAACTAATTGAGGGGGCTACCGACGTCTACTTAATCCTAGGCGCCCTGATAGCCTCCTCGGTATCAGCCCTAGTAGTCTAACACCTCGGAGAGTTCGGTACAGCTTTAATTCCCTACGACCCATAGTGCTGGGTAGTCGAGCTGTACGTAGTTGTAGCGGTTACCGGCGCTAGTGGACTGGTACTAGCTCTAAGACTTATCGAGGTACTGAGGGGTATGCAGACCAAGGTGGATGCGGTTGTGTCTAGAGCGGCTATGAAGGTGGCTGAGAGCGAGTGTGTTTCGGGGGAGTTCCTCCTCTCTAAGCTGAGAGAGCTCGGTGCGGACTCCGTCTACCTAGACGATGAACTCGACTCCCCACTATCTAGCTCCAGCTACGTAACCCTGGTCGACTGGGTAGCGGTGGTACCGGCGTCCATTAAGACTATAGCATCCATAGTCTACGGGCTCTCGGATAACCTGGTGGCCAGGGTAACCCTCAACGCCCTAAGACTGGGTAAGAGGGTTATCGTAGTACCTAGGGAGTCCCCTCTAGGAGAGGTAGAGCTCAGGGTTCTGTACAGAGCCGCTAGGACCGGAATCCACGTCGTCCCAGCTACGGTAGGCTTCTACACGAAACCCGAAACACTAACCGACGTGGTAAACTTCGTAGTCGGTAAGATACTCGACGTAGCTGGGGTGAAGCACCAGCTATACCCCAGGTGGCCTAGCACTAGGAAGACCGGTGAGGACCTGTGCTCCAAGCTGTACCTAAAGAGGTAGTAGAGTACCGCTTTTCAGTGGTTCGTATTCCCCACGCTCACCGACTCCAGAGCCTGTAACCGATCTATAGTTGTTACTTGCGACTAGTTGTAGATAACTGTGAGTAGTTGGCTTAAGTTTATTAGCTCCTCTACGTGTATCCACCTGTGGATGATGAGTCTTGGAGTATGAACTAATGTACTCAAAGCGGATGAGGGGCTCTTGGGTTACGTGGAGCCCTGATAGCCCGGGCCATGATGCGATGAAGACCCGAACGGAGCCCGGGAACCCCGAGGCAGAGAGGTATTCAAAACCATCTACAGCTATTCACAAACAACTGCCTCGGGGAAACCCTCCGGCTAGCATGTACCTGTTCCCAGACCTAAGACCCTACCTGAGTAGGGTCCGCATGGACGACCTCGACTTCACCTACCAGCTAGCTGATGCTAAAGGCGTCGTGGTCCTTCCGGGGTCGGTCTTCGGTCCAGGAGGTGCCGGCCACGTTAGGTTCACCTTCGTTACCCAACCCGAGGAGGTTATTAGAACCGGGGTCCAGCTCATCGCGGAGTTCATTGAAGAACTGGAGAGGTCTCGTGGGGCTGTCTCGTAGTTGATGGCTAGGGGTTAGATTTATAAGCTCTGCTTCTGTCTACTCCTCAGGGCCCGCCTAGGCGATGGGGGCGATGCCCCGAGCCCGGGCGGGCTAAACCTAGATGGGAGCCCCGTGCCGTTGGGCTCGACGGCCGCCCATGACCCCATGCTGATCGCCCATGAGGCGTGGGCGAGGTGGAAGTCCCTGGATGCAATGAATGAACATAAACTAACGAGGATGAGCATCTAGGGACAAACGGTAGGTAGGTGATTCGAGAACCTCCTCTAGGACCTTTTTAAGTAGGTCTATGTTCACCCCCTTAAGAGCTGAGATAGGTACTACCCTGTAGCTCCACAGCCCACCCCTTAGCTCCCTATCGACTATCTCCTCGAGCTTACTAATGTAGTCCCCCTGTACTAGGTCTACCTTGTTTAGGGCTACTACCAGGGGCTTCCCTACGTAGCCTATCCTAATCAGTATCTTCAGGGACTCCCTCAGCTTCATCGAGAACACCTCCGCGCTATCGGAGGAGTCGAGCATTAGGATTACCGCAGAAGCTGTGGAGATCTCCTTTAGTGTTGCGTAGAAGGCCTCAACGATCTCCGGGGGTATGTCCCTTATGAACCCCACGGTATCTATGAAGACCACCCTGGAGTTGCCCACCGGGACCATCTTAGCCTTAGTCGTGGTGGTGGTTAGAAGCTCCGGACCGGTAGCCCTCCTCTCACCGGTTAGCCTATTGAAGAGGGTCGTCTTACCGGCGTTGGTGTAGCCTGCTATAGCTACATGCTTAAAGCCCCTCTCCTCCCTCCTACTCCTCTCAGAGTCCTTAACCCTCCTTATCCTCTCCAGCTCCCTCCTCAGCCTAGCTATCCTACGCCTTACGTGGGTGTAGTACGCGTCCACGGCGTACCCTCCGGGCCCTAGGAAGCCGGGGAGCTCCCCGAGCTTAGCCCTCCTGATCCAGTCCCTTATGAGCGGTAGCTGGTGTCTTAGCTTAGCCATCTCTATCTGTATCTTAGCCTCCTTAGAACCCGCATGCTCAGCTAGGACGTCGAGTATTAGCATTACCCTATCCTCTACACCTACCTTAAGCTCCCTCATTAGGTAGCTTACGTGCCTAGGGCTGAGGACGTCGTACACGTAAATCTTGCTGAAGCTACCGCCATTTAAAACCTTCTTCACCTCGTCAACCCACTTAGGGGTTAGGTAGGTTGATGCCGAGACCCTATAGCTATCCGGTAGCTCGATAACCTCGAACTCCTTGTAGAGTACTCTAGCTAACTCCTCAGCTTCAGTGCGGTCACCTCTTCTAACAACTAGGAGGGCCTTACCCAACTACTTCTCACGCCTCCTAATGGAGACTACATCACCTAGTGTAAGCTCCCTCATCTTTGTTGGACCGGGTAGGGCCGCTGCTGGACTATCTACAACAGGCTCCAATAGCTTTACCGATAGTACTTCCTCAAGCTTCTTAGCTAGGGGTATAGTGGGTACTAACCTACCCGACTCTATCCTCTTTATCGTATTCTCACTCTCCTTAACTAGGTCTGCTAGAGCCTTCTGGGTTAGACCCAGCCTCTCCCTAGCCTGCCTAATCCTCTCAGCGTAGTCAGGTACCACCTCGTACTCCTCGAAGAGTTCCCTCTCCCTAATCCTAGGCTCCGGCCTTACTGAAGTCCTAGCTGACTCAGGACCTCTCCTAACTTCCGTTACCTCCCTAATTTCCCTAGCTACATCGCTCCGAACTACCCTACTATAACACGATGGGCATACTGATAGCTTAACGTTCTCAACGAATATGATCTTCATGTCCCGCCTAGGTGTAGGCCTACCACACATCTCACAGTAACCGTAGCTCACTACCTACCCCAGAGGGTAGTACTCGAGGGGTATTAACCTTTCTGGAATTAGAAGTAAGGCTTTGTGATTCCTCAATGTATCGCAGATAGCAATAAGGGCTGAAGCAAGCCCAGGAACCTCCACCTGGAGGAACCTCTAACTATCGGGTAATGGGGGGTGGAAGTACCTTGACCTCCTAGAACCCGGAGTGCTTAGCTCCAGAGCTTATAAATTAGCTCTGTAGGTAGTAACGCTAAGGTGCGGTGGTTGAGCTTCATAAGTAGTAGGAGAAGTAGTGACGTAGACTACATCAGATCCCTTGAGGAGAGGGTTAGGCAACTCGAGGCTGAGGTCGAGTTCCTGAGGCGGGAGCTTAACTACTACAGAAGTGAGATAGATAAGCTCATGTCGACACCCCTAATCGAGGCTGTGGTCCTGGAGGTCCTTGAGGATGGGAGGGCTGTTGTTAGGAGTAGTACGGGACCTGTATTCGTTGTTAACGTTAGTAACTTCATAGAAGTCTCTAAGTTAAAGCCCGGAGTACACGTAGCCCTCAATCAGAGGGGCTCTACTATAGTTGAGATACTCCCGATAGTCGAGGATGTCTTCGTAAGGGCTATGGAGGTTCAGGAAAGACCTCAGGTTACCTTCAAGGATGTTGGTGGACTCCACGAGCAGATAAGGGAGCTTAGGGAGGTTGTTGAGCTACCCCTTAAGAGACCAGACCTTTTCTCAAAGCTCGGTATAGAGCCACCGAAGGGGATCCTACTCTACGGTCCACCAGGTTGCGGTAAAACCCTACTAGCTAAGGCCGTAGCTGGGGAGAGTAGTGCTACCTTCATAAGGCTCGCCGCCTCAGAGCTAGCTCAGAAGTTTGTAGGTGAGGGAGCTAGGGTAGTTAGGGAAGTATTTAAACTGGCTAGACGTAAGGCTCCCTCTATAGTCTTCATAGATGAGATAGACGCGATAGCTGCTAAGAGGGTTGACGTCGGGACGTCCGGTGAGCGGGAGATCCACAGAACTCTGTCACAGCTACTAGTAGAGCTCGACGGCTTCGACCCACTGGATAAGGTTAAGGTAATCGCAGCTACGAACAGGATCGACGTACTGGACCCAGCTATACTTAGGCCAGGTAGGTTCGATAGACTCATACACGTACCCCCTCCGGACCTTAAGGGCAGGCACGAGATATTCAAGATACATACGTCCCGCATGGCCCTCTCCGCAGATGTAGACCTCTGGGAGCTAGCCAAGGCTACAGAGGGGCTCTGCGGAGCTGATATAAAGGCTATATGTACTGAGGCAGGGTACAGTGCGCTAAGACGGGGTGTTGAGGTAGTGGAGATGAGGGACTTCCTAGAGGCTATTAGAAGGTACCTAAGCAGTAGAGGTACTAGTAGGCAGGAACCTGAGGTACACAGAAGGACCAGTATCTAGGTGGAACCCCGGTGGGACTCACCCTAGTCCTAGCTGGAGTAACATCCCCACACAGGCTAGTGGAGTCCGTCAGGGTAGCCTACGGGTTTAAGGGGGTCCCAGTAGACGCCTTCGTAGTAGTAAGGGCTACAGGTATGGCTGCTCAGGTGGGTGTTCCCGAGGCATACAAGGTAGCCCTCAGGTATGGAAAACCCCTCATAGTACTACCTAGCACTAAGGACTTACTGGAGTACGTAAGGTTCGAGGAGGTTTATTCAGTAGTCCCAGGGGCCCAGGGCTCTAGGAGTATTGAGGAGGTTAAACCTAGAGGTAGCTGTGCCCTGATCTTCGGTGAGGAGGGTGGGAGAGTTGAGGTACCGTCTGAGGTCCTCTCAATACCTGAACTACCCCCGGAGACCCCGCCTCAGGTAGCTATAGCCGTAGCCCTCTACGCATTATCAAGATCACTAAAGACCTCGGGAGGTTCTCCTCAACCTTAGCCAAGGTCTATAGCATAGACCGTACCACAGTCTCTCTACCTGTCTTAGGTTCTGGGGGGTACCTAGAGCCCCCACCAGCCCCTCCAGGTCCACCGTTAGGCCCTTAAATAGTAGTAGGTCGTCCTCATAGCTACACGTGAGCTTAGTTACTACCTCACCACACCTATCCTCAACTACCTCTAGGGGAACCTCTACGTACCCGAAGCTCCCGAAGAGTTTCCTAGACCCTATGTTATCAAACCTAGTAGTAGCTACGATAGCATCGACCCACTCCTCCTCTAGTAGGTGTTCTACGGATGCTACGAGGGCCTTACCGATACCCCTACGTCTGAACCTATCCTCAACAACCACGTAGTAGATTACCCCAACGGAGACTCTTGGCTGAAGTTCAAGCCTATAGAATAGGGATACCCCAGCAGGCCTACCGTACTCAAAGGCTACTAGAGCGCGGCAGTAGCCCTGCTCTACACAGGTAGTAGCGTAGTACGCCTGCCAAGACCCCATACTACTCTCGACGATCCTCCTAACGATACCCAGCTCCTCACTACCTGTAACCTCAGCAATAACTAAGCTCACTCTGAAGTCCCTCCAGGTCTGGGTTTACTTCTAGGGTTGAGTAGGGAGCTCACCGCCTTGCGGACCTCTGTAGGTGAACCCGAACCTGTAGGATCGTGGTTTAAGTACCGATACTATCTTTTCGAACAGCTTGGTCGGGTCCGCATCCCCGGTTACTAGGATGTCTAGGGTAGCATACCTGTACTCAACCCAGGTGTGTATAACCACGTGTGCTCCTGCTAGTACAGCCACTACGGAGACCCCTCCCTTCCTACCTCCAAAGCTCCACGACTTGATTTCCACTACCTCCACTCCCCCCTCCCTTGCTACCTCTGCAACTAGTTCAGCAAGCCTTCTCTCGTCTGCTAGTACCCCGGGGTCTACGTCGTAGAGATTAGCGTAGACGTGCTTTCCGGATGGTGGGGTATCCAAGGCTGTCACCTAGGGCTTGAGGACCTCCTCACCCCTATCTTAACGTTAAGGCCCTCTATATCCCAGGTCTTAACGTACATGTCGCTATCTGGGGTCCTGATAACTACCCTAGAGGCTCTCACCTCGTTAGCTATGTACCTCTCGAGAGCCTTAACGCTGTCTAGGACCTCCTCGCTATCCGTCTCCACAGCTACCTCTATGTATTCCGATATGCTTAACCCCAACTCCTTCCTCATTACCTGGACCCTACGTATTACCTCCCTAGCTAGAGCCTCCCTGTAGAGCTCCTTATTAACCGACTTGGGTAAGCAGACGGTAACCCCCCTCCCCTCCTGCACTTCGTAACCCCTCTCTGAGCAGGTACTTAGGTCTGTGGAGAAGGTTACTGTCTTAACGTTAGCTAGCCTAGCTACTACAGACATTAGAGGCCTCAGCCTATTAATAACTTCTGCTGAAGCCACTACTACAGCCTCAGCTAGGGGCCACCTCACCTTAATACCTAGCCTATTCCTAAGTGATGCCAGGACCTCTACAGAGCTAAGGGCTAGCCTAAAGCTCTCCTCAAGTTCGCGGTCTATCAACCCCCTATCCACAGGGTCAAACCTAGTTAGGTGTATACTCTCAGCCTCCTCGGGCTCGAAGACCTTGAAGAACCTTAGCCAGAGGGCCTCCGATACGTGGGGTACTGCTGGTGCCAGGATCTTAAGTAACCTCTTGAGTACGTAGTAGAGAGCTGAGTAGACGACGAACCTATCGTCACTCTCCTCACTCCAAACCCTAGGTCTAACGAGTTTTAGGTAGGTCCTACTTAACTCCTCTACAGTGAACTCTATAACCCTCTGGAGGGCTCTGTGTATCTCGTACCTCGACATGAGGTCCTCGAACTCCTCAGCAACACTATTGATCCTCGAGAGTACCCACCTATCCTCAGGTGAGAGCCTACCTAAGTACCCCTCCAGGCTGTGGACCTTGGGGGAAAAGCCGTCTAAGCTCATGTACATGTATGCGAACCTAAAGACATTCCAGAGGATGTTTAGAGCTGCAGTGTAGGTCTTCCTGATCTCGTCCGGGTCAAACATGAAGGACTCCCCAGGCGGGTACCGGGATAACAGGTACAGCCTCAGTGGGTCTACCCCGAACCTCTTTACTGCCTCCTCAGCGTAGACAACGTTACCTAGGTGCTTCGACATCTTCCTACCGAACTTATCCAGAACGTGACCCTGGATCAGTATCTGCCTATACGGAGCGGTACCCCTATCTATTACTGATGCAGCTAGTAGGGAGTAGAACCACCCCCTGGTCTGGTCCACAGCCTCCGTTATGAACGTGTAGGGGTAGAGTCTCTCGAAGAGCTCGGTATTCCTAAGACCGTCCACCGAGGCTATCCAAGCAACACCGCTATCCATCCATACATCGACTACGAAAGGCTCCCTCACCCACCTACTGCAGTCCTCGGTTCTAAGCTCTACGGAATCTATCCACGGTCTGTGGACTAGCCTATCCTCCTCTACATCAGGTAGCTTAACGGCATACCTCCTCAACTCCTCTAGGCTACCTATGACGAGGATCTTCTGGGGGTCGTCAGCACATCTCCATATAGGTAGGGGGGTACCCCATATCCTAGACCTCGATATCGTCCAGTCCTTAACGCTAGCTAGCCAGGACCTAAACCTATTCATATGCTCCTCCGGGTAGACCTCGACGGACTCTAAAGCCTTAAGTAGGTCCTCCCTCAGTCTACTCATAGCTATAAACCACTGCCTATCAGCCCTATAGATTAGCGGTGTCCCACACCTCCAACAGTGCGGGTACCTATGGACTACGACCCCCGACTTAACTAGTAGACCCTTACTACTCAGTACCTCTGTAACGGTCCTCGAGGCTTCCTCTACGTAGAGACCGGCAAAGACTCCTGAGGACTTGTTGAAGACTCCGTCAACCTCCACGGTACTCGTTATCGGTAACCCATACCTAACCCCTAACTCGAAGTCCTCCGGTCCGTGACCGGGAGCTATGTGGACTAACCCCGTACCCTCCTCTAGACTTACGAACTCCGCAGTAACTACGTAGTGAGCGTTCTGGTGGTCCTTGTGTATGGGTACCTCCTCTAGTAGTGGGTGAACGTACCTAGTACCCTCTAGGGAGACCCCAGGTAGAGTCTCAACACAATTCCAAGACCTGAGCCCTAGCTCCCTCGCAACCCTCTCTACTAGGTTCTTTGCTACATACCACCTCTCCCCACCTACCTCCACTACGCAGTACTCCGCACTTGGGTGTACTGCAACAGCTTCGTTATCTATTAAGGTCCACGGGGTGGTGGTCCATATGAGTAGGTACTCACCAGATCTTCCAGCTACCTCAAACTTTACGTAGATCGATGGGGACCTCCTCTCCTCGTAGCCCATATCGACCTCGGCATCGCTTAGGGCCGTTTCACACCTAGGGCAGAATGGTAGGACCCTGTAGCCCTCGTAGAGGAGTCCCCTCTCCCAAGCCCTCTTTATTACGTACCACACGTATTCTAGGTATCTACTCCTCCTAGTCTCGTAGGCGTTCTCGAGGTCTAGCCAGAGCCCTATTAGCTCGGTGGCGTAGGTCTTCCAGTACTGTAGGTAGTAGTCTACAAGCTTGTTACACTCCTCAACGAACCTCTCCATCCCAATCCTCTCGTATATCTCCTTCTTACTCCTAACCCCAAGCCTCTTCTCAACCTCAACCTCGACCGGGAGTCCCTGTTCATCCCAACCTCCCTGAGCCCATACGTCGTAACCCCGCATTCTATGGTAGCGCAGTACGAAGTCCTTGTACACCCTCCCCCTCAGGTGACCGACGTGCGGGTACCCATTAGCTGTTGGAGGACCCTCGAGGAAGGAGAATAGGGGCCCTCCAGAGGGGGTACGCCACTTTACATCTATACCTCTCTCCTTCCAGTACCTCCTAACCTCCTCCTCTACCCTCCTCAACTCCAGCGGAGGTAAATCAATAGTAGACCCCCTACACAGCTACACAACTAAGGCTTATAACTAACCCTCTCCCCACTCCTGATGTGCAGGTCCTGGTTGCGGGTCCGAGCGGTGGAGCCCTCCTTTAGGGATTAAAATCCCTGGTTGAACTACTCTAGCGGTGGGCCGGTAGCTCAGCCTGGAAGAGCGCCGCCCTCGCACGGCGGAGGTCCCGGGTTCAAGTCCCGGCCGGTCCACCAACCACTAAGTTTTTCCGTACTTAAACTAGGAGAGTACTGGGTAAACCTAGCATGCTCAGGCTCCTACTACTGGTGCTAGTGGTACTGGCAGTCCTAGGTACCCAGACCTACTCCGGGACGGTTGTGGTGGAGCTGGTGGGTAGTGTAGATGGGGGGATGGTCTCCCTAGTTGAGAGGTCTCTACGTGTGCTGCAACCCGGTGAGCTCCTAGTGCTTAGGGTAGATAGCTACGGGGGCTACCTATCCTCGGCTGATAGGATAGCTGAGCTCCTCGTTAACTCCCACGTGGACTGCGTTGCCTACGTACCGCCGGGCTGTAAGGCTGTCTCAGCTGCGGCTATGGTAGCCCTGGCCTGCGGTAGGATATACATGGGACCTGCCTCGGTAATAGGTGCTGCGAGACCCTACCCCGACGACCCAAAGACCGTGAACTACGTCGCGTCGAGGTTTAGGGCACTAGCGAGGAGGGCCTTCAACAACGAGACCCTAGAGGATGTAGCAGCTAGGTTCGTTACCGAGTCCCTCACACTTACCGACTCCGAGGCCGAGGCCTGCGGACTAGCTAGGAGGGCTGGAAGCCTTGAGGAGGTACTTCGGGAGCTTGGAGCTCCGAAGCCTAGGGCCTACGTTAGTAAGGACTACTGGGAGCAGGTAATCTCGGTGATATCAGACCCACTCGTGTACTCCATAGCTCTTAGCGTAGGGTTCTTCCTCATCCTGGCTGAGATCTTCACTACCGGGTTCCAGGGATACGCTATAGCTGGGGCCCTGCTGATAGCTATGGCCCTCTACGGTATGAACATCATACCCCCGAACCTCCTAGTCGTAGCCCTCCTACTCTCTGGGGTTATACTTATCTTAGTAGAGTTGATGTACCCGGGGCTCCAGGGCTTCGGTATAGCGGGGTTGGTACTACTGGCCATAGGCCTCTACAGCGGTTTACGGGATAGACCGGTCCCAGTATCGGAGCCCTCGGTGATGGTAGCTATAGCCGGTCTCGCCCTACTAGGGGCTATATTCGGGGTGGTAGTAGTTAAGGCTTCCCAGACTATCAGAATGAAGAGGCCTAGCACTAGGGAGAGACTTATAGGGGCTGAGGGTATAGCTAAGACCGACGTAACCCCTACAGTGCCTGGGGTAGTCCACGTACTCGGGGAGGACTGGACAGCCTACTCCGTAGCGGAGACCATAAAGGCCGGCTCCAGGGTAGTAGTCCGGGACGCTAGGGGGCTGATCCTACTGGTAGAGGAGGCTAGAGCTCGGGATAGGGTTCAGGAGGAAGCACCAGTTCAGCGGGGCTAGCTCCAGCCTTCAACTACGGGAGTGGGCCGACCTTCTTCCCACCTAAAGGAACGGTTCTATCGACTGTAGACCATAGGTCTGGGAGGGACGCTCCCGCTAGACTGACGGCTCCCCGCCCTTTAGGGCGGGAGCTCTACACCCTCTGGGGCTTCCCCCCCATCTATCGAGGGCCCCACGGGTGTGGCATCATGGTCTCAGGTTCCGCCACCAGCAATAGGGAGGTGCGGGCTCACAGCCCGCTAGACACACCCACACCCAACACCAAGAAATACTAAAGCAAAGACCTACAAGCTTCCACCTCCCTGCCTTAAAAGGCGGGGTCTCCAGTTATGACGGACCCTAAGGACCCGATGCTGAGATCTGGGGAGGTGGCCGAGACCGCAGGTCTTCGGAAGCCTTAGCAAGGTCATTAATCCGGGTTTAAAAAGCCTTGGGTAGTACTACTCTAGGTGGTCTTAGGTGGATATAGTTACCCTAATAATCCTACTGGTAGTGGTTCTGATAGCTGTATCGATACTGGCTAGGTGTATTAGGATAGTACCTGAGTATGAGAGGCTCGTAGTCTTTAGGTTAGGTAGGATGATCGGTGTTAGAGGTCCTGGTCTGGTACTGCTAGCTCCAATAATAGACTCTGCGGTAAAGGTGGACCTGAGGGAGTTCGTTATCGATATACCTCCACAGACTTGTATAACTAAGGATAACGCACCGGTCGATATAGACCTCCTAGTCTACCTCAAGGTCTTTGACCCGGCTCTGGCCGTCACGTCGGTGAGTAACTACGTAACTGCCTCAACGGGTATAGCTATGACCACACTGAGAGCTGTTGTAGGTGATCTACCTCTCGACGATGTCCTAGCCAAGAGGGAGTACATAAACAGTACCCTTAGGGCTAAGCTAGATGAGGTTACCGATAGGTGGGGGATTAAGGTTACCTCGGTGGAGATCAAGGAGATAAAGCCCCCGAGGGATGTCCAGGAGGCCATGATTAAGCAGATGGCGGCTGAGAGGAATAGGAGGGCCATGATACTGGAGGCCGACGGTAAGAAGCAGGCAGCTATACTAGAGGCCGAGGGGTATAGGGAGTCCCAGATCAAGAGGGCTGAGGGAGATAAGCAGGCGGAGATCCTCAGAGCTGAGGGTATAGCTAAGTCGCTGGAGCTAATAAACGAGGCAGCCTCAAAACTCGGCAGTAACACCCTCTTCCTACGGTACCTCGAAACCCTTGGTAAGATAGCTGAGAGCCCTGCAACAAAGATCGTAGTACCCATGGAGCTAGTCTCCGGAATTCTACAGATAGTCAGGTCCTTAGGAGGATCCCAGAGCTCTGAGTAGTACTTCCTCTGCTAGCATTACTCGGTGGTACCTATGGATACACGTACCTCCACTATGAAGTCGAACCTCAGCTCACAGCCTCCACCTACGTCCCGCAGACCCCCGCTAAACCTAGTACCACGGACTCTCCATCTGAGTTCCTAGTTATCGCATGGAGGGTAGCAAGTTGTCTGGGTATTTAAACTCCTCTACACTGAAACGGATAATTATAGGCTAGCATTCAATGCTTCAAACCTATAGTGGTCTGCGGGGTCCTTACCATGTATACGAGAGAGTACGTAGTCCAGGGCTTCATTAAGCTTCTACTGGTATGCTCTGAGGAGCCTCACGTCGTCGGAGACTTACCGGCCCTACCCTACTGCTTCGGCTGCTCTAAGTTCCTGGAGGTTGATGGGGTTCGCGTGTGCTACTCTGAGGAGCTAACCCTACCCTCCGGGGTTACCGTAGTAGTAAGTGGGACCGAGGTCCTCGGAGAGTTAAGGTCAGTATCCTTCGTAGCTAGAAACGTTACGTGCGATGTAGACCCCGGTAGCCTACTTAGAGCTGTTGAGGACTACATTATGTCTACGTGTTCAAAACTCTAGAGGAGGAGCTCTAGAGAGCGTCCGCAGTAGGGACACCTGTAGTGTAGGGTCCTAGCATCACTAGAGCAGAAGTAGGTACCGTACCTCTCTGAGCAGGTGGGGCAGAAGTACACCTCGTTTTCACCTACCGCTAGACTCTTACTACAGATAGCACACCTTCTGGTAGCCCAGCCTAGGTGTCCACCAGCATTTGAACCGCGTAGCTTTACCAGCTGGAGCCACCCTCCGAAGGTCTCGACCTGATTTTTAAGCTTTAGACTGGGTAGAGCTGGGAGCATGGCTGCGGAGGTACGTTTACTAGCCTTCGGGGATGTCCACGGAGTCCAATACCTAGGGGTCCTAAGGGCTTCACTTAGGTCTATCACAGGTACCGAACCTCACGCAATTCTGCTAGCCGGCGATATAGTGGATCGAGGCGATGTTCACGGTATGGAGTTAGTGCTTAAGGAGGTTAGGCAGAGGTTTAGGGAGACTCCGGTAGTCGCTGTATTCGGGAATGACGAGTACTACGAGATAGAGGACTACCTCACCAAGAACTATAGCGATGTGATATGGCTAAACGATACAGTAACCGTACTGAAAACTGATGCCGGAACTGTTGGGATAGCTGGGAGTAGGGGCTCTCTAGATAGGTTAACCTACTGGCAGAGTAAGCACATGCCCCAGCTGGAGGTTGTCTACAGGAGGAGGGTAGTAGTTATCAGGAAGCTCTTAGTAGACCTCACTGCAGCTGCTGATGTGGTGGTACTACTAACACACTACGCACCTACCTACCAGACAGTCCGGGGGGAGCCGGAGAAGATATACCCGTACATGGGGTGTAAGAAACTTGAGGACGTACTTAAGGAGGTTCAGCCAGACCTAGCTATACATGCACACGCACATAACGCAACAGTAGTAGAGGCTACCGTGGGTTCCACTAAGGTCTACAACGTCTCCATACCAGCTAGGAGGGGGGTTACGTACATTAGGCACACCCCTAGGGCTAGACTAACACGCTTCGGTGCTACTACCCATGGAGCTACTAGCAAGGGTTAAGAGACTCTACCAGCCTGTTAGAGGTGTTAAGCCCTCGTTTAGGGCATACCACGTTTTCCTAGCCCTAACTAGCCTACGTAGGGAGGGACCCCTGGGTAGAATGACCCTATCTAGGAAGCTGGAGCTTGGTGAAGCCGCAGTTAAGACCCTAGTGAGGAGGTTGAGGGACTCGGGCCTAGCTACCGTCGATAGGGTAGCTGGCGTACTCCTAACTGAGGAGGGGGTGGAGCTCGCGGAGTTTCTGGAGGGTTTGATGACTTACCTAGGACCTGTAGAGCTGGGACCTATATGCGGTGGGTGCAGGACCTACGGTCTCGTCCTTAGGAGTTTTAGAGGGGTTCTGGAGAGCGTGGGGTACCTGAAACTCAGGGACCTAGTAGTTCGTGAAGGAGCTGACGGAGCTCTAATAGTCTACTGCGGAGATAGGCCCGTCATGCCGGTTAGCGGAGGGTTTGAGGAGGTAACCGGTGCTCTCGGCGAGGTAGCCCGGAGGAGCTGCGGTAGCGGGGATGTACTCGTAGTCTCGATATGCTGTAGTAACAGTAGGGAGTGCTCGAGAGCTCCAGTTGAGGCAGCTCTAGACCTCCTAGACCCCTGACTCCACTACGCAGCTCTATGGCTTAAACCACTTAAGTGCTATGTAGTTAACCCCACCACTCTCTGGAATAGCTAGGAGTAGGGTCTTCCTAACGCTATGTGAGATCCTTCCCCAACCTACGATATCCCCTGGATCCAGAAGCTGCTCTCCGCGTACTACCTTAACTAGGAACGGTGCGTGCTCCACACCTGGTCTTAAGCGGTACACCGCGTAGTCAACACCGTACTTTAGTGCCGACCTTACGGTAAAGCCCTGCGACCTTATGTCCTCATAGACCCTGTAGAGCTCCTCGAAGTTGCTGAATACCCTACTTACGGTCCTGAGTAGCTCCCCTTCATCAACCTCAACATCCCCTCTAAGAACCTTTAGAACCCCTCTCCTAGCTAGGTAGACGGCCTCTATGAGTGAGAGCTCTAGGGGTACACTTATGTTGGTGTCCCTAGGCTTCTTAAGACCTACCGGCTTACCGAAGAAGCCGTGGGAGAATAGACACCTAGCCTTCTCGATGTCGAATACTACTACCTTAGACCCTACCAGGAAGCCTAGAACCGTACCGCACTCCTCAACTCTACCTAAATGATGAGAGGAGCCAGATATAGGTAGCCACCCTCTTAGCTATATCCGCTGCATCCTCAATCTTATCTAGGGCCTCCTTAAGTATTAGAGATTCAGGAGAGCCTCCGTAGGTTTTTACGCACTCTAGACCCCCCTCCCTGTAGAACTCGTCTATGGAGTCCTCGAGCCTAGTTATCTCCGCGTACAGGCTCCTCACGACCTTCTCGTTACCTACGTTCCTAAGCATATCGCTTAGGAGGTCCACCATGGTTATAGCCCTCCTACTCACCTCACTAAGTATGGCGAAGACCCTGTCCGGGACCCTGCTACCAAGCTTATTGACGAGGTAGAGCCTGTAGGCGGAGGCTTCCAAATCCTCGGAGATCCTTATAGTACCCTCGATTATTGTTGCATAGAGCTCCCTGGACGTTATATACTCAGCTACCTTCACGAAGTACTCCATCAGGTTCATGGACTCCCCCTCGATATCGTTCTTTATCTTCCTAACCCTCTCGTATCTCTTCTCGATGAGTAGACTCTGGGAGACGTCGAACTCCCTAACCATGCTGTTAAGCTCCCTAACTTCGTCAGATAGCATTCTATATATCGATATCATCCTCTCCACGATACTCGACTCAGCTAAGCTGGCATTACCACTCTGATAGACCACCTTAAGCTCCCAGTAGTGCTTTAGCTGGGGTATTTAAAGCTGCAGGAGAGTTCGCAACTAGCTGAACTATAGACCTATACACCTACCTTCGACTACGGTTGAATTCCTAGGCTATGAGTAAGCTATTTAAGCTACTGCTGTAAATTAGTATCCTGGAGTGCCGCCGTAGCTCAGCCTGGTTAGAGCGCCGGACTCATACGGTCGGCCTGGGAGATCCGGAGATCCGGGGTTCGAATCCCCGCGGCGGCACTCCGGGATGATTGAAGACTCCAATGATGATGGGTGATTTAACTCCACCCCTAAATGACCAACTGACCCACGAGCTTCTCACCCTATGGAGATTACCTGCTAGAGCGTCGGGTACTGCTAAGGAAATAAATACCTGCAACTACAGCTACTGTGGTAGTGGAAACTCGGGGTGTGCTCGTGGAGGGGGTAGATAACATAGTGTCGTACCTAATAGTTCTGCTATTCCTAGCCTCGTTCATAATGAACTTCACCGACATACCTCAGAGAATACAACTCCAGAGGTACTCCTCCTTCGTTAGGAGAAGACTTTACCAGCTGGAGGAGCTCGAGGTAGACGCTAGGAGGAAGGCTGTAAGCTACATGAGTAGCCTAGGGGTGAGCGAGCCGGCTAAGGTCTTGGAGGGCTTCGTAAACAACTTCTTCCTTATAAGGCCTGTCGAGCTCGAGCCGATAGATATTATCAGGAGGTACAAGCACTTGATAAGGACTAGGGAGAGCTCAGTGCGGGACTACATTAGGACTGTACTAGGGAAGGTAGAGAGAAGTATTCAGTACTCGGTCGAGACCGTACTGGAGGTCGTCAGTGTTATCAGGCTAATTAACAAGCTCGTTAGGCACTACCTAGAGCTCGGGCTTAAGTATAACAACTGGATCCTAGTTATGCAGCTCGCGATCCAGATGCCGGAGATAGTCGAGTTAACTAAGGCCTATGCAAACTCCCTCAACGCCTTCACATCAGGTATACCTATAGGGGATAGCGTTGGGCCCCTCGTAGCTAAGATGCTCTCGAAATGGGGTGAGCCTTTGCGTGAGGTTGTTGAGGGTACCGACCTATACGAGGTCGAGATCGAGGGGAGAAGGGTCTACATCATTAAGGCCTCCGGCCCGGGCTCTAACGTTGGGTGGCCTGGTGAGGCTCTGGAGAAGGTTATCGAGGAGGTAGGTGGGAGCGTGGATAGGATAATAACCGTTGACGCGGCCCTTAAGCTGGAGAGCGAGGAGTCTGGTGAGGTGGCCTACGGTACTGGCGCAGCTATAGGGGATATAGGTCCGGAGAAGATAGCTATAGAAAGGGTGGCCAGTAAGTACTCCATACCTCTAGATGCCGTAGTAGTTAAGATGAGTGAAATGGAGGCCCTCAGTCCACTGAGTAAGAAGCTCTACGAAGCTGCTGTAAAGGCCTATGAGGAGGTCCTGAGGGTGATAAGGGATAAGGTTAGGGAGGGGAACAGAGTAGTAGTTGTTGGGGTAGGAAATACCGTAGGTGTGCGGTAGTGGATCCCCTACTAACAGCTCTCCTAATACTCTCCGCACTCCTAATACTGACTACACTCCTACCGTGGATACTCGCCTTCACCCGGAAGCCCGGACCTGCAAGGGAGGAACTGGTCTCTGTACTAAGGTGCTCTAAGTGCGGCTATGAGGAGATTAGGAAGTATAATAAAGGGGATTACGTAGGTAGACCCGTTGGCAGCTGCCCAAGGGACGGTAGTAGGATGGTGATTAAGGCTATATATGTAGAGACCCTCCCGCAGGGTTAGTGGTAGCCGGGCGGGGATTCGAACCCCGGTCACGGGGGTTCTCCCGCCTCGGCCGCCGCCCCTAGTAACGTAGGTATCCTGGAACTTATAAGCGTTCTCCTAGCTGTGTTACCTCCCAGGCTATTCATCACTTTTATGCCCTCTAGGTAAGATCCTGCGGTGTTGGAGTTGGTTAGCGTAAAGCCGGGGGACTTGGTGAGGGTGGTTAAGGGGGGTTTAGTGGTCGAGGGTATCGTAATGCCCTCTACGGAGTTTACCTCTAGGGGGTACATAGTGCTTAAGCTACGTAACGGGTACAACATAGGACTATCCCTAGAGGGGGCTTCGGTGGAGGTTCTCTCAGAGGGGTACCTAAGGCTACCGACCTACGAGGGGATCTATGGGACATCAGTTATTAGGGGGGACGGAGGTCTGAGGGTATCCTTCATAAGTACCGGTGGTACCATTGTTAGTAAGGTAGAGTACGAGACAGGGGCCGTTAGACCCGCATTAAGAGCTGATGAGCTGGTGGAGTTCGTACCCGAGTTTAGGGAGTTCTGCAGCGAGTTGATGGTCTCGGAGCTTATGAGGAAGCTCAGTGAGAACATGACCCCGGAGGACTGGTCCCGCATTTCTGAGGAGGTCGGTAAACACCTTGCATCAGGTGTCGATGGGGTAGTAGTAGCTCACGGAACGGACACCATGGCATACACAGCAGCTGCTCTAGCATTCTCTCTTAGAGGTCTAGGTAACCCCGTTATCCTAGTCGGTGCCCAGAGGAGTAGTGATAGACCTAGTACCGACGCTCTCTACAACCTTAAGGCCTGCCCCATAGTAGTTAAGGAGGCCCCCTTTGCTGAAGTCGTAGTAGCTATGCACGGAACCAGTGACGACCTCTACGTCCTGGTCCACAGGGGGGTGCGGGTAAGGAAGATGCACTCGAGTAGGAGAGACACCTTCCAGTCAATAAACGACTTACCACTAGCAAAGGTCTTCCCTAAGGAGAGAGTTTTAAAGGTCGTTAACAGTAGGTACCTACCTAGGACTAGGAATAGAGATGTGGTAGTTATGAGTAGGTTTAGTAATCGAGTGGTTTTACTAAAGTACTACCCAGCAATGGACTGCAACCTAATAGACTACCTAGTAGATAGGGGCTACAGAGGGGTGGTGATAGAGGGTACGGGACTAGGCCACGTTAGGGATGAGTGTATACCGAGTATCGAGAGGGCCTCCGAGGCTGGGGTAGTTGTAGCGATGAGTACCCAGACGATCTTCGGTCGCGTAGACCTGGATGTGTATACTACCGGGAGAAAGCTACTTAAAGCCGGTGTAGTACCTGTAGACGACATGCTCCCGGAGGTAGCCTTCGTAAAACTCTCGTGGCTCCTGGGTAACTTCCCCCACGAGGAGCCGGAGCAGCTGAAGTCACTACTCCTCACGAACTTTGCCTATGAGATAGGCGGTACCCAGAGCTATGAACTATTCCCCAGGTGGTTCCATGGAGATTGACTACAGGAGCGTTGGACTCCGCGTAGGACTTGAGATACATCAGCAACTAGATACCTCTACTAAGCTCTTCTGTAGCTGCCCAACTAAGCTAGCACCGGAAGGCGTTAGGTACTTCGAGGTCTCCAGAATCCTGTGGCTTGGTAAGTCGGAGCTCGGTGAGATAGACCCAGCTGCTGCGTATGAGATAGGTAGGGGGCGGAGGATAATCTACAGAGTCCCGGAGGGTTACACATGTCTTGTTGAACTCGATGAGGAGCCTCCGCACGACCTCAACCGCGAGGCCCTAGTAGTGGCCCTATCAATCGCTAAGGCCTTAAACGCTATACCTGTAGAGGAGGTCTACGTTATGAGGAAGGTTGTTGTAGATGGGTCGAATACCAGTGGGTTCCAGAGGACCGCTATCGTAGCTCTAGGGGGCTATGTGGAGGACGAGGAGGGTGTGGTGGGTATTCAGACCATAGCACTTGAGGAGGATGCCGCTAGGAAGATTGAAGAGGGACCCGACTATGTTGTCTACAATCTAGATAGACTTGGAATACCGCTAATTGAGATAAGTACGGCACCCGATATAAGGACCCCCGAGCAGGCTCTTAGAGTTGCCTACAGGATAGGGCTGATTATGAGGTTAAGCGGTAGAGTGAAGAGGGGTATTGGCACGATTCGCCAGGATCTAAACATATCCATAGCTGGTGGTGAGAGAATAGAGATTAAGGGTGTCGATAAGCTCGAACTAATACCTAAGGTAATTAAGTACGAGGTCCTCAGACAGCTCTCCCTACTTAAAATACGCGATGAGCTAACAAGGAGGGGTCTGAGGCCGGAGGACATCCCGGAGGACTTCGTCGACGTTACCGAGGTCTTCGCCAATACCTCAAGTAGACTAGTGAGAACCTCACTAGAGAGAGGTCTGAGAGTCTACGCCCTACCCCTACCTGGGTTCAAGGGTATTCTAGGTACTGAGGTGTGCCCTGGTAGGAGGTTCGGTAGTGAGCTCGCCGACTACGCAAAGGCGTGGGGGGGTGTTGGTGGGATAATACACAGCGATGAGCTACCCGCCTACGGGATCTCAGAGCGTGAGACCCTGAAACTCTTCGAGGTACTGGGGCTGAGTAGGGAGAGGGATGCCTATGCCCTAGTCGTAGGGGATCCCGAGAGGGCTCGCAGAGCGCTTAGGGCTGTTGTGGATAGGCTTAGGTACGCCTTCGTAGGGGTACCTAAGGAGACTAGGGGTGCTAACCCCGATGGTACGACGAGGTACCTCAGACCACAGCCAGGTGCTGCTAGGATGTACCCGGAGACCGATATACGTCCTGTGAGAGTCGATGAGGGAATCCTTAAGGAGGTGGAGAGAATACGCGTACCTAAGGTTGAGGAGCTCCTGAAGACCCTTGTAGAGGAGCATAAGGTATCGCGTGAGCTAGCACAGCAGCTAATTAGGGACCCCGTGCTCCACACGTACTTAGACCTCGTCGAGGACCTTAGGGGAGTTGTAGAGCCTCAGGTAATCGCCACCACACTCCTAGTCCACTTAAAGTCCCTTAGGAGGGAGGGTGTAGAGGTTGATAGGATAGACTACAGTACCCTAGCTAAGGTACTCGAAGCTGTAGGTAGGAGGGTCATAGCTAAGGAAGCCGTCCCAGAAGTCCTAAGGGCTGTAGCAGAGGGCCTCAGCCTCGAGGAGGCTGTAGGTAGGTTTAGAACCCTGAGCCTCGAGGAGGTTGAGAGGGTAATTGATGAGGTCATCAAAGCCAGCGCGGAGGCTATTAAGGCTAGGGGTAGAGATAGAGCAATCGGGTTCGTTATGGGTAAGGTCATGGCCGTACTTAGGGGTAGAGCCGATGGGGCCTTGGTTAACGCCTTAGTCAGGAAGAAGCTCGAGGAGTTACTAGGGTAGTACCGCTTCCCTAGGACGAGACACCGCAACCCTATCCAACAGCCTCTCGACCTCCTACCAGCCTAATTCACTTCACCTAGTAGTCTAACCCCTCATAAGGAGTCTATGCAGACTGTAGGTGTAGGACCCTCTAGCACCCGAGTTCATGGGACTACGGAGACGTTAGGAAAGTCCTCTAAAAAGAGCTTTGGCAGATAGCTCTATAGTATGGAGGTGGGAGTTCCGAGAACCTACTATGGAGTAGTCTACCAGTTAGACTACGATGACCTTTACCTATGGGGGGTGGGTGAGGAGGAAGTCCCTAGGTGCGATGAATAAACGCAAACCGACGAAGATGAACACCTAGGGACAGACAGGTGGAGGAGCTTATAAAGCTCTCTTTGCTTGCAGGCCTTCATCTACGTAGTCCGGAGGAGAAGTCTGGGGAAATGTAGTTAGGTAAGTGTAGCTAGCACTACCTTGCGTAGGTTAGTACTACCTGGCTATTAACTAGCCTCCTAACCTCGTCGATAAACCTACTTGAGCTGTAGATTACCTTAATCAACCTCTTTACGTGGGTCCTACTAAGGCCTAGTTCCTCGGATAGCTTAGCTATATCGATACTACTGCCGGTAGCTACCGCGTAGGCTACCTTAGCTAGGGCGTACTTAGCTCTATCAGTTCTAGAGCAGAGCCTCGGGTACTTAGACATCACCTTAACTATCTCCTTGACTACCCCGTCCGTGGGTTGCGGTACCCTACGCCTCAGTACCTTAACCCTCTTCCCCAGCTTTACGTACCTCATGAAGGACTCCTCATCTATGTAGAGATCCTGCCTGAGTTTTACCTCCTCGAGCAGCTCAACGTACTTAACTGACATCTCACAAAGCCTGTACCTGGAGTTGCGAAACCTCCCCCCTCGAGTAGGCTCGTGGAGCTCCTCTAGTTCCCTGTAGGCTCCGTCATTTACATACACCTGATCTAGGACTGTAGCACAGGCAGTACAGACTACTACCCCCCTACTCTCATCCCAGACTACAGTACCCTCAGATAGGCATACGGGACACCTCAGGGTCGGTCCCGGATTGCGGTACGAGTACCCTACCTACTATACCTTTCCGTAAAACTACTACTGACCCTGGGAGGGGTGGTTGAAAGTAATCCTTATAAAGGGTACTGCGTACTGAAGTAAAAGAGCTACCTTTTTCAGATCTTTTTATTTGTAGTCTACCTGCTTTTCTATAGGCTTTAGAGATGCTTAGGGATTCCTACGGTAGGCCTGCAACCCACGTACGTATCTCCGTAACTAACCGCTGTAACTACTCCTGTGTGTTCTGCCATAGGGAGGGTTTTAGCTACTCTAGTAATGAACTTAGACCCGAGGACTGGGCCTTCTTTGCTGATGTGGCTGTGAGATTGGGGTTTAAGTACTATAAGCTTACTGGAGGGGAACCCCTACTATACGAAGGGGTGGATAGGGTTGTTGGGTACATAAGGGAGAGGGGCGGTATCCCCTCTATAACTACTAACGGCTACCTACTCAGGGAGTTTGCTAGAAGACTATCCGAGGCTGGGGTGGACCACGTTAACGTATCCCTACACTCCCTCAAACCCGAGGTCTACTCACTGATAGCAGGGGTAAATGCCTTAGACCGGGTCATATCCGGGATACGTGAGGCCCTCGACTACGGTATGAGGCTTAAGATAAACTACCTAGTCCTTAGGTACAACATAGGTGAGCTAGCGGACGTACTCAACCTAGCGTCGAAGCTAGGGGTGGATGTAAACCTAATAGAGCTGATACCCTTAGGTATGGATAGGAGGGTCTTCGACGATCTCCACGTAGAGCTGGAGGCTGTGGAAAGGGAGGTTAGGTCCTTAGCCATAGATACGGGAGTTGAGGAGTTCCAGAACCGGGTAGTCTACAGACTTAGGACCGGTATTAGGGTGTACGTTATAAAGGGCTACGGTAACTACCTCCTCTGCGCTGGCTGTACTAGAGTCCGGGTAGGACCTGATGGTAGGATGAAGCTATGCCTATACAGGGATGATATCTACGTAGACCTAGGTCCCGCTATACTATCTAGGGATAGGGCTGAGCTCGAGAGGTTGATACGCCTAGGTGTCTCACTGAGGGAACCGTACTTCAGGAAGCCGTAGCTACGTGGAGCTAAAGCTTTAGTAGACCTAGTTACTAGGTGGTACCCCTAGTGAACGTAGTCTTCATAGCCGGACCAGCGGGTTCGGGTAAGTCAACACTTACCTCAACCCTAGCTACGTGGTTAGAGAGCTTTGAGAGGAGTACGTGTAAGGTAAACCTAGACCCGGCTGCAGAGCTACTCCCCTACGTCCCAGATGTAGATGCTAGGAGGTACGTAAATGCTAGGGATATTATGGTTGAGCGGGGGTTGGGGCCTAACGGAGCTCTAGTAGCTAGTATGGACGAGCTCCTGAACTACACCGCAGACATAAGGACGGAGATCGAGGAATGTGCTTCAGACTACGTACTGGTCGACCTACCGGGGCAACTCGAGATCGTAGCCTTCAGGTTGCTAGGCCCGAAACTACTCCACGAACTTTCAAGTGGTTATAAGGCAGCCATGGTGTTCCTAATCGACGCTAGGCTCGTCTCAAGGATTCACTCAGCCTACTCCCTCCTCCTCCTAGCCCTCTCAACCATGTACAGAATTAACATACCAACCGTGGTAGCTTTAAATAAAGTTGACACTGTCGTAGACGTATCCAAGTATGGTCAGAGTAAGCTCCTCGAGAGGGTTTACGAGGTAGCACCTATCTACAAGCTCCTAGCTGAGGAGCGTGAGTGTGCCTCAGTAGCCACACGGGAGGTCTTCATAGACTTCTCAGTATCCCTACAGCTCTGCGAGGTTCTAAGACAGGCCATAAAACCTCCCGTACCGGTCTCAGCTAAGGAGGGTATAGGTATGGACCTCCTAATAGCAGAGATAGAAAACTCCCTAGCGTCCTACGAGTAGTACCCAGCTACTCCACATAGTCTCTCAGCAGATGGTGGTTCACAGCCCTTCATGTTTATTGACTTCAGGCTCCCCACTATCTGCGTCTCGACGGTCTCCCCGAGCCCACTCACCACAGTAGCTCAGACCCCGTCACCGGGGCCTCAAGGCCCTGCGGGTCTCGGGAGCTCGGGGGCACCAATGGATTTATGGGTTAGAGGAGCTTATAAATATTCTTGAGGGTACAACAAGCTCCAAAGAACACGATGAACTCATGAAGAGGTTTGGACTAGACAAGCACACAGCATCAGCATACCTAATAGCATTGAGAGATCTTAGAGATCGATGAATATGAATACTATAAATGATTATGAAGACCGAAATAGCCCTGCTAGGCCCCAAGGAGTAATGCTGGGGGAAGAGATGAGGCGATGACCATAAAACAACATAAACTCACATAAGAGCCGAACCCCGCACCCGCCTTAGGGGCGTTCAGGGCCACCCCGGAGATCCCACATCTTGAGTAACTCGCCGACGTATTCTGTAGTAAAGCCTATAAAAGCTTATAGACATCTCTGTTATCAGAGTTAACGTAATAGTAGCGGAAGAATTATAACAAACCACATTAACCTATGTGATACTTGAAGCAGTTGTGTGAGGCATCCTCTCCTTTATAGCTGCCTGAGCAGCCGCTAGCCTAGCTATGATTACTCTGAACGGTGACGCACTTACGTAGTCCAGACCAGCCTTGTGTAGGAATTCTATGGACTTCGGGTCCCCTCCGTGTTCACCGCATATACCTACCTCTAGCTTGGGGTTAACCTGCTTGCCCTCTCTAACGGCTATCTCTATCAACCTCCCGACTCCATCTACGTCGATTGTCTCGAATGGGTTAGTCTTGAGTATCTCGTACTCTAGGTACTGGGGTAGGAACTTGTTCTCTGCGTCGTCTCTACTGAAGCTGAACGTTGCCTGGGTTAGGTCGTTGGTACCGAAGCTGAAGAAGTCCGCCTCCTTAGCTATCTCGGCCGCGGTTAGGCAGGCTCTGACGGTCTCGATCATGGTCCCTACCTTTACCTCCAGGTCTACGCCCAGCTCCTTCTTAACGTCCTCCAGGGCGGGTAGTATGGCCTTCTGCTTAACGAACCTTATCTCGTTAACGTGGGCTGTCTGCGGTATCATTATCTCGAGTACCGGGTTGTACCCTGCAAGTTTAAGTTCTGCTGCTGCCTCGATCATGGCCTTAGCTAGGTAGTAGTATATCTCTGGGTGGGTTATACCAACCCTCACACCTCTGTGTCCTAGCATCGGGTTGTGCTCCTTAAGTGTCGAGACCCTCTTGTAGAGCCACTCTAGGTACTTAACTCTGTTCTCGAGATCCGCGATCTTACTTACCGGTTCGCCCCTGTATCTAGCCTCAGCTATCGTTAGCCTAGTCTCGTAGAGCTCCCTAATCACCTCCTCCGGAGCTGGTAGGAATTCGTGTAGGGGTGGGTCTATAAGCCTTATGACTACTGGTAGGCTGTCCATGATTTTCAGCATCTCCTTAAAGTCCTCCTTAATCATAGCTGCGAGAGGCCTCAGGTACTTCTCCCTCTCCTCCTTACTCTCCGCGAGTATCACCTTCCTAAGTAGCTCAAGCCTCTCCGGCTTCCTAAACATCCTCTCTATCCTAAGTAGTCCTATACCCTCAGCCCCGAACTTCCTAGCTATTAGGGCATCCTCCGGTACGTCGGCGTTAGCCCTCACACCGAGCCTTCTAAAGCTATCAGCCCAACTCAGTAGCTCCTCCAACTCTCCCTTAACCTCGGGAACTACCGTTGGAATCTCACCTAGGTAGACACTCCCGGTATTGCCGTCTATGGTGATCCAGTCACCCTCCCTCACCACTACGTCGCCTACGGTGAATAGCCTCCTCTCATAGTCTATCTTTAGAGTCTCGGCACCTACTACAGCAGGCTTGCCTATACCCCTAGCAACCACAGCTGCGTGGGACGTCATACCTCCCCTAGCTGTTAGTATACCTACAGCTGCGTAGAAGCCGTGGACATCGTCGGGCTTGGTCTCTACTCTAACCAGGATAACCCTCCTACCCTTCCTAGCCCACTCAACAGCTGTATCAGGGTCGAAGACTACCTGACCGCTGACTGCACCGGGAGAGGCTGCCAGGCCCTTAGCCATGGGAGTCACCCTAACTCTGGGGTCTATCGTTGGGTAGAGCAGCTTAAGCACAGTCTCTGGGGGTACCTTCATTACAGCCTCCTCCTTAGTTATGATGTCCTCCTTAGCCATGTCTACAGCAGTCTTCACCCTAGCTAGGGGGGTCATCTTAGCTACCCTGTTTTGTAGGAAGTACAGCTTACCCCTCTCTACGGTGAACTCTATGTCCATGACGTCCCTGTTTAGTCTCTCCAGCTTCTTCCCAGCATCTATCAGCTGTTCGTAGAGCTCGGGCATGGTCTTCCTCATCTCCTCTATGTCTAGCGGAGTCCTGATACCGGCTACTACATCCTCCCCCTGAGCGTTGGGTAGGAACTCACCGTAGGGTCTATTCTCACCGGTAGCTACGTCTCTAGTGAAGTAGACTCCGGTACCAGAGTCCCAGCCCATGTTACCGAAGACCATGGTTACTACGTTTACAGCTG
Organism: Desulfurococcaceae archaeon; assembly: GCA_020833415.1. Taxonomy (GTDB): domain Archaea; phylum Thermoproteota; class Thermoprotei_A; order Sulfolobales; family NBVN01; genus DRZP01. The sequence continues at coordinate 18,163 of JAJHQJ010000003.1, read as the reverse complement.
TACAGTCAGCTACGTCCGGGGTTATCCTGTTAGCTATCCTGTAGAATATCGCTCTCGGGTTCATCCACGACCTGAAGACGGCCTTGATGGCTAGCCTCAGCTGTTCCATTGGGTCCTGCGGGAACGGGCCCCAGTTCTTCTCTATAATGCTCTTGTACTCCTCAACAAGCCTCTTCAGGTACTCTACGGACCTAGTCCAGAGCCCGGGAGCTACGTCCCTCGGGGGCTGGGCATCCAGCCTCAAGCTGTACCTCGGGTACACCTCCTTAATAGCCTCGAGCTCGTTGGAGAACCTCTCACTAGCCTCCCTCCTGAACTCCTCGTCAGCCTTAGCGAAGGCCTCGTCGAACAGCTTCTCGCTTATCCCTAGGACTATCCTACCGAACATCTGTAGGAATCTCCTGTACGCGTCGTAGGCGAACCACTCGTTCCCCGATGCCCTGGCCAGTGCCTTAACTACCTCGTCGTTAAGTCCTAGGTTCAGTACCGTATCCATCATGCCGGGCATCGATACAGCAGCACCAGACCTTACTGAAACTAGGAGTGGTACTCCGTCTGTAGCTCCAAACCTCTTCTCCGTAACCTGCTCAAGCCACCTCATGTACTCCCTAACCTGCTCCATAAGCCCTTCGGGTAGTTCTAAGGAGTCTATGATAGCCCATATCCTCCTGATTATCTCATCCCTAACAGCCGGAGGTGGGTTCTTCTCCAACTCCTTAACTAGGGTATCGACCTCAGCCCTCCTGGATGCGTAGAACTCGCGGCAGGCCTCAGTAGTTATCGTAAATCCTGGGGGTACCGGTAGTCCTATCTGCGTCATCTGTGCGAGGGACGACCCTTTACCTCCGAGTAGCTTCTTATCCCTCCAGTCGCCCTCGTTAAATGTGTACACGTACTTCCTGATAGCCATTCACCGCACCGCTGTACTTAACTAGGGCAACTTTTTAACTTATTCTAACATAGCTCTACCGCAGATAGTATGAGGGGGTTACTACACCTAGTACTACACATCTACTACCTAACCCTAGCTCTAGCGATAGTGTACGGCGGTACCGCCGAACTCAGTACCCCGGATGTGCTGGGGTCTGTCCTAAGGGTTGAGATCCTGATACCTGTACTAGTCTTCCTAGACCTAGCTAGGGCCCCTGACTGCGATCTGGGATCCTGTAGGAGCCTCCTAGGTAGGCTGGGCTACACCCTGGTTAAGTCCTTTGTAAGGAGACACAGAGGCTGGTACCACAGCATCTGGGCATCCCTCTACATAGCCTCACTGACTGCGGTGATCACGTACCTAGTAGCTCTCTACGTGGAGTACCTAGGTATAGTAGTACCCAAACTGGGAATTACCCGCACGACGTTCCTCACAGCAATCTCATCATACACTCTCCACCTACTTGAGGACGGGTTAACCGCTAGGGGTGTTAAGCTACTCGGAGTGAGGATTAGGAGCTTCGCTAGGACGGGCTCGACTGATACCCTAGTAGCAACCCTACTAGTACTACCGTCAGCCATATCTACGGTAGTACACTACATCACAACAGCTGGAGCAAACCTAGTGACCTCGGCTATGGTGGGTGCTACCGTACTCACTCTTACCTACATAGCACTGGTGGCTCTCCCCAAGCTAGCTCGTTAGAGCTCTAGGGGACTTGGACTACCTACGCGGGCGGAGGTACTTATAATCTACGTATACAACCACTATCTCGGTGAAAGTATGAGTAGAAGAAGGAGAGAGGAGGAGGACCCGTTTGAGCGGATGAACCGCCTCTTCAGGGAGATCTTCGAGGAGTTCGACGAGGAGGTAAGGAGGTTGATGAGGGAGATGGAGAGGCTCTCCGAATTCGACGAGAGAAGTCTCAGATCCCTGGTTGGCAGACCCTACGTATGGGGGTTTGAGATAGTTGTAGGCCCGGACGGGGTTCCCAGAATTAAGGAGTTCGGTAATATAAGGAGGGTGGGTAGAGCCCCGAAGATAACGGAGGAGGTAGAGCCCCTCGTAGATGTAATTGAGGAGGATGATAGGGTCAGGGTAGTAGTGGAGCTCCCCGGTGTGGAAAAGGATAAAATAAGCCTCAAGGCTTCTGGGAGGAGGCTGATGATTAAGGCCAGTAACCACAAGAAGTACTACAAGGAGGTAGAGCTACCAGCTGAGGTGGATATATCTACAGCTAAGGCTAACTACAGAAACGGTGTGCTAGAGGTAGAGCTGAGGAAGAAGAGGGGGGAGGGAGAAGAGAGGGAGATTAAGGTAGAGTAGAGTTTCTACTCCCCTCAGCCTATTACAGCAAGTTCTTTTACCAGTCTCCCAGTCTTGAACCTCTCAGCTGTTAAATTACTCGCTATCTCTATGTAGGGTCTCCCGTCTAGTATCCAGCTAGCTATTAGCCTACCGGTTACCGGCCCCATCATCATCCCGTGACCGCTGAAACCTGCCGCTATAAAGAGGTTTTCATAGGGTGGTAGGGGTCCGTAGATCGGGTGGTGATCTGGGGTCATGTCGTAGTAGCCCATCCAGTACCTCACTACATTAACCTTAGCTAGGAACGGTAGTAGCTCTATTAGGGGCTTAGCTATGTGTGGGAAGGCATCAACTCTCTGCGAGAATATGGAGGTCTCGGGGGTGTCCTCGAGGTCCCTAGCTAGTATGAAGCTCCCGTGTTCGTTCTGGGTTATGTGCGGCGACCCGGGGGTGTCCCAGTCAATTATGAGGGCGGACCTGATAGCCTCGAGGTAGGGCTCGGTAACTAGGGGGTGCCGGGGTATGTCTACTATAGGTACTTCCACCCCCACGGTCTTGAGTATCCTCTTACTACCCCCTCCAGCAGCTACTACAAAGACATCGGCCTCTATATCCCCCCTGCTGGTCACGGCCTTGGTAACCCTACTACCACTTCCCTCAAGCTTCAGTACCTTAGTGTAGGGTAGTACTCTAACCCCCAGACTCTTAACCCTCAGGTATAGCTTGATGAAGTTCTCGAGTATCGGCATCCTACCAGCTGTGGGGTCTAGCATGGCTCCGGCAACGATCCTGTAGTTTATACCGGGCTCCAGCTCCCTAACTTCATCAACGTCCATAATCCTCGTCGGTACTCCGTAGTCGTGGTGAAATCCTACAAGCCTCTTGAAGGCCTCCACGGTCTCAGGCTTGCGGGCAACCCATAGGTAGCCCCTCTGCTCTAGGCTTACCCCCAGCTCACTCCTCAACTTAAGCCACTCCGAGATACTCTCCTTCATTAGTACTACGTGCTCAGGTGATGTAAAGGAGGATCTGAAGCACCCGAGGTTCCTTAGGGTAGCACCACTACCTGGGTAGCTCTCATCGACTACCGTTACCTGCCTAACACCTCTCTTAGCTAGCTCGTAGGCTATGAAGAGACCGCTTATACCTGCCCCAACGACTAGGACTCTCACGACCTAACACCCCTCACCAGTACCCTCATAGATACGGGAACTATGGGTGGCCTAACCCTGAAGTTAGCCAGTACCTCATTCAAGCTCCTACCCGTAGCTCTAGCGAACACCCTAGCTGCTATAGCTATACAGCTCCTACCCTGACACGGACCGAAGCCTAGCCTTAGGTACCTCCTGAGGAGTTCGAAGTCGTCTATACCAGCCTCAATAGCCTTCACTACGTCGTCTAGGGTTACGTCGTTACACCTACACACTATAACTACATCCCTAGGCTTAGACACTACCTCTCCACCCATATAGCCCTCACCTCCATACCCAAACCCTTCGGAACCCTAACCGTTACTACGTAGGTCCTATTCCTCTCCCACACCCTGGTTACAACCCCCTTCCCAACCCTCTCACCGCGTCTACTGAGTAGCACCACCTCCTCACCTACCCTAGGTACCGGTAGGAACTCGTGGGGTACGGTAACGTAGTCTGCATCCTCCTTAGATAGGTCTACTACGAATGCTGCTAGCCCCGGGCATATAGCTACGCACACCCCGCAACCAGTACACCTCTCCCAGATCACCTTAGGTAACTCTATGAGGCTCTCCATCTCGATAGCCTTAGTCGGGCAGTAGGGTACGCATATGTTACACGGTATCTTCTCAGGACACTCTAGCACCACTACCGGCCCCTTTCTAAGCCTCCACTCAGGTGGTAGTAGCCCCAGTCTACCGAGCTCCTCGAGCTCGACCACACCCGTCTCCCTAAACCTGAAGGACACCCCGCATCACCCGAACGAAACCGGTGGTGGGAACTCAGACCTCAGCTTCTCCATCTCCTCCCTAGAGACCGTGACTGACTCCTTACCCTTCCTAGCCCTGGCAAGTAGGGGCGACCTCCTGTACTCGTCCCAGAGAAACCTTATCAACTTCTCAGCCTCCTCCCAGGCTTTAGAGGCCTTCGATGGGTCGGCCAGCTTCTCAACTATTGAGAGAGCGGCTATCCTACCCTCGATTATGGCTGTCGTAGCCTCCTCTATACCGGATGAGTCACCGGCTACGTAGAGGTTGGGTACCGATGTCTCTAGGTCTAGGGTCCTTAGGGGGACTAGCCCACCTAGCTCTGGGGACCACCTAGCGACAGCCCCGCACTGGAGGACGAACCTTGTGTCGGGTTCGAGCCCTATAGCTAGTAGTACTAGGTTTACGCTGAACTCCTTCTCAGTCCCCGGAATCGGGTTGAACTTCTCATCTACAGCTACTACAACAGCCCTCTCAACCCTACCATTACCGTAGACCGCCTTGATCGTGTGTCTGGTTAGTATCGGTATACCGTACCTCCTAATCTTAGCTGCGTGTACGAACCACCCACCTATCTCTGGGAGGATCTCGACGACTGCCTCAACCCTAACCCCTGCCTGCAGTAGCTGGTAGGCGATAATTATACCGACGTTACCCGAGCCTACTACTAGGGCCCTCTCACCTGGCTTAACCCCGTACTCGTTCATGATGGTCTGCACTCCGCCAGCCCCTATAACCCCGGGTAGGTCGTTGTTGGGGAACTCCAGGTACCTCTCCTGAGCACCTGTAGCGGCTACCACAGCCCTAGGTTTAACTACGTAGTGAGTCTCCCTACTAGCTACCCCGACTAAACCCCCTCTAAATGCTCCGTAGGCTACCGACTCCTTGAGTACCCTGATCCTCGGGCTCCCCGAGATCCTCCTAACGTACTCCTCAGCTATCTGGAAACCCCTCATACCACCGAAGAGCTCGACACTCCCGAAGAACTTGTGTGTCTGCTTAAGTAACTGACCACCTAGCTTAAAGTGCTCATCAACTAGGACTACATCGAGCCCTGAGTCGGCTAGGGTGAGGGCGGCTGAGAGACCTGCCGGACCACCCCCAACGACTAGGGCGTCGGTATCTAACCTAACCTCCGGAACCTCCGGAGACTCAGCGGGCTGACCTACAAGTGGTGAGGCCCACCCCCTCTGCCTCTCAATCCTAATACCCTCCCCAACAGGCTCCCTACAGGTCTTAGCGTTTGGGACCCCGTCGACCACCATGAAGCAGCTACTACACTTACCGATCATGCAGAAGGGTCCCCTAGGTCTACCTAGGGAGGGGCTCCAGGACAGCGTATCGAAGCCAGCGGCGTAGAGGGCTACAGCAATACTCTCACCCTCATAGGCATCGATAGGTTGCCCCTCGAAGTAGAACGTAACTCTCCTACCACGCTGAAAGCTTAGTATGGGGTGGTTCCATATACGCCTATCTACCGGCGATTCGAACCACCTATACAGAAGAGTTGGAGCGGAGTAATAAGTGCTAGGTTGAATATCCTTTAAAGCTGTGGGTAGCTGTTAGGGATTAAAAATATAAACCCCCCCGTATAGGGATCTGTGAGGTATCTGTATGTCGTCTAGGCCTGCCTCCTCTCTGGTTGCTAGAACGGTCGAGAAGGTCTGGAGCAGCTTTGCTCTACTGATGGCTGCTGTAGGCTGGTCTGTTGGTGCTGGTAACTACTGGAGATTCTCGTGGAGGGCTGCTAACTACGGTGGTGGTAGCTTCCTACTGACCTACCTGATATGGCTGATAGTAGTAGCCTTCCCGCTAGCAGTGGCTGAGTACGCTATAGGTAAGCTCGGGCAGGGGGGTCCCCTACACGGCCCCTACAACCTAGCTGAGAGGTATAAGAAGCTGGCGGCCTTCGGAGGTATGTGGATGGCTTGGGCTGACTTCATGATCATGTGCTACTACTGGGTGGTTACTGGCTGGATCTTCTACTACATGCTCCACGCAATAGCTGGTACGTTCTTCGCTCCAGGTTTCGATGCGAAGGCCTTCTGGAACTCCTTCGGCTTTACGCCGGCATCCCTAGGTGTTGGAGCCTTAATGGCGTTCCTAAGCATAGTTGTCACAGCATTCGGGATAAAGGGTATTGGTCAGGTGTGTAGGTTCATGTTCCCGATACTGTTCATACTTACGGTAGGTCTAGCCATCTACACAGTAACCCTACCCGGAGCTGGGAAGGGGTTGGAGTTCTACATGGTCCCGAAACCTGAGGCCCTACTAGATCCCGCTACCTGGATGCAGTCCCTATCGCAGGTTATATGGAGTATAGGGATAGCCTGGGGCTTCTTCATATGTGCTGGTGCCTGGATGAGGCGTAACGACGACATAACCTTAATATCCTTCGGTAACGTTGTGAACGATAGCGCAGTAGCCTGGATGGCTGGTACAGCTATAATACCCCTAATCTTCGCTATCTCCGCAACACCCTACGAGGATATAAAGGCAGCTGGTACCGGGCTGGCCTTCGTGGTACTACCCCAGCTCTTCAGGAAGATGGGTGCTGCCGGGTGGGCTTATGCAGCACTGTTCTTCATAGCCTTCTGGTTCGCCGCCTTCACCTCCCTGATAACTATCCACGAGGTAGCTCTGAGACCCCTCAAGGACCTCGGCATGAAGACCTCGCACGCAGCACTCATTACCGGTATCCTAGCCTTCATCTGCGGAATACCGACAGCCCTAAGTGCTGACTGGCTTGACTACTACGATACAGTGTGGGGTGTTGTAGGGCTCGCCCTAGGGCTAGTGTTCATATCCCTAATAACCTCCTACTTCACGGATGTAACCAAGGTTAGACAGGGCATCATGGACATGGACATAAAGCCCTTCGTAAGGTTGGGGAGGTGGTGGGACTACCTAGTTAAGGCGAACGTAGTTATACCGATACTGTTCTTCGCCTGGTGGATAATCTACTGGGAGTGGATTAGGGGTTGGGGTGCTGGTCTGTACACCTACTACACATTCCCAGGTATGGTAGTACTAATAATCGGTGGTGCTATAATGTACTACCTAATCAGCAAGACTATAGAGGCTCAGACTAGGGGTAGGTGATGGGTATGGCATGGGTGGTGTTCTTCATAATAGCCTGGCTCCTCGTTATAGCGGCCCTCTACACCTGGTATAGAGCTACCGAGAACGAGAAGAGGATTAGGCAGTTAGAGAGGAGGTGAGAGAAGTGCCCTCCTTCCCCTTCGATTGGTGGATAGTATTAATCATAACCCTCGTAACAACCATACTATGGCTCTACCCAGTGTACTACGTCGGTACTAAGTCGGCCAAACCCAGTAAGTAGTCTTCTTAACTACAATAGTTTTTCCCTCAATAGAGATTCCCTCACGTCATTCTACCCCTCCCTACCTCCACGCCGGCTTCCCTAGGTGTAGCTAGGACTACTATAGGTCGTACTAGTAGTACCCCGCTAATCTTCTCCAGGTTCTTAACGAGCTCGCGGACCCTCTCCGAGGTCCCCCTAACAGCTATAACCAGTAGGCAGGTCCTGGGGTCTAGGTGTACGTGGAGAGCTGAGACAACCACGTCCGCGTACTCGTGCTGCACGTCGGTTAGGCGGGCGTCCACCCCCTCCACCTCATGGTTGTAGAGAACGTTGAGTGAGCCAACTACGTACCCGCCGACCTCCCTCCACAGACTCTCAGCCATGTAGAGCCTCAGAGCTTCCTGGATAATCCTAGACCTAACCCTGTACCCACCACCCTCCACTAACCTCTTGAGTTCTAGGCATAGCTCCTCATCTAGGTATACACCGAACTTACAGCCACCGCGCTCTACCGTAGTAACACCCATGGGGTATGTACTGATGACTTTATACGGCTGAAAGCCCTGCCTCTAGGGCGGGGAGGTCGGGACGGTGTTCCAGCTCCCAGCTTTTCTTCTCCGGCTGTAGCTATACCTAGGTATGCTGTAGCGTGGTGCGCGGGTCGGGACTACTCAGGGACTTCGCTGAACTACTCTCCTGGTGTAGGGGTGGGGTTAGGGTAGTAACCCATAGGAATGCTGATGTAGATGCCGCTGCAGCTGCCCTTACCCTAGGCTACGTCCTGAGTACCTACGGTAGCACTTCGATAGACGTATGTACACCTGAGGGGGTTGACTCGGTAGCTAAGAGGGTCCTCACGGGGTTGGGGTTCGGAGTTCCGGAGTCGGGAGCCTGTTCGAGTAGTAGACTACTCTTCGTTGACGTCTCCTCACTCTCTCAGGTAGGTCCGGTTGAGTTTAGGGAGTGTGCTGTTGTGGATCACCACGTCTCCAGCGAGCTTGTGGGTAGGTGTAGCCCCGCGCTATACGACCCGGAGGCTAGGGCCTCGTCAGCTCTAGTAGCTGAGGTACTAGTAGACTCCGGCTGGTACGTCCCCAGGGGGTACGCAACCCTCCTACTAGCCGGTATCATGCACGACACTAGGTTCCTAAGGCTACTGAGCCCCAGGGTCCTCAGGGTTGTAGCTAGGCTTATAGAGCTCGGAGGTGATGTAGATGCTGTGCAGTCCCTCATGGCCCAGCCCGAACCCCCCTACGCTGAGAGGGTTGCCAGTCTGAGGGGTCTAGCGAGGTTAGGCGTATACGCTGTAGACCAGGAGCTACTGGTAGCTATAACATGCCTAGGGGCCTACGAGTCTACAGCCCTCAGGAGGATCCTGGAGTCCGGGGCTGACGTAGCTATAGCTATTGCCGCGAGGGACGAAGAACTGCGCGTAACTATTAGGACCTCGGCTAGGGCCCTCAGAGTACTGGGTATACCGGTAGCTGCTGAGTTAGCTAGCTACCTAGCTAGAGTAGCTGGTGGGGGTGGTGGAGGGCACGACGCTGCCGCCGGGGCTGTGGTACCGGCTACGTTCCTAGACCAGCTTGAGGGGGCTGTAGCGGAGTTCTTTAGGTCCCGCGGTTTTAAGTTCAGGACCCTAGGTAGAGGTAGATGGTTGGAAGAGTGTAGGTGATGGTTAAGGTATACGTAGACGAGCGGGAGAGGAGGTCGGAGGTACCTAGGTACCTATCCGAGCTAGGTGTTACGGTCATCTTCAAGACCCTCGAGGTCGGGGACTACTTACTAGCTGAGGGGGTTATAGCTGAGAGGAAGAGTGTTGGGGACCTAGCTAAGTCTGTCTTCGACGGTAGGTTCTTCGACCAGCTCAGTAGGATGGCTCAGGTAGCTGGTAGGTACTTCCTAATAGTAGAGGGGGACCTGGATAGGCTTAGGTACGTGACGACCAGGTACAGGGCCGTTATCTCAGCTCTGTACTACGCATCGGTAGCTAGTAGGGTTCCCGTACTCTTCACTGAGGATCAACAGCATACTGCGGAGCTGATCAAGTACCTGGCAACGAAGTTCCAGGAGGGTATGCCAGTACCTACGCACACCTCCGTAGCTAGGGGTAAACCTAAGGGGATTTCCCTAAGCGACTGGCAGCTCTACGTAGTCTCATCACTACCCGGAGTCGGTCCGAAGCTAGCTGAGAGACTCCTCAGAAAGTTCGGGAGCGTTAGGGCCGTCTTCAACGCCTCGATCGTTGAACTAGCTAGTGTTGAGGGGCTTTCTGAGAGTAAGGCTAGCTTCATCTACAGACTAATTAACGAACCCTATGTGAGGAGGGGGTCGAAGAGTCTAGAGGAGTACCTCGTAGGAGGTGGCGGTGAGGAGTCCAAGGAGGTGGGGGAGGAGAAACCCTAGAGGTCTAACCCAGAATACCTAGGGAGCTGGTACTAGGAGGTGCTCTAGTTTAGCGTACCTCTTAGGTATCTCCGCTCTAACACCTTTCATTGGGTCTACTACCTGGTTTATCCTTAGGTCGACGACCAGGCTCGCGAGCATGTAGGCATCCTCGAAGGACAGCCCTAGGGACCTCATAAGTACCGCTACAGCCTCCTCAGAAGCCCTGTACACCGCTTCACCCAGATCCTTACCGAAGGCTATGACCGAGTACCTATCCCCGTACTCAACCACCGGGTACCTAGGCCTCTTACCCTTTATCAGGCTTAGCTTAACCGTAACCTCACCAGATACCTCAGCAGCTGCAACACACAGCTCTCCATCAGCCTGCACTGCGTGTAGGTCCCCAATCGCTAGTAGGGCCCCCTCTACGAATACTGGGAGGTATACCCTACTCCCCTGGGTTATGAGGGCTACGTCCATGTTACCCCCGTGGTATCCTGACGTACTGGTCGGGTACTCACCCTCCTCGGGGGCTACCCCTATTACACCGATCATAGGTCTCGGCTCAACCTCAATACCTCTGAAGAGTATCTTACCTCCTCTGATCTCCATTACCCGGGCGGCTGCGTTGAACTTCCTATCGTGGAGTGCTCCGGAGCCGGGTACAGCTACTATAACAGCTCTATCGGCTATCCTAATACTCTCTACTTCAACTATCAGGGTATCTCCTGGCTTAGCACCCTCTACGTAGAGGGGGCCTGTAGCTGGGTTAACCCTGCTCCAGTCTATAGTCTCCAGTGGGGTTGACTCATCGACGACCTGCCCCCCTAAGGCGTCGACGGTCTCGAACACCACTACGTCCCCTGGGTAGGCCCTGAACTTAGGTACGTGCCTACTCGAGAAGCTGTACACTACATAGTCCCTAGGTAACCTTACACTCACAGAGACCACCAAAAGGCTACCGCACCACACTTTATATTATCCTAGGTACTACCGGAGAACTCTTCCCTCAGTACATCACCTAGAGAACCACCAAACCTAGCCCAGATGAAGCAGGTACCCTCCGAGGATACCATGCACGGTCCGTAGGGTCTCTCCGGGGTACACGACCTCATGAACATCGGGCACTGTATGGGTTTAGCTATCCCAAGTACTACCTCACCACACCTACAGCCCGGTGGTAGGTCTACGTCCGGTGTACTCCTAGCTGTAGTTAGTACGTAACCCTCCGGTCCTGGTGGTTTAAGCCCGTACTCGTAGTAGGCATCGAACTCCCGGTACCTCTCCCTTAGGGCTAGACCACTCTTAGGTATGTAGCCTATACCCCTCCAAGCACTATCCACCTCCTCGAATACCTCAGCTATGTACTTCTTAGCTACTGGGTTACCACTCCACGATACAACCCTCCTGTACTCTAGGTAGACCCCCGGCCTTCCCTCTACCAGCATCCTCAGTATAGCTGCCACGGAGACCACCAGATCCACCCCCTCAAAACCCGAGACTGCCGTGGGTATCCCGAACTCCCTAGGTAGGAACTCCCAGGCTGATGCCCCTGTAACAGCTGAGACATGCCCCGGGGCGACCACCCCGCGTATGGGTAGTAGCCCCCTCTCCCTATACAGCTTTACCGTATACCTCATAACCGGTGGGGTAAGTCTTAGGGCACTCAGTAGCTTCAGGTTCCTAGGTACCTTACCCGTTGCCATGGGTATAGCGTAGGAGGGTGCCGTAGTCTCGAAACCTATCCCTAGAAATACCGACTCCCTACCATCCCCCCGGGCACTAGCTACAGCATCGTAGAAGCTGTAGACAACCCTCACATCAGCCCCCATGCTCCTAGCCTCAGCTAAACTCCTGGGGCTCCTAGTACTGGTCGACGGGGCCTTAAACGAGTCACCGAAGGTGTACACCCTAATACCGTCCATAGCTAGTTTTACAGCATACTCTACTATAGCCCCCGGAGTTACACATACCGGACAGCCAGGACCTGCAACTAGTTCGACCTCTCTAGGTAGGAGAGACCTTATCCCATACCTCACCGCAGTCCACTCATGGGTACCGCAGAAGTTCATCACCTTAACCGGTGCTAGACCAGCCTTCCTCAGCACCTCAGCATAGTCCCTGATAGCCTTAAGTGCTACCGTAGCTACCCTACTGGTGGAGAGTAGTGACCTCAGTAAGCCCTCGACCCCCACCTCCACACCCGCGGGACTGTAGTCTAGGCCCTTAAAGGTCTTGCTAACCTCTAGAGGTCCTCCTAAGAACTGCTGGTAGGGCTAATAGGGCGGCGATTGCAGACAGTAGAGCTACTACGAGTATAGTTAACCAACTGGTTTCGGGACCGGGCACTACCGTAGTTACTGTAGTAGTTATAGTTACCGTAGTCTGCTGCTGGAACTGTTCAGTAGTCGTGGAGGTGGGGCTAGTCTCTGGGTATACCTCCCTCAGTAGTCTGAGTGTGCTGTTTATGTACTTCTCCAGGGTTTCACTACTGAGGTTCTGAATGTCGGATGCCTCTAGGGAGGCCATCAGCTGCCTCCCGACGATAGCCCTATGTAGCTTCTCAGCCTCCTCAACCTCCTCCCTCTCCACTAGGACCTCGGAGCTCAGGCCCCAGATGGCTATGGGGTAGGTAAGTAGGGAGCCTGCTAGGAGGTCTAGGGATATCCACCCGTAGTCAGCTACGTAAGCTAGGACGAAGGCGTGCGGCCCCCCGTTAGAGAATACGTAGGTGAAGCTACCGATTGTGGAGTTCACCGCATAGCCTGGGATAGCTACGAAGCCGTACACTACCGTAGCTGGAATACCGTAGTACCATAGTAGTGAGAGGAGTATCCTACTCATATCATCGCAGTCCCCCTCCCTCCTCTCTACAACCTCCTCAGTAGTCCTCGGTAGTAGACTTGGGGAGTACCTTATGTAGCTACCCCCGTAGATAAACCTAGCTGCGTAGACTGCTAGTACTAGTGGGTAGGAGCTTACGTTAGTAACCACGTAGTACCAGGGCATAGTCCTAAGCCACTCCTCAAAGTCCCTCACAACTACTGAGGTTACGACCCGGGGTGGAGTCCCCAGGTAACCCCTAAGCTCCTCCCCCAGCTCTTGCTGTGCAGGCGTTAGGAATGCCTGCGGTACCATCATAACCGCCTTAAGTAGATTCAGGACCTCATTATATCTCGGGGAGCAAACCCTCACCTCGAGGAGTACGTAAGCGTAGGTGGGGGTACCACCAGAGGTATCTACAGCATAGACCCCCTCATCGGGGTCGTAGACTACCCCTCTAGAGGTAACTACCCTTACTGTCTGGTTCACGTTCCCCAAGCTCACGTTTATGGGGGTCTCTAGGTAGAGCCTACCACTGTAGTTGTAGCTCTCTATGTAGATAGCGTTGAGGAAGTAGAAGGTTACACACTCAATACTTAACCCGTAGATTGGGAGGCTCTGGGCTAGGTTTATGAGTACTAGTGAAGTAGCTAGTAAAGCTATCCTCAGTAGACCACCCAGAGGATTTCGGATACGAGGTAAAAACTACTAACTACGCCTACCTACTACGGCCCTCTCGAGTAGTGCTACTGCTAGGTAGGTAGTTACCGAGGCTACAGCTACTACAACCTCCTTAGGTACCGGTAGTTGGAGGCCCTTAGCGTATGTTAGACCTAGTGCTAGGGGGAACCCCACGGCTAGTGTAGATAGGTACGCATACCTACTAGTTAGACCGTATACTGAGAAGAGGTAGAGGGGTAGTAGGGGTAGTAGTAGGGTTGAGGAGGCTACTGCTAGGTCTACTACGAAGGCCGGTGTACTTAGGGCGAATAGGTATACGACTAAGGAGAACAGTACTACCATGGCCTTACCTACAGCCAGCCTGTACCTCTCTGGTATAACAGTATCGTAGGAGACCATGGAGGCTATGGTGAGTACTATGGAGTTTATCGTTGATGTTGCAGCAGCTAGTATCGATACTGCTACAGCTACAGCTAGAGCTGGGTGTGTGTAGTTTAGGAGGGATGGGGTAACCCTATTCCACGTACTTCTATCCCTCAGGTCTACACCTAGACTCAGGGTACCCAGCTCTACTAAACCCCTAGCTAGGAGCCCTACGAGTACCGTGATCACGGTGTAGAGTAGCCCGAATACCGCGAAGTACACTACCATCCTAACGTAGTCCCTCCTACTCCTAGGTAGGTAGAGCCTCTGGAAGACCTGCGGGTTGGTTATAGCGAAGAAGATCCACGGCGTTGTGTATGCGAAGAACGTGTAGGGTGTCCAGAACCTGTTGAGGGGGCTTAGGAGCTCTGCGTCAGCTAGCCTAGCTACAGCCTCAGGCGGTGTTCTCGTAGCTAGCCAGACTATGAAGGCTAGAGCGCTCGTCAACATGATGAACCCCTGTACTGCGTCACTCCAAGCTACTGACCTAACACCAGCTACCAGCGTGGTAACTAGGGTGACCGCGAATGCTATTGTAACAGCTACCCGGTAGTCTACAGAGCCTCCCCCGATACCCGCTATTATGCTGGCCGGTCCGACCATCTGAACAGATGAGTACGGTATTAGGGCTACTGCTGTAAGTACTACAGCTACCACCGTAGCCCAGTGGGAGCCCAACCTATCCCTGAGGAGCTGTGTAGGTGTTACATAGCCCCTCCCCCTAGATAGCTCCCAGACCTTCGTACCGAGGGTAGCTAGTATAGCTACTGTCGAGATCAGGTAGGCCAGCTCGAAGGCTAGGGCACCGACACCTGTTGCGTAGGAGAGCCCGACCAGACCCACCATCATGAAGGCACTGTACGTAGTGGCTGCGTAGGTCATGGCTGAGGTGAAGCCCGAGAGCCCTCTACTAGCTATGAAATAGTCTACCGGGTCCCCAGTCCTAGCGTAGAGCCTACTGTAGATGGATACTGCAGTAACTATAGCTAGGTAGACAACTAGGGCAACTACTAGCTCAGCCAACCCTAGCCCACCTCCTTAGGTGGGTGTAGGCTACGGCTAGAGTAGCTACCGTTAGAGCTACGTACACAGTGAACGACGTTAGGGTCCTATCACCAGCTAGCACGTAGGGTAGTACTAGGCTTAGGACTGCGCAGACCAGTAGTAGAGATCCCAGCAGCTCCACCACCAAAGAACACGTGTTCGTTTAGTATTTAAATCTTCATCCCCGGAGCTCTAGTGGGAGGATGGAGGGGGAGGTAAGGGAGAGGGTAGTCAGGGTCCTGGAGCAGTTCGGTAGGGACGGGGTATCCCAGGGTGAGCTGGTTGAGGTAACCGGCTACTCGAAGAGCTGGATATCCGAGGTACTTAAGGAGTTGGAGAGGTGTGGTCTGGTAGCTAGGGTCCCGGGGCCTGGTAGGAGTAAGAGGGTCGTACTATCAAAGTACCTAGACCCAGCTGTAGGTAGGGTAGTTAGGGTAGCTGTGGTAAGGGCCTCCGAGTACCTGTACCTACCTAACTTCGTAGGTAACCTAAGGAGGGAGGGCTACTCGGTTGAGCTAGTACTCTACGGGAACGTCTCGGAGGCTACCGCGGCTGTAGCTAGGGGTGATGTACACCTAGCTATAACCCCGATATACACGCAGGCAGCCTACAGAGCCCTCGGAGCACCACTGAAGACCTACCCAGGGGGTGCCCTAGGAGGGGCCTCGATAGTCTACAGGGAGGAGCTGGGCCCCGCAGTACTGAGTAGTAGGGCCTCAACTATGGAGGTAGCAGCTGTAGCTACCTACAGGTACCTCCGTAGGGAGGTCGGGGAGTTCAGGTACTACGTAAGACCTGAGGAGGGTGTTGAGAGGTTCCTGGGGGGAGAGGCCGACGCAGTGGCCATATGGGAGCCCTACGCAAGCTACCTAGAGGACCGCGGCTATAGGAGGCTTAGACCGGTGGAACTACTCGGGGAGTACCACTGCTGCACCCTAACCAGACACGAGAACCTGAGCCAGGAGGCTGAGAGGAGGGTTAGGTCCGCCTGGACTAAGGCCCTGGGGGAGGTGAGGAGGGGAGCGGTACTGGAGGGGTTGGACGAGCTACTGGGACTGGACAGAGCCTCGGTAGAGAGGGCTAGGAGGGAGTACAGGTTTACCGAGGAACTCACGTGGGAGAACTTAAAAAGCCTACTGAGCTACGCCTCAGGCTTCCTCCTAAACTACACTACAGTTAGGGAGCTCTTAGAGGGCTGAGTCGTCCTTACCCTTGGGGATAGCCTCACCAGTAGGTAGGAGCTCGCTTAGCACGATACCGGTTGCCAGTATCGCTAGAGGTGCGTACCTAGCTACCTTAACTAACTTTAGGTACCTATCCACCTTCTTCAACTGCGTCCACCGAGCTTCTATCCTATCTAGAGAAAAATAGGCTTTCATTGCAGAATCTATGAAGATATGCTGCCGAGCTAACTCAGGTTACTGGGGAGAGACCTACATAAGTGCTTACTTGAGTATCTACTAGCCCCCGACGTAAGCTCCTTGATCAGCCTTTCTTTATATACTTTATGGCTGTAGTTAATGCCCTAACAAGCCAACCCTTCCTTAGAGGGGAGTACTCCCTCTCACGAATGAAGGGTACTGTGTAGTTCTTGAGGGTATCCATATCACCTATGTAGAACTCGGTAAGCTCTAGACCGTAACTGGCTGCAACTCCCCTAAGAGTTCTGCCGACGTCCTTAATTATCTCTATATCGGCCGGGGTTAGGATCTGAATGAGGACTTCAGTCCTGTCCTCCGAAACTGTTGCCGAGGAAACCGTTGGGTACCTTAGGAGGGATTTCACTAGCCTGAGTAGCTGAGGTAGGTCCTTACCTGAGATGAATAGGAATAGCGCTAGTCTAGCTCCGTCGGTAACCCCCCTTATCCTTCTAACCCTTATACCTCTCAGTAGCTTTTCAGCGTGCTCTACATGCTTCTTCAGTATATCCCCTCTCACCCCCAGCTCTACGTCGAAGCTCTTAGTTGTTAGAGGGTTTAGCTCCGCGACCTTAATTACCGCTAGGTCCTTATTGTCTACCCTAGCCTTAATCCCCTCACCTAGGATCTCCTCCTCAAGTTCCCTACCCCCCGTATCTTCAAGCCTCTTCATCTCTCTAAGTAAGTGGTTCTCCAGAGCCCTCGGTGCGAAGAGTGCTGACGGGTTCTCAGCTATTGCTGATGCGTAGTTCTTTAGGTCGGGCTCTCTGAAGACCCTTTCGTAGAACACTGTGTACTTCACCCCGCTATCCTCAAGCCTCTCCCTCTTCGCGGACTCCGGGTAGTAGAGGGTTAGGAGGGTCCCCATTGGTATTAGGTTTATGCAGCTCCTTAGGAACGGGACTACCTGGGGGAGTTTCTCGCAGTCCAGCGTCTTACCTATGTATACCGTGGCTAGTCTAAGCTTCATTAGGTGTATGTAGTAGTCTAGTCTAAGACCTATCACATCCCCCTCATCCAGCTTCGATACGAGCTTTAGCTTAGCTAGGGTTGCAGTCCTCCTCCTAACCCCCATACGTACTATCTCCCTCATAACCCTGTAGAAGCCTATCCTCCTAACCCTGTACAGAGCCTCGTATATCACGGCAGTTGAGTGCAGTGCCTTCACTACATCCTGTGGACTCCAACCCACCTCAGCTAACCCCATACAACTCCACTGAGAATTCCCCAGTTAGCTAATAAGTGTTCCCTACCTTAGGAGTAGTACTAGTTCTACAGCTGTTGAGATAGCTACGATAGTTGCCGCGAAGACCAGCCCCAGTACCTCAGCTACTACCCTAGCTACCCCATACCTCCCCAGGTACCTACTGGAGAGTAGTACGGTACCTCCGTAGCCGTGTAGTGCTATGAGGATTGAGGTTAGGTACCTAAGTAGGGGGTGGGTGTGTAGGTAGCTCGAGATCCTGTAGGTTAGACCTAGGAGTCCTGGGTAGAGCATTCCGTAGCCACTAACTACGTAGAGTAGGAGTAGTACTGCTAGAGGTACTGAGGTAGCCTCAACAACCCTAAGCCATAGGTGTACGTACCTAGTCCTACAGACCCTACACCCCATACCCTACTTACCTCTGGGCCGAGAGCCCCGTGATTCAGGTACTCTACGTAATTCTACCTAGTCCCCGAGCCTCTAAGCCTTGTGTAGAGTTCCCTAAGTTCCTCGAAGGTCGCCCTATGTGGTCTCTCCGGTACACCTACCGGGAATATGTAGAGCGGTCTCTCGTTCCTAGCTACACCGACTACCCTAGCAACCTCGTCGTCGTAGAACGCCCCTATAGCTACCGTCCCGAGGTTCAGGGCTGTAGCCA
>JAJHQJ010000060.1 GCA_020833415.1 Desulfurococcaceae archaeon | reverse complement strand
AGCCCTCCCTACCTACACCACCCGTAGCTATACACAGCTAGAGGGGTGCCCCGGTCACTGCTGTACTCCGTAGATAAGTCCGGGGCTACTAGGTAGTGGGGTACGTAGGTGTGGTAGAGCCCTTCTACGAGTACTGGGAAGATTACGATAGGTGGTTCGATAGGCATAGGAATGTCTACCTCAGTGAGCTGGCAGCTCTAGAGTCAGCCTCTAGGGGGGTTCCGAGGCCCTGGCTCGAGGTGGGTGTTGGGAGCGGGAGGTTCGCGAAGCCCCTGGGTGTGGACGTTGGTGTAGACCCGGCCGAGCCCATGCTCATGGTAGCTAGGTCGAGGGGTTTAGACGTCGCGGGCGCCGTAGGTGAGTACCTACCGCTCCGCACCGAGAGCTTCGGAGGGGTCTTCCTGGTAGTTACCATATGCTTCCTGGAGAACCCAAGACGGGTTCTCTCAGAGGTCTCCAGGGTTCTAAGACCTGGTGGTAGGCTGGTCGTAGGCTTCGTCCCCGCCGAGAGCCCCTGGGGGAGGTTCTACAGCGAGCTAGCTAGGCGAGGCCACAGGTTCTACAGGTACGCTAGGTTCTACAGGGTGGAGGAGGTTGAGGAGCTGGTCAGGGGCGTGGGTCTAGTACCAGAGCTCTACGTATCGACCCTCAGGGTGAGCAGGCCCGGGTCCGAGGAGGTACTCGAGGAGCCCTCGCCGGGGCTCTGGCACGACGCAGGCTTCGTAGTGCTAAGGGCCCTGCGAACACCATAACCCCGGGCAGGGGGACACCGTAGCTAGGGACGGTCTCAGCGCAATTCGCTGTCATCACAGCTCTAGCCGCTGAAGGCTCATCACCCCAGGCTCCGCCTAGACCTCCACTACAAGACCTATAAGCACTCCACAGGCACCTAATGTAGACTCCACCGCCGGCCCCCAGGTAGTTAATCGGACCCAGGGGTGCGGAATCCCCTAGGAGGGCGAGGTCGAGCTGGGAGTGGGGGGTTGGGTGCGGAGCTGCTGGGGAGGGTCGTGGACCTTACGGAGGAGATCGCGAGACTAGCAGATGAGAGCGACACGGCCGTCGTCGGGGTCTTGAAGAGGAGCTACTCGAGGGACCTAGTCAGTATACTAGGCTTTAGCGACCTGAGGCTCAGCGACAAGGCAGTCATGAGCCTGGTCCTAAGACCCGGTAAGTACCTGGTGGTAGGCTCCCACGCCGATATCCGGAGGGAGCTCGAGAACCTCAGGGGTAGGCCCGGGGTTAGGGAGGACTGGCTCGAGGCTAGGCTCAGCTGGTACAGGTCTACCGTGGATAGGGTGCCGGTAAGTCACGCAGTTAAGCTAGCCTTCTACAGAGCACCGAGGACCCTGTACCCGGTGGCAACCAAGGTCGAGTACCTAACTAGTAGCTCGCTACACGAGGACGTCCTACTCTCAAGCCTTATACACGTAAGTACCGGTACAGGTATACCGGCACCCGTAGACTACGCCGACAGGCTCTCGACCATCACCAGGGAGCTTAAGCAGACAATGTACCAGAAGCTGGTCGCCGAGATAGCTAAAAACGCGGGGGCCAAGGACGTCATACCCCTGCTATCACTCACCAACCCGGAAAAGCTGGACCGCCTACTCAGCTAGGTTAGCCTCACCCTCATCGATAAGCCTAAAAGAGTTCCTCAGAAAGCCCTCTCCCTCAGCACCTCAGCCCTCTCAAAGCTCGGGGGTAGACGCCTAGAAGCTGTACCGTGGGAGACTAAGGTAGGGTCCCGCCGGGATACCGTAGCACGGGGCACTAGTGTGGGGCTTATTTAGGTGCACTTTATTTAGAAGATAGGTACACTGCATGGTGCTGGATAGCGGTGTACTGAGGGTTCACAGACTACTCCGCAGGGGACCCGCCCCGGTGAGGTTCTTCAGGGTGGGTAGCGGGGGTAGCCACGTAGAGTCGGTGAGGGGTACGCTAGCGGGTAGGGGTGTGGGTATCTACATACACATGCCGTACTGTAGGTCAACCTGCCTGTTCTGCCCCTACTTCCGTGGTGTCCTGAGGGACCGCGGTGAGCTGGAGACCTACCTGGAGGCCCTACTCAGGGAGGTCGAGCTCTACGGTAGGGCTCTGGAGGATCTTGACCTAGACGTTGTGGAGCTCCACGTTGGCGGGGGTACGCCCAGCCTCGTACCGCCTAGGTTCTACAGGGAGCTCCGCGGTAAGCTATCCGAGTTCTTCAACCTGAGGTCCGGCGTGGGTATTGAGGTTAACCCGGAGGACTTCCGGAACCCGCAGCTGGTCGAGGAGTTCTACGCCTGCGGTGTGGATGAGGTTAGTATCGGTGTGCAGAGCTTCGACGCGAGGGTCCTGAGGAGTATCGGTAGGAAGCACGGGCCTGAGGACGGTGCTAGGGCTGTTGAGAACAGCCTTAGGGCTGGGTTTAGGTGGGTTAACGTAGACCTCATGTTCCTTACACCAAGCATTAGGGGGTACGCGGAGCTGAGCCTCGACGAGAAGCTGAGGGCTTTCAGGAGGGACCTTGGGAAGGCTGTAGAGCTCGGCGCGCACCAGGTTACATACTACGCAACAGTAGTACCTAAGGGCTCACCGGGCTATAGGTTGGTGGAGATGGGTAGGGTTAACCAGGAGGTGGACTCGGTCGATAGGTTCGTTGAGGAGGCCCTCGACTTCGCCGAGGACCGCGGACTCCACCTAACCAGGGTCTACTCCGCGTCTAGGGGGAGCTACGAGTACGCAACAGTAAACCTAGAGATGGTAGGCCCCCTACTGGGCTTCGGTGCCGGTGCGTGGAGTAATACCGGGTACTACCAGTACGTAAACGTACACGACGTAGGGTCCTATGTAGAGCTAGTTAGGGAGGGTAGGTACCCGGCTATATACTCGAGAGGACTCAGCAGGAGCTCCAGAGCCTGGAGACTACTCTTCGACCAGCTATCGGCTACGGCTGTGAGGTACGATACCTTCAACTCACTAGGACTGGGGATCCCACTGGGGGGCAGGGTCCTGCTTAACCTCATGGTACTAGCGGGGCTAGCTAGAAGGACTAGCTACGGGTATAGACTAACGAGACGCGGGATCGTGGAGGTATACAAGTCCGTGATGAACTACGTAGTTGAGCTACCGGTTAAGGCAACCGAGGTCCTGAGGAGATACGGTAACCCCGCCAACCTACCTGAGGAGGTGCTCATAGAGTAGCCGTCGTGAAACCGCCTCGGTAGGGGTAGGTAGCTATAACACCTCCTCGGGTAACCCTTATGAGGTCCGGTGGTGTGTTAATCGAGGGCTGTAGCTGGTGATGAGTGCCGTGAACTCTGAGAGCTGATGAGGTGTTTCAAGGCTGAGGGACCTAGGTTAAGCCGCTCACGTAGTTCAACCCCCTCGGTCGGGGTCCCTAGTCCGCGGTAGCTGGGGTGGTGCACCCAGCTCCTCCACGACCCTTCTAATCCTCTCCTCAACCTCGGGTTTCTCCGGAGTTAGCGGCGGCCTCACGTAGGGCTTTACTGGGGCCCCCATCACCTTGAGTAGAGTCTTAACTGCTGTTGGGTACGATGTTGCGTAGTCGTATACCCTAACCAGCCTCAGAAGCCTACGCCAGGCATCTAACGCCCCCGCCAGGTCCCCGGATACGTAGGCGTCGTAGACGGCTCTATGTAGCTGCGGGTAGGCGTTTGCCAGAGCCATTATACCCCCGTCACCACCTATCATCAGTACCGGTAGTAGCATCTCGTCGAGACCCGTCAGTACCGCGAAGTCCCTCCTAACGGCCTTAACCTCCTGGATTAGCCGCCTTACGTACGTGAAGTTCTCGTACGTTACCTTAGCCCCCACTAGGTTGCTATACTCCCCGGCTAGCTCTACGTAGAGCTCTATGGGTACGTTTATACCCGTGGTAGCCGGGATGTTGTAGATCACCAGTGGTAGGTCGACAGCCTCGAGGATCTTAGTGAAGTGTAGCCTGAGCCTCTCACCGGAGACCTTAAAGAAGAACGGCGGTGTAGCTATAATACCGTCAACCCCCAGGTCCCTGAAGACCCTACCCAGGGATACGCAGTCCTCAGTGTAGTTAGCACTAACACCTGGTATGACCCAGACCCTACCACCGACCTCCTCAAGAACGGTCCTAGTCAACGCAACAGCCTCATCCCTAGTTAGGTGGACGAACTCACCGGTAGTACTATTGGGGAAGACCCCGTGGACACCACCCTCAGCCTGGTACCTAACAAGCCACCTAACAGCCTCGAGGTCTACCGATAGGTCCTCCCTAAACGGGGTGATGAGCGGGACTACAACCCCGTAGAACCTAGCCAACCCTAGTACCCCCGTAGGTACTCTACGCAGTCTCAATATAACACCGTTTC
>JAJHQJ010000059.1 GCA_020833415.1 Desulfurococcaceae archaeon | reverse complement strand
CAGGTTAGGGCTATGTAGGCCCTAGCGTGGTCGAAGCCCTCCATAGCTATGTAGAACCCCCTCCCCTCATCCCCTATCCTGTAGGTCTCGGGGACCCTAACGTCGTTTAGGGTGAAGCTACCGAAAGACCAGCCCTTCCTACCGAGCTCCTTCTCGAGCCTTACGCCTACCCTAGGGTCTGTAAGGGGTACGAAGAAGAGCGTCATCCCCCTATGGCCCTTACTCCTATCGGTGTAGGCTAGGGTTACGTGACCACCACCCTCATTAAACCAGGTACCCCTCTCCCTAGCCTCCCTAACGCCGGAGATGTAGGCCTTCTCACCACTTATAACGTACTCGCTGCCCTCCCTCCTAGCCGTTACCGAAATACCCGTGAGGTCGGAGCCGGCCCCCGGCTCCGTCGTTGCTATACCTACCCACAGGTCCCCGCGGGCCGCCTTCCTGATCACGCTCTCCCTAAACTCCTCACTCCCGTACTTGTAGGCTATGTAACCCCACGAGGTGTGCACTAGGAACGCTACAGCGAGGGAGCACTCGGGGTCCCCGCGGACTAGCTCCTCGAGTACCAGCCCAGCTGTAACCGGGTCGAGCCCCAGACCGTCATACCTATCCGGGAAGACCAGGCCGAAGAGCCCCAGCCTAGCCATCTCCCTGATGATCTCGGGGGGTACCATACCCTTAGCCTCGAACTCCACAACCCTGGGGAAGACGTACTTCTCCGCAAACTCCCGGACAACGGCCCTAAGCTCCTCCTGCTCCTTAGTTATCTCGAAGTCTATAGGCATACCCAGCTCTACCGCTAACGACTATACTAAGGGAATATAAGCACCGATCAGCCCCGGTGGGATACCTCCACCGCGAGCCGATCCCCCGCCTTGAGGGATGCGTGTTCCTCCAAGGCGGTTCACAGACCCCCGCATTTATTCGGATAATCGTCCGTATGGACGGTCGGAGTTGTCTGGGACCCCCATCTTAGATATGCCTCCCTACGTCGCGGTCGCGGATCCTACATCCTCGGAGGGCTTAGGGGCGACTACGAAAATATCGGCACAGAGCTTACGAGCTCTCCACCCCTGCCTTAAAGGGCGGGCCCTCGGTTGTAATGGACGAGAGTTCCTTGGTAGGACTTAGGAGCGGGCTAACAGTATGGAAGGCAAAGGTGGGGTCCCCGGAGACCTTACTTACCCCTCCACTGCGGCTTCCTCTTCTCTAGGAACGCTCTGACGCCCTCCCTAGCGTCCTCCGTAGACGCTACCTCCATGAAGGTACTGCGTTCGATCTCCAGCCCAGCCGAGGTCAGGGTCCTCAGGCTCCTGTTTATGATACCCTTAGCTGCCGCTAGGGCTACGGGGCTCTTCTCAGCTAGTCTCCTAGCTACTGCTACAGCCTCGTCGAGCACCCTATCGACCGGTACGACCCTGTTGACGATGCCCAACCTCAGGGCCTCCTCAGCCGTTATCCTATCCCCCAGTAGGACCAGCTCGCGGGTCTTGTAGGGGCCTACGGTGGCCAGTAGCTTCTGCGTAGCCCCCCACCCGGGTACTATACCTAGGTTGATCTCCGGCGAGCCTAGCTGGGTGCCCTCGGCAGCCACTATCAGGTCGCAGGATAGGGCTAGCTCGAAGCCGCCCCCGAGCGCGAAGCCGTGGACCGCGGCTACCACGGGCTTACCCATGGTCTCCAGTAGCTCGAAGACCCTGCGGCCCAGGTCTATGAACTCCCCGATCTCCCGCAGGTCCTTGGTAAACTCAGATACGTCAGCCCCGGTGCAGAAGCCCCTACCGGCCCCAGCTATAACTACGGCCCTAACCTCCGGGTCCCTGCTGACCGCCTCCAGGACCTCGAGGAGGTCCTCCAGGACCTCCCTGGAGAGGGCGTTGAGCTTCTCCGGCCTGTTCAGGGTTACCACAGCTACGCCGTCCCTTTTCTCGTAGGTTACGTACCTAGGCCTCCCGGAGGTCGTGGGGACCACCTCAGTAGGTGTAGAAGCCCCTACCGCTCTTACGCCCCAGGTAGCCGGCGGCCACGAGCCTCTTAAGTATCGTAGGTGGGTGGTATGCCGGGTTCCCGGTCTCCCTGTAGAGTACCTCAGCTATACTGAGGAGTACGTCGAGCCCTATGAAGTCGGCTAGCTCTAGGGGCCCCATGGGCCAGTTGTACCCTAACTTCATAGCTGTGTCTATGTCCCTAGCTGAGGCAACGCCCTGGTCGTACAGCCTTATAGCCTCTAGGATAGCTATGATACCCACCCTATTAGCTATGAAGCCCGGTACGTCCCTACAGACTACCGGGGTCTTCCCCAACCTCTCCGCGAGCCCCTTAACCACCTCAACAGTCTCGTCGGAGGTCTGGAGCCCCCTCACGATCTCGACTAACTTCATAACCTGCGGTGGGTTGAAGAAGTGCATACCGACGACCCTATCCGGTCTCGAGGTGGCTGCCGCTAGGGCTGTGATACTGAGGGTTGATGTATTACTAGCTAGGATAGCGTGCTTCGGTGCGTGGGCGTCCACATCCCTAAAGACCCTCCTCTTAACCTCGAGGTCCTCGAAGACGGCCTCTATAACGAAGTCGGCTGAGCTCACGGCCTCAGCTAGGTTAGTCGTAGTCCTAATCCTCGAGAGTACCTCCCTCATCTGCTCCTCGGTAATCCTACCCCTCTCAACCAACCTCCTCAAACCGAAGGGTCCGCTAACTATGGTCTCCACACCCCTCCGCAGTATCTCCTCACTTACATCAACAGCCACGACCTCAAAACCTGACTGAGCGAAGACCTGAGCTATACCCGTACCCATAGTTCCGAAGCCTACAACAGCAACACGGGATATACCCATAGTCTGTACCACTAGAGTAGCCCGCTAGGTAAAATAACCTCTTATAGAACTAGGTTACAGCTGCTTAAACCTATCTACGGCAGCCTAGACACTCTAAGCCTGTGCGGACAGCTCCCGGTAGGACCTCCCAGCTGTACTAAGCAGCTCTCGGGGCTGTGAGCTCCCTACACATAGCGACCAGCTCCAGAAACCTCTGGTCGTTACCTACCTTCATAGCATCCAGGAGCTCCCTAACCACCTCGTAACTCCCGAAGCACTCTGCTAGGGGGTTGAGGAATAGTAGGAGAGCTGCGTAGTCAGCACCCCCGGAGTTCCCGTAGTAGGTTAGTAGAGCTGAGTATAGCTTACTGGGGTTAGTCAGGAGTAGGTCGAGGGCTTTAGAACCGTAGAGCTTGGAGCAGAGTAGGTCTAGAACCTCGAGGAGTCCGGGAGCCTTAGACCTAATGTACGTGTACAACCTCAACCTCAGAGCCACCTCCAAGGTTCTTCACTAGAGATATACCTAGGTAGGGATATACCTAAACTTTACACAACCATAGAGGTATTGAGGAGTACTACTTCCCGTGTTCGGTACCTCCCCCTTTAGCGGGGGTCGCACCCCTTCTCGGAGCTTAGCTTACGTCGAAATACAACCTGAGGGTAGGGGTTGTAGAGCCTTAAGTAAGTAGCTTGCCTAGAAGGTTTAAATTCCTCTCTACCTACCTAACAAAGTAGATATTTGGAGAAGCCTAGTCCTTGTCGAGCTCCCCGCATCTCTAGGGCTAGTCCGCAACTTCTAGAGGAGGTGTACTTAAAGGGCTCCTAGAGGGGGATCTACCCGGGGTCTGCACGTCCTACAGTGAGCTTCAGTTGGTTAGGGTAGCTGAGGAGTACTTAGGTAGGGGTCTGAGGTTAGCTCTATGTACTATAGTCCGTAAGGAGGGTTCTGCACCGAGGGATGTGGGGGCTAAGATACTGGTAGGTGAGGACGGTAGGGTATTCGGAACCCTAGGTGGAGGCCCCTTCGAGGCTCAGGTAATGTCCGACGCACTTAAGGCTATCTCAGAGGGTGTCCCTAGGTTAGTTAAGTACTCGTTTACCGGTAGTACCGTTGAGGGTGCTAGGGATACGGGTCTTATATGCGGTGGGGTTGTCGAGGTATTCATAGACGTACTGAGGCCTCCTCCTAGGGCTATACTAGTGGGGTTCGGTAGGGTTGGTAAGCCCCTCTACAGCTTCCTAAGGACGCTGGGCTTCGACGTCCTGGTATTCGATACGAGTAGGGAGGCTGTTGGGGAGTTGGTGGAGTCGGGCTACAGCGGTGTCTACGTAGGCTCTGTGGAGGAGCTGGTCTCCAGGTTTAGGGAGGTTTCGAGGAGCTCTGACTACGTATTTGTAGTCTACGGTGAGGTGGAGGTTGACTACATCTTCGTTAGGGAGGCTCTGAGGTCTGGGGTGAGGACGGTGTGGTTACTGGGGAGTAGGAGGAAGGTAACTGAGTTCATACGTAAACTACTATCCGAGGGCTTCAACCCCGAGGAGGTCTCCAGTAGGTTGAGAGCCCCTATGGGCTTAGACATAGGTGCCGACACACCTGAGGAGGTAGCCCTAAGCGCTGCAGCCGAGGCTGTAGCAACCATGAGGA
>JAJHQJ010000057.1 GCA_020833415.1 Desulfurococcaceae archaeon | reverse complement strand
AGCTTAAGGGAGCTCGCTAGGTGGGGTACTACATGAGGTTGAGCATAGTTAGGGAGGTGCTGAGGAACATAGCTAAAAAGCCCTCAACCCTGGCGTACCCAGTGAGGAGGGAGGTAACTGTAGCCCCGGGGCATAGGGGGAGGCACTATGCGGATCTAATGAAGTGTATAGGGTGCTCCCTCTGTGCTATAGACTGCCCCGCTAACGCTATAGCCATGGAGAAGCTACCGCAGCAGCTTAAGCACAACCCTAGGGGGGTCTACCCGGTGGTGGACTACGGTAATTGCGTATTCTGCTATCAGTGCGTATTCGTATGCCCGGTAAAGGCCTATACAACCTCAGAGTACTTTGAGATGGCCGACTACTCGGTATCTACATCGAGGGAGCTGAGCCTTTCATCTATAAGGGTGGGTGGTCAGGCGTGACCCCGGTTGAGCTGGTTTTAGTGTACGTAGCCCTACCCCTCCTGACGATCTCCTCAGTACTCTACCTACTGGTAGTCTACAGGGGGCCGACGATCTCGGATAGGGTACTCTCGGCCGACGTCTTCTTCTACACCTTCACGCTCTTCTTCGGTATAGTAGGGCTCCTGCTGGGCTCACCGGTAATGGTTATCTGTACGGTGGTACTGGTACTCTGGGCGTACGCTCTGGACATATACGTTGCTAAGTACCTGGAGAGGGGTGAGCTGGGTGATTGAGGAGGTAGTTAGGTACGTAGGTCTAGCTATAGTGGTCGCCGGGTGCTCGGTAAACCTAATCGGGGCGATAGGGTTGAACAGGTTTAGGAACTTCTACCTCAGACTACACGCAGCGACTGTCAGTACCATAGGGGGCACCTTCTACCCACTCGTAGGGCTAGCCCTAGTAGCCTTCTCAAGCAGCGAGTTAGGTAGTGCAAGGTTCTTCATGGGAGGTGTCCTGCTGGTAGCAGCCTTCCTACTACTGATGCTAGCTCCCGCGGGTTCCCACGCTCTAGCTAGGGCAACACACAGGGCGGGCGTAGCTAGGCCCGAGCCGGCTATCGCAGACCACCTTAGTGAGGATAGGGGTGGGTAGAGGTGGATGTAACCCTACTTCTGCTAGCCCTCTTCAGTACGGTCGGGCTGGTCTTCACCTACCTAGCCGTTACGGAGAGGGACCTCGTAAGGGCCGTAGTATACTCAGCTGTGCAGAGCTCTGTCTACGCAGTACTACTCTACCTGCTTAGAGCTCCCGACATAGTGCTGGTCTACATACCGGTGTCGGTAGGCCTCTACCCAGCAACCCTACTCTTCCTAATAGGAAAGACCGAGAGGGTGGATGGGGAGTGAGGAGGGTTATAGTAGCCGTATCCATAGCTGCGTTCACAGCTCTACTAGCCTACGCTACCACTGTAGCTGGAGCACTGGGCTACCTAGGGCTCGAGACTAGGGCTTTGGCTAGGATGTTCCTCGCACTCGCGTATAACCCGAACCTCAGGGAGCTGACAGCCATGTCCCCCGCGGCTGTAGCAGCCATAGTCTGGGACTTTAGGGGTGTCGACACACTCTACGAGACCGTGGTATTCTATATGGCAATTATATCTGCCCTAGCTATCTACAGGGGGGTTCATAAGGTAGGTGGAGGAGGGAGTGTAGGGCTGTCGCTAATAGTTAGGGTGGTTACTAAGCTCCTAATACCTATGAACATAGCTATAGCCGTCTCCATAGCTGTCCACGGACACCTAACACCAGGTGGGGGCTTCCAGGCGGGTGCGACCCTAGCTGTAGTCTCAGTACTACTGGCCGTAGTTTACTCGGTTAACTCCTTCAGTAGGGTAGGTGTTGAGGTATCCAAGGCTGTAGCTCTGCAGTCGACTGGTCTCATAGCTATAGCTGCAGTAGTGTTCACACCCCTAATCTACGGTGTGTTAACCGGTGCTCAGGCGTACCTAATGCAGAACTACGTTAAGGTGGACTCGGGCTTCCACTTCCCAGCGGAGGTTCTCGGGCAGCTGATCTCGGGTACCCTGATATGGCTTAACATAGCGGAGTTCCTAGCTGTTAGCTTCGGGTTCTTCACAGTCTTCATGCTACTATCGCTACGTGAGGAGGTAGTAAAGCAGCCTCTACTGGGTGAGGGGCATGGCTCTTAGCACCATAGAGAGGTTCCTGCTAACGCTTACACTCTACAACCTCCTGGTAACTGCTGCTGTATCGATTTACGGTATTGTAGCTAGACCTAGCTTAACTAAGAAAATCATATCGCTCACCATACTGGGAGACTCCCTAAACGTACTAGCCATATTTATAGGGTTTAGGGTATTCTCCATACCTCCAGAACTCGTTTCCGAGGTAGAGCTAGAACGCTTCGTAGGTCTAGCTGTAGACCCCCTACCACAGGCCCTAGTGCTGACAGCTATAGTAATAGGTCTAGCTGTAACCCTCTTCCTAGTATTCCTAGCCCTCCAGGTCTACAGACTCTACGGAACTCTCGATACTAGGAGAATAAGGGAGTTGAGGGGGTGAGGGTGGTGAGGAGGTACGTACCTGTAGCACTACTGGTGTTCGTCGTCTACATAGTGTTCAGTGGTAGCGTATCCCCCTACGATATAGTCATAGGGGCAGTCCTAGCTGTAGCTGTAAGCGCCCTGACTACGAGGTTCCTAGTATCGGATGGGGGTAAGGCCTTAAGCTTAAGAAGGTTAGCTAACCTAGTTAAGTACGCACTCTACTACCTGACAGTAGCTGAGTTCAAAGCTCACAGCCTGGTAATTAGGATAATCTTAAGCAGGGACATGCCCGTTAGACCAGCTATAGTTAGGGTACCGTACAGGGCTAAGAACCCCTACACTATAGTAGGTAGCGCCAACTCCATAACTAACACCCCGGGTACTGTAGTGGTTGACCTGGATACGGGGAGGTCCGTGTTCTACGTCCACTGGATCCGCGCCGTAGGTCTAGACCCGGAGACGACTTACAGGGAGATACTGAAGGTCTTTGAGGAGGGGTTGTCTAAGGTCTTTGAGTGAGGTGGTCCCCGTGCACGCGGTAGCGGTAGCGCCGGCACTGCTGGTGGCGGTCGCCTTCACCCTACCCCTACTCTCCCTAAAGGTTAGGAGGGCTAAGCTCTTCCACGGAGTGACTCTGGCAACCACCTCCGCAGTCCTAGTACTAACCGTCTACAACTACGCCTACGTATCGAGCTCCGGTAGACCTCTAGTGTACAGGATGGGTGGCTGGCCACCGCCTCTAGGTATAGTATACGAGGTAGACCCTCTCTCGGCTCTCCTAGCCGCGTACACGGCCCTGGTGTTGGTCGCTGTAGTAGCCTACAGTAGCTGGTACCTCGGTGAGGACAGCGGACTACCGTACTACTACGCCCTACTGCTAGGGCTTGAGGCAGGTCTGATCGGGATATACTACACCGGGGACGTCTTCAACCTATTCGTAATGATCGAGGTCCTGGGGATAACGTGCTACGGTCTAGTAGCCTACTACAGGAGTACGAAGGAGGCTGTCGAAGCCTCCTTCAAGTACGCCTTCTTCGGTGCTATAGCTGGGCTACTCTACTTCCTAGCAGCGGTTCTAATCTACGCAAGCTTCGGGAACCTAACCATGGGCTTCGTCGCGGCCTTCTCAAGGCCTACCTACAGGCTTATCTACTGGAACGTAGCGTCGACGCTAATCTGGGGTAACATAACAGCAGCTACAGGTGCTGTACTGGCACTGAGCCTCTGGACCTTCACCTTCAAAGCCGGTGTGTTCCCCAACCACTTCTGGCTACCCGACGCACACCCAGCCGCCCCGACCCCCATATCCGCGGTACTATCGGGGCTTGTAGTTAACGCCGGGGCCTACGCAGCGGTCAGGTTCCTCTACACGGTCTTCGGGGTCTTCGACCCGCTGAGTGAGTTCTACGAGCTCTCCGGGTACGTTAAGGCGGTACTGATGGCAGTAGGTGCGGTCTCGGCGCTCTTCGCGTCGGTAATGATGGTGGTTCAGACAGACGTTAAGAGGCTGATAGCCTACAGTACCATAATGCACCTGGGGCTGGTCTTCACAGGCTTCTCGCTGGGGACCCCGGAGGGTGTTGGAGCGTCGGTATACCACATGCTGACCCACGCAGCTGGTAAGGCGCTGCTCTTCATGAGCGCCGGGGTAGCTATCGAGGTGTCGAGGACCAGGAGGATCGCGGAGTTGAGGGGCGTGGGTAGGGTCTACAAACTGGTAGGCCTATCTACACTACTCTCATGCCTATCCCTAGTGGGTCTACCACCCCTAGCAGGCTTCTTCAGTAAGCTAGTGCTCTACCAGGCCTACGTACAGTCAGGGCACTTCGAACTGATCGCGGTACTCCTCACCTCGTCAGCTATAGCCCTACTGGGCTACTTCAAGGTACTCTACCCGATCGTCTTAGGACAGCCTCCGGTAGGTAGCGAGGTAGCTAGGTTGAGAGGGTTCGGGCTGGCTGCGGCCCTACTCATCCCGTTAGTTCTCATAGTAGTACTCAACCCACCGGTAGTTGGGGGGATTCTAGAGCAGGTCTCCAGAGCAGTTACCGACCCCGGTAAGTACATCGACGAGGCCCTTAACTCCTTCATAAACTACGTAAGTAGGTTATACCTAACTTCGGGTGGTTGACGTGGACCTACAAACCCTTATGCTAATACTAACCGCAACCTCACTACTAATAGCAGTAGCCCTCTGGCTACCTATAGCCAGGAC
>JAJHQJ010000018.1 GCA_020833415.1 Desulfurococcaceae archaeon | reverse complement strand
GACACTACCTCACCCTCTAGAACATCGAAGGACACCCCCGAGACTGCGTGGACCACCCCTGCGTACGTGTAGAACCTAACGTCTAGGTCTACCACCTTCAGTACGTGTCTCTCGGTCACACCCTCCTCCACGTTACCCACCCCTAAACTCTATAGCTCTCCTAGTCCTAGGGTCGAGCACATCCCTCAGCGCGTCCCCGAGTAGGTTCCAGCCCAGGGCTATGAATAGCAGTAACGTTCCGTAGTAGATAACTACGTGCCAGCTCCTCTCAGGGAAGTAGGTAGCAGCCTTAGATATCATGAACCCCAGCTCGGGGACCGGCTCCTGAGGGCCTAGACCGAGGTATGAGAGGGCTGCTGCGAAGAGGGTTGCAGTAGCTAGGTCGAAGGTCATCATCACGATCACTGGCGATAGTACGTTGGGAAGTATGTGCTTTAGTAGTATCTTCCTCTCAGGTATCCCCAGGAGCTTAGCTGCCTCAACGAATGGGAGCTCCCTTACACTAAGTACGCTACCACGTACGATCCTCGCGTACCCGGGCCACCAGACGAGGACCATGGCTATCCAAACCGATATGAGGGCTGCTAACTGCCCGTACTCCTGGGGCCTCAACCCGAAGAGAGCTGAGAGGGCGTCCCTTAGGACTGGGTAGGCCTCGAGGAACTCCCTAATCCTCCTCGGTAATACGGATGCAAATGCTATAGCTAGTATCAACCCTGGGAAGGCTATGAAGATATCGGTTAGCCTCATGACGACCTCGTCGACCCACCCCCCTCTATAGCCTGAGAGAAGCCCGAGGAGTATCCCGAGGGGTGCGCCGAGGATGACTACGAGTACTGAAATGACTAGGGATATCCTGAAGCCGTAGAGGGACATAGCTACTATATCCCTACCCCACTCATCCGTTCCAAACAGCGGAAACCCACTGCAACCAGGTGGTAGGCAGGGTGGGTGTAGCCAGAGCTCAGGTCTTACAACGGACTTATACTCCCAGTAGGGTTCCCACGCTATAGCTGGACCAACTATGGCTATAACAATCACTACAGCAACTATGAAGCCCCCTAGGACGCCTATCCTAGACCTACCGAAGGCGTAGGCCATCAGCTTCCACTCCCTGATTCTTGATGAGTTTCTAGAGCTCCAGCCGGGGGATATCCTATCCCTTATGTAGGCGTAGCCGTCTATGAGTTTCGATAGAAACCTGTAGACGGGGTTCACCTAGGTCACCTCAGTACCTTATCCTAGGGTCTATCACCGCATAAAGTATGTCCACCACCAGGTTCACCGTTACGTATATTATCGCGAAGAGGAAGGTGCAGGCTATTATTACCGGGAAGTTAGCCCGCGTTATAGCCTCGTACATGAGCCTCCCCATACCCGGGATGTTGAAGGCTCTCTCAGCTATGACAGCACCCGATAGCAATCCACCGAAGTTTATACCGAGTACTGTTACTACAGGGACTAGGGCGTTCTTCAGAGCGTGCCCCCATACCCTGAGCTTACTCAACCCCCTAGCCTTAGCGTAGAGTATGTACTCAGAGCTGAGGGCGTCAAGGAGGCTGTTCCTCACTATCCTAGCTATGAAGCCTCCGTTTAGCAACCCTAGGGCTAGCCCCGGTAGGTAGAGCCTCCTAAACGTCTCCGCTACAACCCCGAACTCCCCGCACATGGCCGCACCAAACATCGGTACGGAGCCTACAGCACCGACTACGGGACCTACGTAGGGGTAGCTCTGGGCTATGGAGGCTATCATGGCTCTACACTGAGCCGAGGGTAGGGGTACCCCTGCGAGCTCCGTTGTACGGGTGTACACGAATAGTGCTAGAATCAGGTAGTAGTAGAGTACGAAGGCTGGGAGTGAGCTACCGACTAGTGCGAATACCCTTACGAAGAAGTCTACGATACTGTCCTTCTTGATGGCCGCGATAATACCTAGTGGGATCCCTATAGCTACCAGGAATATGAAGCCTACTATAGCTAGCTCTACAGTTACCGGGAACCTCTCGAAGATCTCATCAAAGACGTTTCTGTTGCGTATGGGGTCCTCGAGCTCAGCCTTCAGGAGCTGGGTAACGAAGAAGGTGAACTGCTCGTACCACGGGGCGTTGAACCTGTACTTCTCCCTAATCCTCTCCAGAGCCTCGGGGTTTAGGAGCTTCTCACCAACCCAAGCTCTAACAGGGTCTCCCGGTACTGAGTAGGCTATGATGTAGGTTATGAGTAATACCCCTACTACAGTTGGTACGAAGGTGGCCGCCCTGCGGGCTAGGAACCGTGCTAGACCCACCTAATACCCCAGGAAACCTGCTACCTAAGTAAAAAACCTCTTTACCTCCTGTACGACTATGCTAGACCTAAGGCTTATACCCGTACAGCTTCTCCCAGAGTGTTGCGTTCCAGTAGTACCTGTTCAGCTTTAGTAGGATGTAGCTACCCTCCTTGTAGTCTGCTACGTAGTAGGGGCCTGTAGACACGGGCTTATCCTTAAGTAGCCTATAGCTCGGGTCGTCTTCTCCGGGTATTACGTACTTAGCCCAGGCACTCGGGTTCTTACCGTTGTTGGACTCAGCTATTGCTGCCTGGTACTTATCTCCGAGAGCATACTCCATGGGTATTACACTAGCTATAGCTGTTGTGAATATGTGGAGTATTGGTGGGTACGGGAAGTACAGCTTGAACTTAACTACACCGGCGGTCGGCCCCTTGTAGCCGAAGAAGTTCAGCAGCTCATCCAGGGACCTGACTACCCTCTCCTTACCTCTGTAGACAGCTATCAGACCCTTAGCTAGCTCCTGCTTGAACTCCTCCTCGGTGAGTACTGTGGAGGCGTTTATGTCTATGAAGTCGCTGAACATCCAGGCAGCGCTACCCGGTAGGTTTAACCTAACTACCCTCCAGCAGCTGAACAGTACGTCCGTAGCGTCTATCGGGTAGGTCTTACCGTTCCACGGGTCGTAGGCTACTACACCTCCCCTTATAACGAAGTAGAGCTCGGTAGCGTCTTCGCTGAATGCCCACGCAACTGCTAGCTCAGGCTCGGGCTCTATCTCCTCGTAGCGGTAGGTGACCGGCTTGCTGTATACCTGCCAGAATATCTCCCAGCCGAAGGACTCGTAGGACTTCGCTGGGTCGAACGTATCGGGCCAGCCTATGGTAGCTATCACCATGGTCTGCGGATCGTTCTTAATACCGAGGACTCCCGTATCCCTCACGGGGGCGTCTGGGGTCTCCCAGACTAGGTCGTACCTAGCGAAGGCTGTTAGTGGGTAGTACATGTTCCGGACCCAGCTACCGTAGTTCCTACCGGTAACTGCCTGCCCTAGTAGTATCATTACAGCCTCGTTGTTGAAGACTCTAACAGCTGCGTTGATTACCGCGGCCCTCACCTCCGGGTCTAGGACCATCCTGGAGAGCTTGACTAGAGCGCTGACCGGTACATCCTTCCAGCCCGCCGCCCCTATGGTTACGAAGGCTACGGGCTTCTCCCAGTTCTTAGCCGTCTTCGCTTCGTCTAGTACGTAGCTTACCACTATAATGGGCTTACCCGTCGGTCCAGTGTAGGTGGCGCCAGTACCCTTAGGACCTACTACCACTATGAACTTCTCCGTCTCGACGGCCCTCTCGACCTTGGATACGTACTTACCTACGTCAGCTGGAGCTACGTCCTTATAGTACTTCAGTTCGGTGAACTCAGCACCGCCCCATACGAACGGCATTAGGTAGTTGTCGGGGTCTAGGTAGTCCGGTATCCAGCCTATGAGAGCTACGTCGTAATTGAAGTGGTCCACCCTATCTAGGAACTCAGGCCAGCTGTAGACCTCTACGAATACCTTAAAGCCCAGCCTAGTCCAGAAGTTCTGTAATAGTGCGGCTATCTGAGCTCTGGCCGTATTGCCTAGGTTGTATATTACCGTTATCGAGTACTTACCTGGGTCGAAGCCCCTCTCCTTAAGCTTACCGATTATCTCCCTGGCCTTAGCCTCGTTGAACTCGTACTTCACTATCCCGTACTCGGTGTACCCGAACATCCCCTTGGGGACTATCGTATGGAGCTCTGTGTACAGACCTCCGAATATCTGGTCGAGTATGGTTCCGTAGGGTACGGCATATGCTAGGGCCTGCCTAACCTCGGGTATGTTGAACGGCTCCCTCATTGTGTTTAGGAGTACGTACTGGATAGTTAGCCTAGGCTTCTCCTTATCGATTATGAGGAGTAGCCTATGCCCATCTACGGGCGTTAGGTTAACGTCCTTCCACCTAGCTGGTGTTACTACAGCTATATCGGCTACCCCAGCCTTGTACAGGCTTATCCTAGTCATCTCATCGTCTACTATCAGGTACAGGATCTGCGTGTGCAGCGTTGGCTTAGGTGGCGGTGTTAGAATGGGGGTAGGTGTAGGAGTGGGGGTGGGCGACGGCGTGGGGGTAGGTGTAGGTGATGGTGTAGTTACCGGGGTAGGTGTGGGTGTTGGGGTAGGAGCGGGCCTGGTGGTTAAGTAGGCTACCACACCTATAACTACGGCGATGACGATCACAGCAACTATAGCTAAGGCGGCTGTTCTTGATATAGCCTCACGTAAGTTCACTAGGATACCCCGTAGCGATCAGCTATAGCTGGTTAATAAGTACTCATAACCCAGAGGCTACGCGTATTGAGTTCTCTACTTACCGGGGCCAGACTCTTTAAGTTAACGTCTACTACTATCGGTGGGGACCTCTAGCTGAACCCGTACGCTGAGGTAAGGGAGTGCGTTGCGAAAGCTATAGCCGAGGCCGCTAGGTCTGGGGGTGTTGAGGTCGACGTACACACAGTCCTCAGCGCGCTTCAGGAACCCCCTAGGCAGGAGTTCGGGGACCTCGCACTACCCCTACCCAGGGTTTCTAAGGACCTCGTACCTCTATGCAGTAGTATAGCCTCTAAGCTACGCTCCACCGGTAGCCCCTGCGTAGAGCGGGCTGAGTGCGTTGGGAACTACCTTAACGTAGTACTGAGGAGTAGCTACCTAGCCGAGCTACTGGTCAAGGCCTTAGCAACCGCGCGGGGGGATTACGGGGTGCTAGCGGTTAGACGTGGGAGACCTCTTAGAATGGTCGTAGAGTTCGTATCCGCGAACCCGGTACACCCACTGCACATAGGGTCGGGTAGGAACGCGGCTCTGGGGGACTTCATAGCTAGGGCCCACGAGCTATCCGGGGACTACGTCGAGAGGAGGTACTACGTCAACGACCTCGGGCTTCAGGTAAGCTACCTACTCTACGGGTACCTAAAGCTCGGGAGACCCGAGGCACCCCCCTCAATGAAGGTGGACCACTTCCTAGGCCTCGTCTATGCAGCTGCGTCTACGGTAGCTGAGCTACACAAACTCAGGCAGGAGCTTGAGAGGTCTTCGGGGGACGTCGAGAGCATCAAGAGGAGGATGGAGGAGCTTGCCGGGGATCTACTCAGGATCCGGAGTAGGGTCCCCGAGATTGTGGATAGGCTACTGAACTCCATAACCCCCGGCGAGGATCCTGAGGAGGAGGTTAGGAGGCTATCCCAAGCTATAGAGCACGGTGACCCGGAGGTAGTAGAGGTCCATAGAGAGGTGGTCGGTAAGATGGTTTCAGGTATTAGGGACACCCTGAGGAGGTTGGGTATAGAGTTCGACCGCTGGGACTACGAGAGCGACCTAGTGTACTCGGGACTCGTAGATGAGGTTCTAAAGAGGGCCCGCTCGTCTAGGTTCTTCACGGAGTACAAGGGTGCCCCAGCCCTAGATCTGAGGGACCTAGCTAAGGACGAGACCGTACGGAGGGAGCTCTCCCTACCTAAGTCCCTCGAGATACCCCCACTGGTGATAGCTAGGTCTGACGGGACTACCCTCTACACAACTAGGGACATAGCCTACACCTTGAAGAAGTTCAGTGAGTCCGGTGCCGACGTAGTGTACAATGTAATAGCCATCGAGCAGACCCTCCCGCAGGCCCAGCTAAGGCTAGCCCTATACGCCCTCGGGTTCACTAGGGAGGCTAAGTCCCTAGTCCACTACGCGTATGAGATGGTGAACGTTAAGGGTATGTCGATGAGCGGTAGGAGGGGTAGGTACGTAACGGTTGACGAGGTCCTAGACGCCCTGATCTCCAAGGCCTACGAGCTCTCAGCAAGTAGGGGTGTTCAGATATCCGAGGAGGTGGCACTGAAGATAGCTAGGTCGGCGTTCAAGTACATGATGCTATCGGTATCGCCTAGGAAGACCCTGACCTTCGACCTTGAGCAGGCGGTTAACGTTAGGTCCGGCTCTGCCACCTACCTGCAGTACACCTACGCTAGGGCGAACAGCCTACTGAGTAAGTATGGAGGGGAACCGCCGTTCGAGGACGTCGATACGGAGGGGCTAGTGGGCAAGAGGAGGGAGCTAGCGCTCCTGCTCCTAAAGTTCCCCGAGGTCTTTAGGAAGGTGGTGGAAGAGCTTACCCCAGAGGACCTCGTAATCTACCTAAACAAGCTAGCCGAGGTCTTCAACCAGTGGTACGATACGGACCCCATTCTCTCCGAACCCAACACTCAGCTGAGAAACTTAAAGATCGTCCTAACCTACGGGACTAAGGTAGTTCTAGAGAACTCATTTAAGCTACTCGGTCTCGATACCGTGGAAAGGATCTAGCCACTTGAAGTAGAGCCTCCCCACAGGGTAAGTAGGGGGTTTAGTTCTCATATGTCATCGCCTCATCTCCGTTCCCCGCACCCCGCTCGGGGGGCTCTCGAGGGTGGCTCCAGGTGCTCAAGATGTGGGGTCTCCGGGGTGGCCCCAAACGCCCCCGAGCCCGGCGAGGCCCACCTTCAAGGCTTCAACAACCACGGGCTCTTCACCCCCTCACAGGGCAGCTCACCTACGTGTTCACGTACCAGAAGATGCTTATAAGCATTTCTATGTGACATCAAACTATATAAACCTTTATGAAACTCGAAACAGTTGCGAAAGACTCCGAAAGCCTGAGGTTAGTCCTAAGCTTAAGCCGACCTAGGGTAGGCCCTTCCTCTCGACGATCTCTATAGATACCTTATAGGGTATCTCGCGGATTAAGGCCTTGACCAGCTCGTCGTAACACTCATCTACGTTTCTCGGGTTAATGGCCTCGGCCTCGACTAGTAGGACTAGCCTATCCTCCCTAACCTCTAGGGGCTTTACTGACACGCTACTCCTATCAACGAGCTTCGAGGACCTGACTACGTTGGTAACCTTCCTTACTACCTCGTCGAGGCTACCTCTAGGACTCTCGACCTCAACCCGCAGTACTACGGGTACCTGACCTAGCTTCACTATTACAGACCTGAGTAGTCTACTGTAGGGTATAAGGACCGAGGCTCCGCTCTCAGTCTTTAGTACCATGTAGTTACCCTCGGATAGTAGGGCCCTACCTTCGTACTCCTTACCGTCGAGCTCAACCCTCACTAGCTCCCCATCCCTCACTATAGAGGTAGTAGCTACAATAAGGTAGGAGAGGGAGTTAGCTACGTACCCCATGATCGAGAATAGCACTACGGCTACTACGAGTAATGCTACAGCAATGGAAACTGCAGGTGCTAGTGGATGGGGTGTCACAGCCGAGAGGGCTGCAGGGATGATTATGACTGTAGCTATAGCTAGTATAATTAACTTAGCTGTCTCCTCAGACCTCCTACTTATTATACCCCTCAGCCTAAGCCTGGCTAAGAACGCCTTTGAGACATGGTAAATAACTACGAGAGCTACTAGAGAGGTAAGTAGGTAGAGGATTGGTAGGTAGTTGCCTACTATGCTTTCCACAGAGCTCACCAACAGCACCCCGCCTTAAGTTAGGTTCTCTGGAATATCTGCGTATACGTAGCTAAAAGTTTAGTTAAGGCGCTTATTCTACCGAGCTCTAGGCCGTTATTCTCTCCACGTCCGACCTCTTCGCTAGGATTACCAGAGTTTCCCCCTCCTTAATGACGCGATCATCTGAAGGGCTTACGATCTCTCCATCGCTACTAACTATCTTCAGTACCTCTACTTCGAGATCCTCCTTAAGTTCCCTGATCGTCTTCCCCACGTAGTCTCTGAGGGCATTTGACTTAATCACTAGGACTACTAGGTTTTCCGTGATGTCTACCGAGGTAAATCCGTGGATGGAACTCACTATAGCCTTGCTTACGACATCGTTAACCACTACAACGTCGCTAGCTAGACCAAGAGACCTTATGACGTTTGCTAGGTCACGGTTAGCTGTTACCACAATGACCTTCGGTATACCCACCTGCTTAGCGTAGGTTGCCAGAGCCACGTTTATGGAGTCGTATTTGTGGCCTATAACAACTACATCAGCTTTCGAGAAGCCGAACTCCTCCAGGTCCTGGAGATTTAGTAGGTCTACTACAGCCCCAGTTACCCCCAGCTCGGCCTCTAGGTCCTCGACACCCTCCCTAGTGTTATCAAACACTATTACCTGATGCCCTCTCCTAGCTACATACCTGATTACATCGGCTATAGCCCCCGTAGACCCTACGAATACGTACCTCACCGGGGTGTTCCTGCATAAAGTGCTCAGTAGGAGGCTTATATCCTTTTAGTAAACGCTATCCCTTCTTAAACCACTTCGCTAAACTACCACTTGGTTGCCTGAGGGCCTTCATAGCCCTAGATAACCTCTCCAAGGCGCTGCTAACTCTCTCTTCAGAGAACTCGTACTCATCTACGAGTATTTTCTTAACCTTCTCGGAGTCCACCTCCCTCCACTCGAGTTTGTAGTCACGCGTCACCGGGGGGTTTAGGAAGATCCTCCTTATCTCCCCCGGGGGTACCGGGAAGTTAGCTCCAGGAATAGTTCTGAGAGCTCTCTCCAAGCTACCGTAGGTCTTAATTAGCTGTAGAGCCGTCTTAGGTCCGACACCCCTGACTCCATCGGGGTTGTAGTCCGTCCCGATTAGTATAGCTACGTCTATGAGCTGCTCTCTCGTTAATCCAAGAGCTTTAAGTAACTGCTCCAACTCTATTACCTCAGGCTTTATCTCCACGTAGACCTCCTTCTTCGGGAGCTTCCTCTTCCCGCTAATGGTCAGGTTCCTAATAAGCCTTGGGGAGCCGAAGAGTAGGGAGTCGTAGTCCTGTGATGCTGCTGCCCAGACATCCCCGACAGAGACCATGTAGGCTGCTTGGGCCTCACCCTCCGAGGGTGCCTGAACCCAGGGAATCCCCATCGCCGTGAGGAGATGCTTTGCTGCCGCGACCATGTCGTTGGTAAGTGTTGACGATATCTGTGCGTACCTCCTAGCTGCCTCCAGGTCCCCGGAGGAGAGGGCCTCCTCATACTTCCTCCTAGCCTCCTCCCTCATCTGAAGCCTCTCAGCGATCTCCCTAGACTTAAGCTCGGGAGGCTTCCCATCGAAGACGTAGACAGGTTTCAGACCTGCCTCAACGAGGTTTATAGTCCTGTAGAAGAGCCCGCTGAGGTGGCTTGTAACCCTACCCTTACTATCCATTAGTGGAGTACCATCTGGTTGCCTTATCGCAGTTAGGAACTGGTATAGTGCGTTATAAGCATCTATAGCTACGACCTTATCCTTGAGTTCCCTAAGATCGTTCACTACCCGGATAACCGCCTCAGGTATTAGGTCACGTAGGTTAACACCCAAGTTACCACCTTCAGTAAGGAGGTAGAACCGGAACTAATAACCTAGAGGGTGGGGCGGCGGCCGAGAGTCCAAAGCCCCGCATCCTTGACCGCTAGACGACCCGGCTACCGGTAAGAAGAAGGTGGGGTAGCTTATAAGCATTTAGGGAGCTACTCTACTAACTATATCATGGTAGGTATTCCTCCTACAAACCGGGCACCAGTGGTAGAGTTGCTTAAAGTCACCTATATGGTAACTTACCTTCAACACCCTCTCAGTACCACACACGGTACACCTAACTATCCAACCACCCAGGGAGCTCACCTAGTAGTGCTACCCCGGTAGGAGATAAGCACACTATAATACCAACACTCAGCCTAACGTAGACCGCGTTCCCGTGATTAGCTCCTCTTTAATCCTTCAATCAAACACGTACTACCATACCCTAGGGTTGAATGTGTTCAGGCCGTATTCGAAGAATTTTTAAGCCTGCTTAAGCCATCTCCATGGTGTCCCCGTGGGCTCTCTTAGAGGTAGGGACTACATCTCGGTAGTAGACCTAAGTCCTGAGGAGCTTACTACGGTACTTGAGCTGTCCAGGGACTTTAAGCGGCGGTTCTACGGGGGTGAGAGGGTTATACCCGTACTTCAGGGGAAGACCCTCATGCTGATCTTCCAGAAGCCGAGTACTAGAACGCGGGTTAGCTTCGAGGTAGCCATGAAGCAGCTCGGGGGGTTTACGGTAACTGCTAACTGGACCGAGCTCCAGCTAGGGAGGGGGGAGACCGTAGCCGATACCGCGAGGACTCTGAGCAGGTATGTTGATGGTATGGCCGCTAGGGTCTACAGGCACTCAGACCTCGTAGAGCTGGCCCAGTACGCTACCGTGCCGGTGATAAACGCCCTAAGCGACCTAGAGCACCCCGTTCAAGCTCTAGCGGACTTCCTAACAATATGGGAGAAGAAGGGGCGGATAGCTGGGGTAAACATAGCGTTCCTGGGTGACGGTGCAGACAACGTAGCCCACTCCCTGATACTGATGGCGGCGTCCCTAGGTGCTAACATAAGGGTGGGGACGGCTAAGGGGTACGAGCCGCTG
Source organism: Desulfurococcaceae archaeon (assembly GCA_020833415.1). GTDB lineage: Archaea > Thermoproteota > Thermoprotei_A > Sulfolobales > NBVN01 > DRZP01. Next base: position 10,891 of record JAJHQJ010000018.1, on the reverse strand, counting down.
CCGAGAATCCTGGAGCTAGCTGAGGAGAGGGCTAGGAGGAGCGGTGCCAGTATCGACGTGGTGTATACGGTAGAGGAGGCTGTTAGAGGCGCCGACGTGGTTTACACCGACGTATGGGTCAGCATGGGTCAGGAGGCCGAGGCTGAGAGGAGGGTGAGGGACCTAAGCCCCTTCAGGGTCACCTCAGAGGTTATGCGGTTAGCTAAGCCGGACGCGATATTCATGCACTGCCTACCGGCTAAGAGGGGCTATGAGGTAGTTGATGAGGTTATCGACGGGCCCTGGTCCGTCGTGTGGGACCAGGCTGAGAACAGGCTGCACACGCAGAAGGCTCTACTAGCCCTACTTCTTTGAGGTCCTCCTCGTCTTCCTCTTTCTCCTCCTAGTCCTCCTGGTCCGACCCCTCGGTACCCTAGCTAGGGCCGTAGACCCGAGTTCATCTGCTAGAAGGACCTTAAGACCTCCGCTTGCTAACTCCAAGCCCACTGCCACCACACCCCCCTCCTCAACCTTACCGACTAGGCACATGGTGTAGAGGTCTCCGCCGAGGAGTACTTTCCTAGATGTGAGAATGCCCCTCTGGACTACGTCCAGCTCCTCGACGTTACCCATCTGAGGTCTCGACAGTATCTCTACAGAGAGAACTGCATCCGGCTGCGTGCTCACCGGTAGACACTTAAGTCTCTCAGTACTGTAGGTATACCCCAGTAGCGTGTCCCCGTTACCTAGTTCGACGTAGTACAGGCTACACTCACCTAGAACGCTGGGTAGGGTCTTCCGGAGGTAGCTGCCTACCTTCTCCTCGAGTAGGCTATCCCAGGAGCTCCCTAGGTTGGGGAGCTCCCGCAGTAGGTTACCGGACTCTAAGGAGGTCTCCTTAACGAGTCTGTGGAGTAGTAGCTTAACCCCATCCACCTCAACCCACTCACTCGTAAAGCACCTCAGCTTAACCTCGATACACTGCACCAGACGTAGGAGAGGCGAAAAACTATATATTCTCGGAGCTCTACCCCCTAATAGCAATAGCGTGAACCTACCGCTTGTAGCCGATCTTCCTGAGGAGTTCGTACCTCTCCCTCTTATCCTCAGCCCCCTCAACCCCTAGAGGGGTACCGCCGTCTACTACCCCAATAACACTCCTCCCCAGGTCGGTCTCAGCTACTACTACCTGCATGGGGTTAGCTGAGGCGGCGTAGAGGGTTACGACCTCGGATACGTGCTTAATGGCGTTTATGACGTTGATGGGCCACGCGTCCCTTAAGTATATGGCGAAGAAGTGCCCGGCTCCAACTCTCTTAGCAGCCTCTATAGCTAGGGATACGAGCTCCTCGTCGTTACCGTCGTACCTAATTAGTCTCTTCCCGCTGGACTCGCAGAAGGCTATGCCGAACTTTATACCGGGGACGGACGTAACGAGAGCCTCGTAGAGGTCCTCCACGGTCTTAATGAAGTGGGACTGCCCGAGTATTACGTTAACACCCTCCTTACGCGGGATATCCACAACCTCTATCTTCCTTAGCTCACCCAAGGTTCCACCAGAGAGTACCCTCTGGAGTTCGGGTAAAAACCCTATCTCCCTACCTACCTCGGGGCGGGGTTTACCTACGCCTCCCCAGACCTCTTAGCGGCCTCGGCAGCTCTCCTAGCCTCGTAGAGCCGGGCCCAGTCGTCATCGCTAAGGCTCTTCAGCTCGTCTACCAGCACACCCCTCCTATCCCTGTTCTTCATGAAGTACCACACAGCGTAGCTACAGATCGGCAGTACCTTTAGTCCGCTCCTCGCCGCGTCCTCTATAGCTCTCTCCACTAGGACCCTAGCGTAGCCATGCCCCCTCCTAGACTCCGGTACGTAGGTTTCGACAAGCTTCATAACCCCTCCCTCTACCTCAGTCGCTAGGTAGGCCTTGCTGCCGTCTTCGAACTTGATGTAGTACACGCCCCCAGCCTTCTTGACCTCTAACTCCACCACGCTCTACCCAGGATATCTGGGAGCTGGGGTTAAATCCGGGATCGCCTAGATGCTCTTATACACCTATCTATGCCCGAAGGCCTTCCTACGACTAGGTAGTGGGCGAGCCCCCAAACTAGGCGGGAGGGACTTCCGGGGCTGTCGGGAAGTAAGTGCGGGGACCCGAAGCCGGTGGAGGTGGGGGGCAGTAGAGCACCACCTACCGAGAAACCGTGGTGGGCCTTAGTTAGACTAGTTTTAGCTCTAGACGAAAACTACCCTGGTAGGTTGGATGCCTGGACACCCCATACCTAGGGTTAAGGTCTGCAGCGTCAGCGAGATGAGGAGGATAGATGAGGAGGCCGCATCTAGGTTTGGGGTAGACCACCTCCTCCTTATGGAGGACGCCGGGACGGCTGTCTACCAGGTTGTAAGCCGGGAGGTCGGCTGCTTCGGTAGGAGGGTCGTCGTCATCGCTGGGACGGGTAATAACGGAGGGGACGCCCTGGTAGCTGCGCGCAGGCTACGCTCCTGCGGTGCCTACGTAGAGGTCTACGTAGTCGGCGACCCGGGTAGGTACCCCGAGCCGGCGAGGCGCAACTACGAGATAGTCTCTAAGCTGGGGGTGCCCCTGAAGATCGTGAGAACCGCCGAGGACTTGGAGACCCTTAGGGAGGCCCTCAGGAGCTGCGACGTAGTTATCGTAGGGCTCATAGGTATAGGGCTTAAGGGTGAGGTAACGGGGATTCACCGGAGCGTTATCGAGGTAGTAAACGCCAGCGGTAGGACGGTGGTGAGTGTTGACATACCCTCCGGGATCTGTGGTGATAGCGGGAGGGTCTGCGGGGTAGCCGTTAGGTCCACCTACACGGTTACCTTCGGTCTACCCAAGATAGGTAACATACTCTACCCAGGTTACTACTACTGCGGAAAGCTCTACATATCCAGACTCTCATACCCCCCGGAGCTCCTGGAGTCCGACGAGATCCTCACAGAGCTTAACACCCCGGTGCCCATACCGGAGAGGGTTAGGTGGGGGCATAAGGGTACCTTCGGTAAGTTCCTAGCTGTTGCCGGGGCTAGGTACTACTACGGTGCCCCATACTACGTAGCCTACTCCTTCCTGAAGGTCGGTGGGGGGTACTCCAGGCTCGCAGCTCCTAAGTCGGTAGTCCCCTACATCGCTGCCAGGTGTAGTGAGGTAGTCTACATACCTCTCGAGGAGACCGATGAGGGCACCATCTCCGCGAGGAACCTGGACTACCTACTCAACCTCGTCGAGAGCCTAGGTATAGACATAGTCGCAGTAGGCTCGGGGACGTCCCTGAATAGCGAAACCCAGGAACTGATTAGGAGCTTAGTGGAGAGGCTGGATAGACCCGTTATAATCGACGGCGACGGCATAACGGCGGTAGCTCACGACCCGAGCATACTGAAGAGGAGGAAGGCCCCGACCATAGTTACGCCCCACCTAGTCGAGTTCACAAGGCTAACAGGACTGAGACCCCGGGACGTTGAGGAGGACCCGGTTGGAGTCCTTAGGAGGGTATGCCGTGAGCTGAACTCCTACATAGTACTCAAGGGTGCTCACAGCCTGGTGGGCTATCCCGACGGGAGGGTCTACATCAACATGACGGGTAACCCCGGCATGGCTAAGGCCGGAAGCGGGGATGTGCTAACGGGGACTATAGCTGCTATGTATGGTATAGGGCTTAGAGACCCCGGACTAGCTACGAGGATGGGGGTACTGGTACACGGGTTAGCGGGGGACCTAGCCGCTGAGGTCTTGGGGGAGGATGGCATTACCCCGGATGATATCTTAAACTACCTCCCTAAGGCTGTGAAGTTACTTAGAGAGTCCCCGGAGACCGTGTTTAGGAGGTATATACCGGAGTTTCTCTAATCCTATCCTAGACTACCCGAAGGAGTGGGCATCGAGACGTACCTCCCTATTTTCCCAACCTACATTCGGGGATCACGTAGTTTGGTAAGGTCTTTAAACTGCACTGGAGTACCCTAGGTGGAGCCGGTGTGCTAGAACTAGTGCCCGGTATTGAGGTAGTTGCGGAGTTGCCGGTAACCTACATCAGGAGCCACAAAGCAATCGTACTAGCAGATGTTCACATAGGGTACGAGGAGGAGGTATCACTTAAGGGTGGGTACATACCTAGGTTTCAGCTAAGGCACACCATGAAGATCCTTGAGGAGTCTTTTAGCCAGGTTAAAGCTGAGAGGGTGATCTTCGCTGGAGACCTTAAGCACCTCTTCAACACCCTAGGGAGGGTCGAGAGGGTTGAGCTACTCCAGCTACTTAACTACGTTAAGAAGTACGTTAATGAGGTCGTAGTCGTCCGCGGGAATCACGATAACTTCCTACCGGTCCTGCGTAAGTGGGTCGACTTCAGCATAGTAGAGAGCTACCTAGCCCAACCCTACCTAGTAGTCCATGGGCATAAACCTCTAAACCTCCAAGAGCTCCCGCAGCAGTGGGACTACCTAGTAATAGGGCACGAGCATCCCAGTATAGCTTTGAGGGACCCGATAGGGATTGTCGGTAAGTTCTCGTGCTTCCTAGTAGGGGATACCACTATAGGTAAGAAGCTGGTGGTACTACCAGCTGTAGGAGCATACCAGACCGGCTCTAAGGTGACCCTATCTAGAGATACCTATCTATCCCCCATAATAAGGGACTATGCTGTAATAGAGAGCCTCAAACCCATAGTCGTAGGTGCTGATGTAGGAGTACTCGAGTTCCCAACTCTAGGGGAGCTCTACGACATCGTTGGGTAACCGCTCTTCAGCTAGGAGGATGTAGTATCTACTACTTTTTAAGCACCCTAGTACTATAGTTGCTCTTAGGCTTGGAGGCTTTGGAGGATGTGGTGGAGGAGGTAATAAAGAGGGCTATTAAGGAGAGCAGGATCTTCAAGAATAGGGAGGTCCTCTCGTCGGACTACATACCCTCAAAGCTCCCCCACAGGGAGGAGTATATAAAGAGAGTTGCGGAACTCCTATCCCCCATACTTAGGGGTGAGAAGTCGAACAACATACTTATATACGGTCTAACGGGTACTGGGAAGACGGCCGTAGTTAAGTACGTTATCCGGAGGTTTGAGGAATACCGCGAGAGGGTTGGCTCAAATAACTTTAGGTTCTCCTACATCAACTGTAGAAATGAGGACACGAACTACAGGGTCCTCTTTAAGCTCGGGGCAGACCTCGGGGTAAGGCTACCCTTCACGGGGCTTTCAGTTGCTGAACTACATAGTAGGGTCAAGGAGTTCATAGAGGCTAACGGTCTTGCCGTAGCTATAGTATTAGACGAGGTCGACTTCCTAGTTAAGAAGGTAGGCGACGACCTCCTCTACAGGCTAACTAGGGTTAACGCCGAGTTAACTAGAGGTAGTGTAAGCATCGTGGGGATAACTAATGACGTTAAGTTTGTAGAGTCCCTAGACCCTAGGGTTAGGTCTAGCCTAGGGGAGGTAGAGATCGTGTTCCCACCCTACGACGCTGTACAGTTAGCCGATATCCTGAGGGAGAGGGCTTCGATAGCATTTAGGGAGGGGGTCCTCGGTGAGGGGGTTATAGAGTACTGTGCGTCCATAGCCGCTAGGGAGCACGGTGACGCTAGGAGGGCTCTCGACCTACTGAGGCTCGCTGGGGAGATAGCTGAGCGAGATGGAAGCTCTAGGGTTGAGGTAGAGCACGTTAGGAAGGCTAGGGAGGAGCTGGAGATGAACGCCTCCGTAGAGCTGGTTAAGACCCTCCCCTACCACGGCAAGCTCCTACTTCTAGCACTAGCCCTAGAGGGAGGGTACGCCGAGAGCACCGGTACTCTATACATGAGGTACAGGAAGATCTGCGAGTCCCTCGGTATAGAACCCCTAACCCAGAGGAGGGTTAGCGATATAGTAAACGAACTGGACATGATGGGGGTCGTAACGGCTAGGGTTGTGAGTAGGGGTAGGTACGGTAAGACTAAGGAGATAGCTCTAGCGGTAGACCCGGATACCTTACTAAAAGCTCTAAGTAGCGATAGTAGGGTAGGTGAGTACGTTAGAGTACTTAAGGATAGTAGGGGTAGATGACGGGTTCTTCCCGCAACACTACAAAGAGCTTAAGCTTAGGACAGTACTAGTCGGGACCCTCTACAGAGGTAGGGAGTTAGTAGACCTTAAGCTAGGCTCGGTAACAGTAGACGGTAGTGACGGGACGGAAAGAGTTCTGGAGATTCTAAGGACCTTCAGAAAGGTAGACGTAGTGTTCCTAGACGGGGTCACTCTAGCCGGCTTCAACGTTGTAGACCCGGAGGCTCTTCTTGAGGCGTGTGCAGCTGTGGTAGTGATGTATAAGTTCCAGCCTAAGCTAGAGAAAGTCGAGGCAGCCCTTAGAAAGCACTTTCCCGACTGGCAGGTAAGGTTCAACATAATTAAGAGGACTTACGAGAAGTCGCAGGTTATAGTAACGAAGTGGAAACCCATGAGGACTGCACTCATAGGGAGTATCGTTGAGGACCTAGGTAAGCTCATATCCTACCTACAGTTAGTTTCCTCCATACCAGAACCCCTGAGAGTAGCTGATTTAATGGCTTCAGCAATATCTAGAAACGAGAGATTCCTAAACTACCTTAATAGAGTAGGGCAGACCTAGCTTTCCATACACTGCCCGACCTTCCCGCCCTAGAGGTGGGGATTCCCTAGAGCGGGGTGGTTCAGGCTACAGCCTCTCTTCCTGAGGGTTCGATCCCGGGCCGGGTCTTAGGCCTGCTACCCCTATCCCAGTCGGGACTCGGGGTTATTGGATTACATTAATCGTAGCCTAAGGCTCGCAGAACCTGAACGCCCATCACTGAAGGCGGTTAAGCCGGGAAGGCTTGTAAGCCTCTCTCCCCATCCTTGCCTGAGGGGCTAGGCTTTCAGTTATAAAACGATGAGAGAGCGTACCCTGCTTAGAATACTTCCTCGCTTTCTAACTCCTCCACAACTATCTCCCTTAGGGCACCTATAGATTTCAGCTTCTCGTATATGTTCCTTACGGCTTGGGCTACCTCCTCCTCACTCTTAGCCCCGGTGATAACCATCTTACCGCTACTGAAGATTAGGAGTACTACCTTGGGGTCGTTCATCTTGTATATCAGTCCGGGGAACTGCTCCGGCTCGTACATTACGTTGTCCAACTGCTCAGCAGCTATCTCTAGGTTTACCTCCGCGTTGAGGTTTGCTGAGGCAACTACGTTCTGTATCTGTACCCTAGGCTTCCCAGTAATCAGTATACCGTGCTTGTAGAATAGCCTCAGGATCCTCTTAAACCCCTTAATCAGCATCTGAGTACTCTTAGCCCCGGTGATAACCATCTTACCGGTACTGAAGACGAGTGCCGTTAACTTGGGGTTATCCAAGCGTAGGACTAGACCCGGAAACTCTTCCGGGTCGTACTCTACGTTAGGTATGGATCTAGCTATAGCCCCTAAGTCCAGCCCCTGGTCTAGGGTAACTGTAGCAACTATGTTCTCAACCCTGATCAGGGGGGTAATACCCGACATCCTAAACCCTATTTAAAGGAGCTGTAGAGCTTATAAAGTTTATAAACTCGGAAACTCCGAGACGGACTTCCGCACTTCCTATGGGTTAGCACTTAAGCTTATGTTGCAGTACAGTATAGAGTTATTGGGAGCTGCTAACTCGTCTGTAGTGATGAGTCTTACAAGGGATGAGAGATGATTTCTGAACCCGCGGCTGACTATCCTACGCTACTGCCCACCCGGCTTGTGTATCTTTATCACGCGGCTACGTAACCTGAACTCCCTTGCGGCTAGCTCCTTCACCTCCTCGGCTACCCTCTCTATAAACCTCCTACCACCTAGCTTCTCAACGAGGTGGGGATCGTACCTGAGCTCCCTTGGGTGGAGCCCCTGGGCTGCCCTAGCTACTAGGTACCCTACGTTAGCTGCGTCTAGGACTGCCTCCGAACTCTCCAGCGGGTCTCCCTGGCCTAGGTAGTAGGCTAGACCCCACGGGGGTATCAGTATACCCATAGAGTTAGCTACCACCATTAGGTATGATATAGTCACTATGTTACCGCTATCAGCACCGGAGGCTACGAAGCCCCCGACCTTTCCTTCGAGTAACGATCTGCCGGATACGAATATCATGTTCTCTAGGGAGGTCATCCTGTCTATCATGTTCTTCAACTGACCGCTCGGACCGTACCAGTAGATCGGTGTAGCTACTATGAGTGCGTCTGACTCGACCATAGCCTTCAGTAGAGCGTTCCCATCATCGTCGTCGATTACGCAGGGAAACCTACAGGAGAGCTGCTCATCGCTTACGCAGCCTATGCACGGCTTTATCGTGTAGTCGTAGAGGTTTACTACGCTAACCTCAGCACCCGCGTACCTAGCGGCCTCGACAGCTACTCTGAGGAGCTTGTAGCTACTCCCGTACTTCCTAGGTGAGGCGTTGATGGCTAGTACCTTAACCACGCACCGTCACCAGAGATCTAGCAGAACACGGGGAAGGTAATAAGGATAAGTCCGCAGCTAAGTACCTCCTGGGTCACCCAATACCTTAACGAGTTTCTGCAGAGGTGTTAACTCGAATAACTACTAGACACTGACTCGGTGGCTGATGTCGTAGCCAGTTTTTATGTCCTCCAGGTAGAGCTCTATGAGGACTCCGGGTATGCCGAGTAAGCCGCCGAGTATTGTGATCGGAAGTGACGGCGGTATAAGCATTGCCGGGAGCGTGGTTATCGATGGCCATAGTAACGTATCCCAGAGAATTAGGGTAGTAACCCACATACACAGTGACCACACGGTAAACCTGCAGGAGAGTATCAGTAGTTCCTACAGGTTGGTAGCTACGCAGCTAACCCTCAGCTGGCTCCAGGTATTTGGCTACTCCGCGACTAACTACCTCAGCCTAGAAGCCGGGGACTCGATTAGGTTGGGGGACCTTAGGTTAAGGTTCCTGAAGAGCCTCCACATACCGGGTACGGTGCAGGTCCTCGTAGAGACTGACGACGGTACTAGGATACTCTACAGTAGCGACTTTAAGAAACCAGGCGAGGGGACCCCCGTTGAGGAGGCCGACGTCCTGGTTATAGACGCCGTGTACGGTAGGCCTAGCTATGTACGTGAGTTCGATGACTACATCGAGTACCTACTGGTAGACCTAGTCAAGCAGTTGCTTACTGAGGGCGGTGTGAGGATCTACGGGTACTACGGTAAGGTTAACGAGGTCATGAGTATACTGAGGCAGGGGGGTGTGGACGCCCCCTTCGTACTGGCCCCCAAGGTCTACATGATGACTAAGAAGGCTGAGAGTCTGGGGATCAGGGTGGGGGACTACGTACTCGCCGGAAGCCGGGAGTCTCAGGAGGTTATTAGGGATGGGTGGTACGTATACCTAGACCACTCGAGTAGGTTTACGCCGGGCTCTAGGGATGCCAGTACCCTAGTACTAAGCGGGTGGGAGTTCAGGAGCCCGATTAGGAGGATCTCCTCCAGGACCTGGCACGTAGCCTTCAGCGACCACTCAGACTTTCGGGGTCTCGTTAAGTACGTATCGAGTGTGAGGCCTAGGAAGCTCTACGTAGTTAAGGCTAGGAGTAGCGGTGCCGAGGAGTTCGCCGCATACGTAGCTAAGAACCTCGGCATTAGGGAGGTCTACTAGTCTAGCCCCCGAGCTTATTAGGCTTCCGCTACAGGTAGTCCGAGGGGTCTACCTGAAGGTATTGGTGGTTTCAGATACTCACGATAACCTAGTCAACCTGGGGAAGTTCCTTAAGGTAGTTAAAGCCCTGGGCGAACCCATACCACTGATACACCTAGGGGACGTGATCTCACCATTCACCCTGAGAACCCTCGTCGAGGGGTTACCGAGGGGTTCTAAGGTTACGGTAGTTCTCGGGAATAACGATGGAGACCCCCTACTCCTTAGGGCAGTAGTTGAGGACGTAGCTGAGCAACCTATCGAGGTGGATATCTGCGGGTTAAAGGCTATAGCACTACACGGGTTTAAATCCCCTACTCTTACGGAGAGTGTTGTCCACGGACTAGCCTGCGGTGGCTACTACGATGTGATCCTCTACGGTCATACGCATAGACCTGTACTAACCGTAGTACACTCCAGGTACGTACTTAACCCCGGAGCCCTCTCCGGCTACCTTACCGATAGAGCTACCTACGCGGTAGTAGACTGCTCTAAGCACGCTATAGAGATAAGAGACCTGGATAGCGGGGAGGTACTCCAAGCCTTAAGCCTACCGGCTTGATAGACAAACTAACGTAAGGCTACCAGCAGCACATATAGACACATCTATTTAAGTGCTATTTAAGTAGTACACGTTACTGTTGGTAGCATACTTAGGTGAACTCCTAGGAGTGGATCCCGGTAGGTGCTACGAGTACGACTAGGTATAAGGACGTAGTCATAACGGTTTCTGGAAGTAGGGCTGAGCCCGGTAAGCCCATGAAGATGGTAGTTAAGTCGGGTAGCTTCGAGATACTGACCTCCTCCCCGCCCTAAGGGGCGAGAGTTCCCTTAGGGCGGCTCACTGGTTCCTCCCATCTATTCGGGGATACATCTGTCACCTGGGGGTGTTCGGGGGGTCAGAGCTTCCCACACCCTACTTAGGGCTCTACGCGGTTGCCTACCCCGCATCCCCGAAGGGCTTAGGGGCAACCACGAAAACACCAACATAGAGTTTATAAGCTTTTCCATTCCATCCCGCCTTGAAAGGCGAGGCTTTCAGTTGTAACCGATAAGCTCGGTGGGGAGGTGCCCTCACCTATAGAGTACGTACTAGCTGCCTTAGCCGGCTGCTCCAACATAGTAGGTGAGATCGTAACTCGCGAGATGGGTATAGCTATAGAGGGCCTTAAGGTAGAGGTTTCGGGGGTATTCAACGCGTCTAAGCTTATGACCGGTGTAGGTGAGAG
>JAJHQJ010000002.1 GCA_020833415.1 Desulfurococcaceae archaeon | reverse complement strand
CTTATTTGAGCTGGGAGTACTTAGTCCGTTGGTGTAGGAGGTGGTACAGCTAGTTAGGGAGCCTAGGTACATCCTCGCCACGGATGTAGGTAGTACTACGACTAAGGCTAGGTTCTTCGGTAAGGTCAACGGGGAGTGGAAGTTCCTAGCTAGCGGCGAGGCCCCTACAACCGTTGAGAAACCCGTTGAGGATGTGACGAAGGGCGTTAGGAACGCTGTTAGGGAGGTTGAGGAGCTCACAGGCCATAGGATATTAGACTACAGCTCGGAGGAGCTTAGGTTCATAATGCCCTACCTGGGGGGTAAGACCGGTATAGACGTCTACGTATCTACGAGTAGCGCCGGCGGGGGGCTGCAGATGCTAGTAGCTGGGGTAGTTAAGAGTATTACAGCTGAGAGTGCCCAGAGGGCTGCCCTAGGTGCCGGGGCTATAGTAATGGATGTACTAGCTGTAGACGATGGGCGTGAGGTACACGAGAAGATAAACACCCTAAGGTTCCTGAGACCGGACATAGTCCTACTAGCTGGGGGGACTGACGGGGGTGATAAGACCCACGTAATCGAGATGACTGAGATTACAGCAGTAGCTAAACCTAGGCCTAGGTTCGGGGTTAGCTTTAGGTTACCCGTAGTCTACGCAGGTAATAAGGACGCTAGAGAGGATGTGAAGAGGATACTCAACCCAGACTTCTTCGACGTTAGAATCGTGGATAACCTAAGGCCACAGATAGAGGTCGAGCGGGTAGAGCCGGCTAGGAACGCGATCCTCGAACTGTTCATGGAGCACGTCATGGCCCACGCACCGGGTTATGAGAAGCTCAAGAAGCTAGTCTCCACGGATATAATGCCTACACCCGCAGCTGAGGGGCTCATGATCAGGACCTTCGCTGAGATGAGGGGGGTTAACGTTATCGGTGTCGGGATGGGTGGTGCCACAACGAATGTCTACTCAGTCTTTGATGGTAGGTTCCTGAGAACTGTGAGTGCTAACTTAGGGATGAGCTACAGTATCGGTAACGTACTCAAGGAGGCGGGGTTGGAGAACGTCATGAGGTGGATCCCCCTGGACCTAACGGAGGACGAGGTCATGGGTATAATCTACAACAAGATGATAAGGCCCACCACCATACCGATGACTCTTGAGGACCTCGTAGTGGAGCACGCTGTAGCTAGGGAGAGTATCCGCATGGCGTTCAACCACCACAAGTACCTCGCTAGGGAGCTTAAGGGGGTTAAGAGGGAGAGGACTATCTCGGATATATTCGAGGAGGTTAAGGCCGAGGAGACGTACATAGATATGAGGAGGGTGGACTACATAATAGGTACAGGAGGCCTACTCTCTAGAGCACCTAGGAGGTCCCAGTCGATGATGATCCTAATAGACGCGTTCCAGCCGATAGGCTTTACCTACATAATGCAGGACAGTGTTTTTATGATACCGCACTTAGGGGTTCTATCGAAGATATACAGGGAGATAGCCCTAGAGATATTCGAGAAGGAGTGCCTCGTACCTTTAGGTACTGTGGTTGCAGCTGCAGGTATTGGAAGCGTTGGTGAGAAGGTAGCTGACGTAGTTGTAGAGTACTCACCTAATGAGAGGGAGACCTACGAGCTAACATTCGGGAGTATCATAAGGATACCCATACCTCAGCATAAGGAGGTTACGGTAACTGTAAACCCAACGAAGAAGTTCGACTTCGGTGCTGGGTACGGTAGGAGGGTGAGTAGGAAGGTCCGCGGCGGGGTAGTCGGGATAGTCGTAGATGGGAGGGGGAGACCTCTCTACATACCGCAGGATAGGGCTGAGCGGAGGAAGCTCCTAACCCAGTGGTTTAGGTCCATGGACCTGTACCCTGAGAAACTCCTTAGTTAGTGGGTGGTACCTGTGAGTGAGGAGAGTTTTGCATACACTCCCGGTCTCGCGGTAACGTCCCTTACCTACATAAGGAGGGAGAGGAGCCTCCCAATTAAGGGCGAGATACTGGTGCACGAGGGGCAGGAGGTGGACTTCGATACTGTAGTTGGAAGGTGCTACCTAGAGGGTCAGCCCTTCCTAGTGAAGGTTGCAGAGCTCCTAGGGGTTGAGCCTGAGGAGGTACCTAGGTACCTCAGGGTTAAGGTCGGCGATAGGGTGTCCAAGGGGGGTGTACTGGCCTCCTACACAGCCTTCCTAGGGCTCATAAAGAGGGGTGTTGAGTCTCCAGTAGACGGCATTGTTGAGTCGTTCAATGAACTCACAGGTCACCTAACCATAAGGACCCCTCCAAGGCCTATAGAGGTGAGGGCCTACATCAGGGGGGTGGTCGAGAGGGTTGTTCCCGGGGAGTCCGTAGTTATAGGGACCCCGGCAGCCTTCGTTCAGGGGATTATAGGTTTCGGGGGTGAGAGGCACGGTAGGATAGAGCTAGCTGTCTCCAGTAACCGCGATGTACTCGACGCGAAGGACATAGGGGAGCACCACGCCGGTAAGATAGTTATTGGAGGTTCCCTAGCTACCTACGAGGCCCTGGAGAAGGCTAGGAAGGTGGGTGTAGCAGGTCTAGTTGTTGGTGGGGTTAAGATAACGGACCTAGAGAGGTTCCTAGGCTATAGGATAGGTGTAGCTATAACAGGTAGGGAGAATATAGGGTTTACCCTAGTGCTAACCGAGGGCTTCGGCAGGCTACCGATGTCGGAGAAGGCGTTTAAAGTATTCGAGGAGCACCAGGGCTTTGAAGCAGCTATAAACGGGGCTACGCAGGTGAGGGCTGGAGTGATAAGACCTGAGGTGATAATACCCAGGAGGGTGAAGGTCGCTACAGAGTCTCTGGGACCCCTAGGTGAGGGTAGGATGAAGGTTGGTAGTATTGTTAGGATAATCAGGTACCCGTACTTCGGGGAGATAGGGACCGTCGTAGAGTTGCCGATAGAGTTACAGAAGATAGAGACGGAGTCCCCGGTTAGGGTGGTTAAGGTAAGACTACAGGATGGTAGGGTAGTGACCGTACCTAGGGCTAACGTAGAGATAATTAGTGAGTAGCCTCCTTAAGCTCCCTTAAGACCTTCTTAAGGTTGCCACCCCTTACGGTAACCTCGAGTAACCTACCGTCGGTTGTCTCGAGGACTAGTGCCTCCTCTTTCGTCAAGATGCATACGGCTAGCATTAGTAGTGTTAGTAGGCTGTAGGTGAACTCCTGCGTAATTAGGGTTAGTACAGCCATTACTATAACTAGGGCTACCAGTACCCTGTTAAACCTCTTAATCGAGCCTACCCTACGTATGGAGCCTAGAGGTACCTCCAACTCACCTCCATCTCTCCTAAACTTCAGTACCTCACCGCTTAGCTCAACAGTCCTAGCCTTCAGCCTCTCTACCTTCAATAATCTTACACCACCTTCCTCACTATACTACCCCCCTTCATTACGAATACTACTCTCCTAAGTACCTCTATATCGGTGATGGGATCCCCCAGGACTCCTACGATATCGGCTACCTTACCTCTCTCGAGTACCCCGACGTTACTTAATCCTAGGCACTCAGCTGCATTCTTAGTTGCAGCTACTAGAGCGTCCTCGGGCCTCATACCGTACTTAACCATCGCTATCGGCTCGTCGGCGTGGTTCCCGAAGGCCCTGAGCGGTGGGCCGTAGTAGTCCGTACCTGAAGCTATCCTAACACCAGCCTTGTATGCTAGTTGGAAGCTCCGAGGCATAGCGTCTACACACATCTCCTGCTTCCTAAGCCTCCACTCCGGGATACCTGGTGGCGGGTTCTCCAGGGTCTTCTTGTAGAACTCTACGAGGCATAGCGTCGGTACGTAGTACACACCCCGCTGGAGCATGAGCTCCACGACCTCCTCGTCTAGGAAGTAGCCGTGCTCTATGGAGTCCACGCCACCCAGGACAGCTATCCTAACCCCCTCAGCTCCCTGAGCGTGGGAGGCGACCCTCTTACCGACCCTGTGGGCCTCCTCGGTAACAGCCCTCACCTCCTCAACGCTCATCTGCGGGTGTCTAGGGTCGTCCTTCTCCGAGCCTACACCACCCGAGGTCATCACCTTTATGAAGTCGGCCCCGTCCCTTAGGACGGCCCTAGCGGCCTTCCTACACTCCCAGGGGCTGTCACAGAGGAGGGCTAGGCCCAGCCGCCTCACCTCCTCGAGTGGTAGGTAGTGGATATCGCAGTGACCACCGGTCTGGCAGATAGGTCTCCCGGCAGCTACGATCGTAGGGCCTAGGACCGTACCCTCGCTGACGGCCCTCTTAAGGTGTAGGGCTATGGTACTACCGCAGTCCCTAACGGTTGTAAACCCAGCCATTAGGGCCCTCTCAGCATCGCGGGCTGCTCTAAGAGCTCGTAGCTCCGGTGGGGTTGTCAGAGCCTCGGCTGGGCTGTAGGTCCTTAGGCCGCTGAAGTGTACGTGCGCATCTATGAGACCTGGTAGTAGCGTGACACCCCTAAGCTCGATGACCTCGTAGCCCTCCGGAAACTCTACGGAGCCCCTGGTACCTACGTCGGCTACCACACTACCCTCGACAACTACTACGGGGTTTACCAGAACCCCACCTCTACCATCGAAGAGCCTGTCGGCTACAAGTACGTACCCCCTAGGTCTCCTCAAGCAGAGCCCAGGTATAGGGTATTGGAGGGGAAAAATACTTTAACCACTTAGCTCCTCTATCTTACTGATGAGCTTCTCCACCTTCTGGGGGTCCTCGAGTATCCTCAGAAAGGCCTCGCCGTAGCTACCCAGGAGTATGAGTAGGGGTTGGAGGTAGAGCCTAGCTACCTGGGACCACACCCTACCCATAGGGCCGAAGGAGCTGAGTAAAAAGATGGCTATCGTATCTAGCTTTAGGTCTACTATCCTCCTCGCGAGCTCCTCTATTACTACATCCTCGTTGTAGGCCCTACCCATGGTTACCTCTTTCTCAGAGCTCCTAGGACTATTGCTATAGCTGCTAGTATTGCTGCAACTATAGAGGCCCAGACCTGGGGCTGTAGATATATTAGGTATATCGATATTAGGAACCCTACCCTAGTCATTATCGTGTTAGCGAAGAGGGCTCCGAAGCCGACCATCATCCCGTAGATCCCTATGTAGTACAGTGCCCTGTAGACCTGGTACGTAGGTGACGGCGGCGCCCCCTCGACCCTCCTCGGGAATATCGTGAACAGGAAGTACGTTAGCCCACCGACGGTTATCAGTACCATCAGCCAGTTGTTCACGACCTTAACCGGGTCGGAACCCCATAGCGGTAGTATTGTTGCTGTTATCTGCCTCACTATATTAGCTACAGGTACGGCTCTCAGAGCTAGCCCTGTACCTACAGCTAGGTTTACAGCTACTGCGTACCTAGCTAGCCAGTAGTACCTCCTCGAGTACTTAGCGAACATCAGTAACCCTAGTACTACTGGGATTACGTAGTGCCAGGAGGTAGCCCAGAACGTTCCGGGAGTTGTGACGGCCGGGCGTATTAGGACCCTGTTTAGGCTATCCAGTGCTAAGGCTATTGAGTAGCCAGCTGCCGTACCTAGGAATATGTGCTCAGCTAGCTTGTACAGAGCGTTGTCCCTGTAGGCGAAGCTGTAGATCCACACGACGAGGGCTGCGGAGATCCACGCTCCGAGTACCTCCCAGCTAATCATCTTGCCCCACCCCTCCTAGACGAAAGCCTCTTACTCCAGTAGACTACGTTACCGATAACTATGAACGCTAGTATCAGCATGTGTGAGGTGCTCTGAGCATCCATAGAGGCCATACCAAGCCCCAACCTACCTACTAGTACCTCGTACTCAGCAGCTGCCCTCTGACCTACGAGCATCCCTATAGCCTGCTTAGCACCTACGAATGGCTCGATGGACGGGCCTATAACGCTTAGAGCTACGAATAGTAGTGGGACCCCGTAAGGTGTATGCCACTGCCTTACGTAGTATGCGAAGACGTCAGTACCGGACGACACTATCACTACTAGGTCGAAGTCCGTAGCCTTGTCGACCTCCTTCATAAGTGGGAGGTCCTCGAGTCTATTACCGTAGTTATCTACGCTTATAGTCCCCTTAATGCTCTTAGCTAGGGAGGCTGTTGCAGCCTCACCTCCAGCTATGTATCCGAGGTATACGTAGTCCCTACCGTAGACCTTGTCGGCGAAGAGGTCAGCCGCGCTGGCTCTAAACAGGGAGAATGCTACTACCCCGAAGGCGCTGAGGGAGCCGTACACTATCCTACAGCCCTTATCGAAGAGGTGCTTGGTGAGAGCTATTAGGTTGGGCTCGAGCTCGCCCCTAGCTGCTACCTCGTAGTACACCTCTATGTAGACGTGGCAACCCGGCTTTAGCTTCTCTACGTAGTTGTAGACATCCCGAGTACGTACCGATATCTCTATGGGAATCCCTATGGGGTGTAATAGCGGTAGTATTACTGAGAGCAGTAGTAGGGTGTAGAGTAGCTCCCTAGACTCTAGGACCCTCCCTAAGGAGATCCTGCCGCTCATACTACTCACGCCTCCCCATCCAGCTTACCTCCCTCCAGGTCAGTAGCCTTAGTCCTAGGACTATCGTTCCTAAACCAGCACCTATAGTTATAGGTCTGAACGCTGCTGTATTCGGTACAGTCATGATCCAGTCCCTTAGTGAGAGGAAGCCCGGCCATATGAGCCCTCCTATAGTTGTATTCCCAAACATTATGATTACTGCTGTTATCAGTAGCAGCAGGGCCATCGGGTTCCTAACTCTGAAGGCCCTGTATGAGGCTGATGCTATGTAGAACACTAGGATGGAGTACACAGCTGCATCTGACGGTGCGTATACGTTAGTGTACAGCCACCGGAACTGAGGCTGGGTAGTTATGGTTATCCCAGCCTTGGGGTCTGCGTAGCTGTAGTACCAGCCTATTACACCGAAGACCACCATGGTGATGAGCAGTGCTATAGTAACGGTGCTGAAGGGTGCCTGGGCTAGGCCCTCCCTCTTTATCCTCAGGACGTGGAATCTCAGTATGTCTATCCCTCCGACGATGAGGGCGAAGCTGGTGATTATTACTGCCCAGTCGCTCAGAGCCTTATCGGCTGTGCTAAAGGCTCCTGCAACCTCCTTACTTATGTAGAGGTAGTAGAAGGCTACGGTAGCTACTATTATTGCGGAGATGATTATTTGGGGGACGTACTTCCTAACCACCAGGCTCATGCTATCACCCGAACTTCCAGACCCAGTTCAGGCTGTCAACAAGTTTAAAGCCCCCCAGTAGCATTATGACTCCCAGTACTATCAGTATTATACTGATGAACTTACCTATGTCCTGAGCCCTTATAGAGGCTAGGGTCTCCTTATCTCCGGAGGCTAGAGCTCCCGCGGCGAATATCTCCTCACCTATGAAGGAGTAGTCAGCTACTAGTACGAAGAACGGTATCTGGGTCTCCCTGGCTGTACCAGCTATCTGAAACGCGCCGACCATGTTACCGGCCTCCATGAATATCAGGGACTCGGCGTAGAATGGGCCGACGACTATGTTAGCACCTACGTTCTCCCTAACGATAGTTGCCTGAACTGCTGAGGCGTAGGCGAACTGCTGGTCCGTTAGGTACCTAACGTTGTACGCTGGGTCAAAGAGCTCCGGCCTCCCGGCGGAGTAGTAGCCCTCCCTAACTATCTCCTCAGTAGTAGCTATAACCTCGGGAACTCCTAGAGTAGCTATGAGCTTGGCTCCGTACTTACCGCACAGCCTAGCTACGTGGGCTAGGACACCGAGACCAGCTACATACTGAGGGGCCATGGACGAGGAGATGGACCCGAAGCCGAAGGTTGTGTGTACGGGTCTACCCATCTCAACAGACCTAGCAATAGCCTCCTCAATAGCGTCGAAGGCGGGTATCTTCCTAACAGGGAAGCTCCTACCTAACCTAGCCTGCTCCATGAATACGTAGCCAGCTACTAGGAGTATTAGGAGTATCAGAAACGCGGAGAATGGAGCTCTCGTAGAGTATAGCTGTACCCTAAGTGACCACGTAACTACTGAGATCACTAATATTACTACTAGCAGAGCTATAGCTATTACAACACCCTTGGGGGCCTTCACAGATACACCCCTCAAATACTTGAGATAGATTTGGCTTAATAAATTTTTACGGTACTTACCGCACTATGTGCGATAACGTATAGCAGATATACTAAGGCATTATTCAACCAACTTTAAGCTATCTTCGCGGTAATCTTGAGGCTCAGGTTCTTAGATTACTACGAGTTCTCCTGTTCTCTCAGCTAGCCGGTAACCCGGGAACCTCTCCACTAGTTTCTTAAAGTTATCTGAGCGTAGGTAGTCTATGAGTAACTTCACCTCCCTCTTCTTAAGGGACTGAATGTTGACAGCTATATCGAATCTCTCGGAGGCCAGTGGTATGAAGTCCAGTCCGTACCTTACAGCTACGTACCTTAGGGTTACCCCTACATCAGCTCTACCGCTTAGTACACTTAGGGCTACACCACTATGGGTTCTAGCCTCAGTGTAGTACCCCCTTATCCTACGGGTAAGCTCCTCAAATGTAATCCCAAGTTCCTGGGCTAGTCTCTCTAGGTAGGTATCTACGAGTACCCTTATACCGCTATAGCGAGTCCTATTAACGAAGACTACATCCTCCCTAAGTAGGTCCCGCAGACCTTTAATACCCTTGGGGTTCCCCCTAGCGATAGCCAGCCCTACCTCACGGGTATACCCCGCGATAAGTGCTACCCTATCTCCATATCCCAACTTCCTAACTACCGGTACGTTATACTCCCCACTCTCTGCGTCGAGTACGTGCACGCCCCCTAGGTCCGCCACCCCCTTAGCTACGGCCTCCAGCCCCGCTAGAGACCCTACAGGCACGTACTTAACAGTAAAGCTCCTACTGAGCTCCCTGAAGACCTCGCTGAGTAGGTAGTCGTGGCTACCTATGGCCACTAGGTCGGCTAACCACTTAGTGTGGAGTCTGAACACCTCCACCTCAGCACCCTCCTCTATGAACGGTACGGAGCCCTCAACCCTTACGAACCCGTCAGCTACCTGTAGGACGCTCGTAGAGCCGGACCTGTAGCTAAGTGGGTAGGCTACGTAACCCCCGGGGCCCCTCCTAAGTACTACCGGGACAAGCCTCGTGACCCCCAGGTAGCCTAGGACCCTCTCGGCTAGTGTAGCCCTCACCGTGGTCCGGGGCTCGGTATAGCCTAGGAGCCTGGCTAGGATCGGTCTCACAAGTACGTTGAAGATCATCATCTGCGAGAGCGGGAACCCCGGGAGCCCTACGATTAGCTTGCCCCCGGCGACTGCTGCGAAGGTGGGCTTACCGGGCCTCACCTTAAGTCCGTGGAATAGGAGTACCCCGCCGCTAAGCCTCTCAACGACCCTGTAGGTTACGTCACCTACACCCGCCGACGTCCCGCCGCTGGTTATAACGATATCGCACTCCTCCAGAGCCCTCCTCAGTACCCTCTCCAGAGCTACCTCATCGTCCCCTACGATACCGTAGAGTACGGGCTCTGCACCGAGTTCCCTCACGGATGAGTAGAGGTAGTAGGAGTTGGTATCGAATACCTTACCCAACTCGAGCCCCCTCCCGGGCTCTACCAGCTCGTCCCCGATCGATACTATACCTACCCTAACCCTCCTGTAGACCCTCACCCTAGCTATACCTGAGGAGGCTAGTAGCGCCAGCTCGACCGGGCCTAGTACAGTACCCCTAGTTAGGAGTACGTCGCCGGCTAGTACGTCGGAACCTGCCTGGGCTACGTTCTCCCCGGGGGCTACGGGTCTGTAGACGTAGACTAGGTCCCCTACGCGCTTAGTGTACTCAACAGGTACAACGGCATCAGCCCCCCTAGGTAGTATAGACCCGGTAGATACCTCAGCACACTCCCCACTACTTAGTGAGAACTTCGGTACCTCACCTATACCCACCGAGCCTACAGCCCTAAGTACTGCAGGCCTCTCCTCGTCCACTCCAGCAACATCACTTGAGAGAACAGCGTAGCCGTCTACCTCAGACCTATCAAATGGGGGGTAATCGTATAGTGCTACTACATCTTCGGCTAGAACCCTCCCGGAGGCGTTCACGAGGTCTACCTCCTCCACCTCTACGGGTCTAAGCCTAACGTACTCACTCAGGATCTCGTAGGCCTCCTCTAGGGATACTAGTCTATGGAATACCCTAGCCGTGGATAGCCCCGGGGTGAGCTCTCTGCAACAGGTTATAAGCTGTACTCTACTAACCGTTCTCGGCCTAGCGCTTCCCCAGGTTTAAAGCTTAATAGCCTGCCGTAGACGGGCTCCGGGGGGCTAGCTTAGAGAGTGTAGCACTGAGAACGGTTTATAGGGTACGCGGATACCCCGAACCCGTAGCTAAGGGTCTAACTACGTGGCTGAAGCCTCCTACCTACTCCCTCAGATACTGTAAGGGGGTTGGGAGCCTAAGTTGAGACCCGTATACCTAGGGCTAGCAGTTAATGTTGTATTAGTCCTACTGAAGTACTTTGCAAGCATAAACTCGGTATCAGCCTCCATAGACGCCTCACTCCTCCACTCACTAGCCGACCTCACATTCTCAGGACTCATAGCTCTGGGCATAGCTGTACAGAGGCTTAGACCCTCCCTGAGGTACCCCTTCGGCTACGGTAGAGCTATCTACGTAACAGGCTTTGCTGCTATAGTTTTAGCTGTAGCATACCTCTTTCTAGGAGCTGTTAGTGAGGGTATTAGCAGATTGGCTAACCCCGTAGTTGAGGTCTCCGAAACCTCTAGGTACCTGATGTACCTATCCCTAACCCTTAACATCCTAGTCCTGGTAGACGCCGTTAGGGAGAGTAGGAGTACTGGTAAGCACCCAGCACTTACAGCTACTGTAGCCGAGAACCTAGCTGATACTCTCGGAGACATCGCAACAGTAGTCGCCATATCCTCGGGGAACCCGCTGATCGACGGCTACGGGGCGTTCGCTGTAGCTACTGTAATAGCCTTATCCTCAGCTAGCTTAGGCTATAGATACGTAGTTACACTCCTAGGGATCTCAGCCCCTAGGGATGTTGTAGGTAGGGTAGTTAAGGTAGCTCTCTCCGACCCCAGGGTATTAGACGTAAATAGTGTGAGATCCCTAGTCCTAGAACCTGGTAGGTACTTCATACTACTACAGCTCGAGGTAGACCCCTCAACAAAACTCGGTGAGCTTGAGGAGATAAGGTCGTATATAGCTGACTCAGTAAAGCTCTCAACCCCCAGCGTAGTGGAGCTCGTTATAGAGTTCACCACACCAAAGGAGCCTAAGCGGAGCTTCCTAGAGCTACTGAGGGAGTCTGTAAAGCTACCTAGAGAGGTCTAGTAGTCGGAGTTCAGGTTTCATAGGGCTTGATATTCTTTGATACCAAGTCCTCTACCCTTGGCTTCACAGCCCTCGGGACCCCTTTCATCGGGATCCACATCACAGGACTCCACCCCCTCGGGGTAACCCCTACCCACAGCTCCCCCCTCATCGTTCTCTCAGGGTCATTGCTGTGGGGAAACCCCCGCATCCTGACTCCCCCTCAAAACACGCCTCTCTTAGGTCTATACCCGCATCTCGAGGCGGTTCCCCGATAAGGGAAGCACCGACAACCCTTATAAACCTCTATGAAACTTGATACAGTCGCGAAGGGCTCCAGCCCTAACCCTTCTGAAAGCTACCGGTACTGTGTATAAGGCTAGAGCTAGGAGTAGGTATGCTGAAGCCCTAGCTACGTACCCCGCAGGTCTGCTCAGGTAGAGTACAGATAGAGACATAGTCGCTGAGGTAACTAAGGCTAGGAACCTCTCAGTTAGACTCATAGAGTGTACTGAACGTATGAAGTGCTTAACCCTTGGGGTAAGTAGGAGGAGTCCGAGGGAGAGGCCTAGGGTCGAGGAGGAGGTCCTGAGGTCGTAGCCTAGGTAGCTACTGATCGACGATGCAGCTAACGCTAGGGAGTAGACTAACGGTACGGATCCTCCACCTAAACACCTTTCTAGGTAGGCTGAGGTAACTGATATAGCTACCCCTATCGCGTAACCACCCGCTACGTCGGCAATACTATGAACCCCCAGAGCTACCCTCGAGGAAGCTACAGCTACGGGAATTACTAAAGCTAGTGGCACCGTACACTTACGCGGAGTCAGCACAGCTAACCCGCTCCAGAAGCTTGCAGATACCTGGGTATGACCGCTTGGAAACCCAGGACCCTCCGCTGGGACGCGCCAGTACTCGGGAGGGGGTCTGGGGATGTTTAGAGAGTACTTCAGGAGTATGTTAGTGGAGCCGGAGAGTAGCACTATCCCTAGAGTTAGTAACCCTACCAGAGGGTCCAGTAGGTATACAACAGCTAGGGCCAACCCTACGTACGCAACTTCCTCACCTAGACTCGTCAAAGCTATCCACAACTCCGTAGAGTCCAGTAGGAGTGCTAGGATCAGTACTACGGTAACCGATACTAGGGCAACGTAGCAGAGCGGGTTGACCGCCCTCCTAACCCGGTAGCTGCATCTCATACTTCACACTACGAGCTCTATTAGGGGTTAGGCTTAAAGCTGAACACCTCCCTCTAGGTGGCTTAAGGGGCTTACGTGTGGTTAGCCCCAGCTACGGTCTACCTAGCCCTGCTATCCTTTACCGACCTCTACCTCTACCTGTACATAGCTCTGCAGATAAGACCAGACCCGGTAGTTCTAGGGCTTGTTAGTAGTCTCTGGAGTGTTATATTCATAGTTGTGAGCCTGACGTTATGCAAGGTAGTTGAGAAAGGGGTCAACAAACTAGGTGCAACAGTTTCAGCTGCTCTACTAGTACTCTCCCTTCTAGCCCCAGCTCTTACTAGGGATCTACTCTATGTAGCTACATCCTACTGTCTCCTCCATGCTGTAGCCCTAGCTCTAGGTAGGGTCTCGGTTAGCGTTACACTGCTGGAATACGTTGAGAGCTCCCGCTGGGGTCTCTACAATAACCTAGTGAACTCCGCATCTCTAGCTATTAGGGGAGTAATCCTAGTACTAATCTCCTACAACTACCTTACTGCCGAGTCCCTCATAATCCTAGCCCTCACCGCCTCAGCCATATTCGTCTGGTTCCTCCCACCTGTAGTACTACCCGTAGAGAGAACCCTCTTTAGGATATCCAAGAGACTCGACTCCCTCTACCGGTACGCTAAGCTAGCAGCAGTACTCCCGGAGGTCCTCGACGGGGGTCTAGAGCCTTCAGAGATCCTGCGTTCAACCTGGGATGAAGGTAGGGAGTTACCCAGCTACCGACCACTCCTCGGAGCATTTCTAGTTGTAGCCTCCTCGGACGCGCTAGCCGTAGTCCTACCGCTCGTAATATCCAGATACCTAGGCTCTACAGCTACGGTACTCATCTACGGACTCTCCTCCCTGGTCTCCTCCCTTATCATACTAGCCTTATCTAAAGCCCCTCTATCCGGGTCCGTAGCCCCCGTCGCTGCCCTAGCTAGGGGAGTAGTTATCCCCGCACTCCTTACGCTGAGTAGAGCTGAGGTAGCCCTCCTCTACTTAGTAGTCATATCAGCTCTATTCAACCTATTTAACGCAGCTAACTACGTAATCTACGTAAACTCCTCAGGAGGGCTTAACACGTTCCTCTATGGAGTACTCAGCGAATTGGGGAGTGTAGTTGGGTCGACTCTAAGTGGGGTACTAGCCTCGTACCTAGGCTACGAGTACGTTATTATAGTAGCAGTTACCGGGCACTTAATCGCCTCCGCCCTCACACTAGGCCATTACAAGGTTATCGGTAAGTTATAATAGCTGTGAGTACCTGATGCTATAGGGTGATGTTTAAACACCTCTGCATACTGTAGTTCCTCGGATGAACCGCGCTGCGGTGACATAGGGAGACTCAGGTAGAGGCCCTGTGGGGTTGGGCTCGACCGGAGTCCGTGGGGTGTGGGTGACGCCGGTGAACCCACACCGAGACCCAACCCCACTAACGGAGGTACAGGTACCGTTAGTGGGGAGACGCTAACCGTAGGTGGAGAACCTAATGTACTGATAGTTACTGAGGTTATCGACTCCCAGCACCTTGGCTAGGTTCTCATCGAGCTCGGTTAGAATTACCTCACCCCTCTTTAGGAGTTCCTCACGTACCTCGGGGGGTAGTGAGTCTATGCTAATACTACCCCTATACTCACACCTCGAGATTGGTGCTAGTACGTGCCTGTAGGTGGACACCTCTAGACCCTCTACCGAGCAGAGGTAGACCTTAACCTCCTGGTGCGTGTACCTCCACCTCCCTAACCTTCTGCTCAGCTAGACCTAGTAGAACCAGTATACCGTAGATTATAGCCTCAGGCCTTACCGGGCAACCCGGTACGTAGACTACTCTATCCACCTCCACACCCTGCTCCCTGAGGATCTCCTCGAGCTTACTGAAGCCCCCGATAGTTGCATAGGTATCCCACCATATACCCCCTCCAACACCGCACGACCCTAGGACTAGGAGTAGTCTAGGCCTTGGCATAGCCTTGAGGGCCCTCACGACCTTAGGAAGGGACTCCCTAGTTACCGGACCCGTAAACAGAACTACGTCAGCGTGCCTAGGGGACCCTACTAGCTTTATCCCGAACCTCTCGACGTCGAAGTAGGGTGTTAGTGCGTCGAGAACCTCTATATCACACGCGTTGCATGAACCGCTGTTTAGGTGGTATACCCAGATACTCCTCCTAATAGCTTTAAGAGCCTTAGCTAGGTCCACTGCTAGCACCTATCCTAAGGGCTACTGACTTAGTGAACCTCTCCTTCCTACACCTAGGGCATAGGGCAACGTACTCCTCAGTTATGGGCGATACCTTCACTACAGCCCTTACCTCAGCCTCTGCTGTGATAGGTGCTCCACAAACACTACAGCGTAGTACTTCGTGGACCACCCTAGACCTCAAGTCCCTGAGGTTCTTGGAGGCGAGTTCGAACTTCTTCGTAACCGTTATAGCCTTAGCTGGGCATACCTCAGCACACATACCGCAGAATACACACCTACCAACGAAGTACTCCAGAACGAGGCCCTTACCCGAGGGTGTTAGAGTTAGAGCGTTAGAGGGGCATACCTTAGTACAGGCACCACAACCCCAGCACTTCGATGGGTCCACCTCTATAGAGCCCCTAAACTCCGGTGTCAGTAGAGGCTCCTCCACCGGATACCTACGGGTTACACGCCCGGTTCTAAGGGCTATTTCGAGTATCTTCACAAGGGACACGCAGATACACCTCCCGCGATTCTTAGGACCCTCCTACTACCGGTCCTCAAGTCATAGACGACCAGTCTATCTGTACAAGAGAAGCAAGGGTCTATACTCGCTATTGTTAGTGGGGCATCTGCTAGTGAAGCCCCCCTCAGCATAGCCCTCAAAGCAGGTATGTTCTGGTATGTCGGTGCTCTAACCCTCCACCTATAGGGCTTCCCGACCCCAGTTATTATGAAGTGCACATCCTCTCCTCTAGGTGCCTCGATAGCTGCTACAGCCCTCCTATAGGGCGGTACGTCCCACGACTCCACAGCTACGGGTCCTCCGGGTAGTTTGTCTACTAGTTGCTTGATTATCTCTATGCTCTCCAGTACCTCCTCAACTCTGACTAGGACCCTAGCTAGGTTATCCCCCTCAGTGTATAGGGGAACCTTAAAGGACACCTCCCTATAGGCGAAGTACGGGTAGTCCTTCCTAATATCCCTGTACAGCCCGGAGGCCCTCGCAACAGGGCCTACAACACTTAGAGCCCTCGCCTCGGACCTCGATAGGATCCCCGTACCGGAAGCCCTTAACTTGATCTGGGGAACTGATAGCATGACCTCGACTAGCTTCACAAACTCCTCACGTACCTTCGCCAGGGTCTTAAGGATTCTATCCAGCTTATCTACGTTTAGGTCCCTCCTAACACCCCCTATGATGTTTATCCCGTAGGTCTTCCTAGACCCTGTTAGGTACTCCGCTAGGACCATGACGTGCTCTCTAATTCTCCAGGCGTGCATGAAGCCTACATCGTAGCCTAGTAGGTGGGCTGCTACGCCAAGCCATAGTAGGTGGCTATGGAGTCTCTCAACCTCAAGGACTATCGACCTTATGAACTCAGCCCTCTCCGGTACCTCTATCCCGGCCGCTCTCTCGACAGCCATAACGTAGCAGCTGGAGTGTACGAAACCGCAGATACCGCAGATCCTCTCAGCTAGGAACGGGATCTGCTTGTAGGTAAACCTAGGTGACTCAGCCAGCTTCTCTATACCTCTATGGACGTGGAAGCCCCTGTAGACTACGTCAACAACCTTCTCACCATCTACGTAGAGTTCGAAGTACTCAGGTTCGTGGAGTGCTGGGTGGTAAGGACCTAGGGGTACCCCAACCTCCTCAGGTAGCTCCGACCTAAAACGCCTCGGAGGTCTAGCAGAGTAGTCGAAGTCCTTCCTAAGCGGGTGTATACCCTCGGGCCAGTCCTCCGGTAGGACTAGCCTCCTAACGGGTCTACCGGTTATCTCTACTCCAACCATGTCCCTAGCCTCAAGCTCGCACCAGTCCGCGGCCGGTACCTCCAATACTATAGTTGGGATTTTAGCATCGTCCTCAGTTACCGGTACCCTGAGGACTACGTCAACCCCTAGCTCGTCTAAACCGAAGATGTAGTAGATGGAGAGAACTCCCTGGACCTGCCTCTCGTCCACACCTGCACAGGTCTTTAGGTAGGCTCCGGTGCTGTAGAGTGCCTTGGCTAGGCTTCTTAGGTTGTCCCTACCTACTACTAGGTAGACCTCCCTATCCTTAACCTCCTCTACCCTACCTCCCAATCTCTTCAGCTCCTCGATAAGCTTACTTACAGACTCCGTCATAGCCCTAACCCGTAGATAGTTATCGTAACTACACTTAGAGGAAATAGAGTTAGGAGTAGAGTTCTAGGACCTACATCAACCCTAGTCCTACCGAGGAGTATGCTTACCAGTGCGTGTACTACCCAGACTGCTGGGGTTAGGGCTAGGGATAGGACTAGGGCTTGGTAGCTCCAGAACCCTGCCGTAGATACTAGTGCTAGTGCTGTAAGCTCAGCCGCTAGAAACCTCCTGAGGACGGTGGACATGGTA
Source organism: Desulfurococcaceae archaeon (assembly GCA_020833415.1). Taxonomy (GTDB): domain Archaea; phylum Thermoproteota; class Thermoprotei_A; order Sulfolobales; family NBVN01; genus DRZP01. The sequence continues at coordinate 58,745 of JAJHQJ010000002.1, read as the reverse complement.
GCTACCCCCAATAGAGGTCCGGCTAACTCTATGTTAACCCCAGCGGAGAGCTCCGGTTCGGCCTCAGCGATATCGTAGGGTATCCTACTGCTTAGTACGTACGCACAGATAGTTAGGATGAGTAGGGAGGAGATCCTGAAGACAGGTCTCTCCCCACCAGCTACTAGGGCTAGGTAAGAGAAGACTAAGAAGGGCTCAGATGAGAGAGCTAGGGTGAACTCCCTAAATCCACCTACAACTGAGTAGACGTTATTCTGGGCTACGGCTCTCACCATGGTGAGAGCTGTAGCTACTGTTAGGAGAGCTATGAAGGCTGCCACCTCAACTCCCACTACCCCCGGGATAGTTACTAAGGGGATGTAGTTAAGTAGGGCTATAGAGGCTACTAAAGCTGTAATCTCTAGGGCTAGCGTGAGGACGCACCACGTACCGCCCTCAGGAATTACGAGTTCCTTGGAGAACAGCTTCACTAGGTCGTACCACGTCTGAAGTACTGGGGGGCCTATGCGTGTATGTATAGCTGCCCTCAGCTTACGCTCAAGACCGTCGTAGACCGGTGCTAGTACAACCCCTACTAAAGAAGCTACTAGGGTTAGTATGCTATGGAGCACCTCTAACCACCACCATTACTAGGAGGGCTACAGTTATTAACGTACCTGCTAGAAGAGATGAGAGGGCTACCGATGTCTCTAAGGAGTCCCTAAAGGTCTCGAGGGCCTTCGTAACCCTGGACGCTGTTTTCCTCAGGTCGAACTCTACTACCGAGAAGTATTGGGGGACGTTCACTACGAAGCGAAGGGCCTTTGTAAGGAACTTGCTGAACTCCGACTCCCTAGACTCTGAAGTAGGTCCACTTAACTCAGCGACCCTATCGAATACCACTGAACTGTCCACGAGCATGAGCTTCCTAACGTACTCCTCGACCCTACGTAGGATGCTGGACCTCACATGGCTCAAGGTCTAGCACCCCCGAGCCAGACCTCATCCCTCCTACCACGTTTTAGCATTGAGTAGGTCACCCAGCTGGCAATCCCGAAGAGAGCTGTAAGTACTAGGAGTAGATATACTACCTGTAACGGTAATCCGAGTGCCGGTACAACTCCGATAGCGGTTAGTACGTAGTAGGGGAGCACTACAGACGTAACTGAGAGGGTTAGTACGTAGGGTGTTAGCTTTAGAGCTCCTGGGTCGATCTCCTCGTACCTATAGGAGGGGTTACCTACGTGTGCTAGCAGATACCTAACACTATAGCCTACCGATAGTATTACCTCGAAGGCTACTATTACCGTAGCAACTAGGTAGACCCACGACTGCGGTATGTGACCAGCTAGTGACATGAAGACTGCGAGCTTAGTTAGGAAGCCGAGGGTTGGCGGAACCCCGATTAGGGAGAGTACCGATATTACGGCCGATAGAGTCTCACCGGGGGCGAATCTGGATACGTAGCCTAGCCTCTCTATAGACCTTGTATGGGTTAGTACCTCAACCACTCCGGAGTCCATGAATAGGGACGCCTTGTATATGGCGTGTGCAGCGGCGTAGATCAGGGTAGCTGCTAGGAACTGACTACTCCCGGATAGTATGTAAAGCCCTAGTAGTAACGTCATAGTACTAGTGTGTGATATAGTGCTATAGGCTAGGATACGCTTTATATCGGACTGAACTATAGCCTGGAGCCCACCGTATATGGAGGTAAGTGAGCCGAAGACTAGGCATACCAGAGCCGCGATCCCCCTATCGATAGACGGCATTAGTGCTAGTCTAGTAATACCGTAGATCCCCATCTTCACCATTATCCCCGAGAGTATGGCGGAACCCGGTGACGGAGCCATGGAGTGTGCGTCGGGGAGCCAGAAGTGGAGGGGGGCTACAGCCGCCTTAGCGAAGAAGCCCACCATAGCTAAGACTGTTAGGATTGGTGTGGTTAGGTCAGGCCTTAGCTCCGTAAGCGGTACGCTTAGGGAGTCCTCCAACCCTACTAGGGCTAGTAGGAGTAGGAGGGAGAGGTCTGCCGGGACCATCGACACCACTAAGTACCTGAGCCCAGCTGACCAGGCCCTGGGATTTATGCCTAGCATAGCATCGTAGACTACAACGAAGAACCCCAGTACCTCAGTTACGAGCCAGAAGGCAATGAACTCTAGGAGGTACCTGGAAGCAAAGACCAGCACTACGGAGAGTGTGAAGAAATCTACCAGTACCTGGAGAAGTCCTGTACCGTACTTCCTACTAGAGTAACCCGGGGTGTAGAGGGTTACGAGGGAGCCTACAACTACCGATACTGTTAGTAGGACCGAGGGGGTGGGGTCCAGGTACCAGTAGGGTAGGAGTAGTAGGAGCATCAAAAATCCGGCAACCCTAACAGAGGCTCCAAGAGCCTTAGCCCGAATGGGGCTGGTATTACCTGCTAGTATGAGTACCGTTGATACTGTAAACACGACATACCTAAGTAGGTCCTCCACTAGGTATCACCTAGGTGGACTACCCTTAGAAGGGCTCTCCTCTTCATCTCATCCCCTATGGCCCTCGGCTCACCTATAATGATAGCTCTCGTCGGGCACATAGCTACGCACGCTGCCGTAAGCCCCTCTCTCCTTAGGTCACTACACAGATCGCACTTAACGGAGGTCTTAGTAGTGGGACTGTAGTCGGGGATCCCGAAGGGGCAGGCATAGAGGCACGCCATACACCCTATACACCTAGAGAACTCTACGTAGACAGCACCCTGGCTATCACGTCTCATAGCGCCGGTGGGACAGACCTCTACGCATGGTGCTCTACTGCAGTGGAAGCAGGATATGGGTCTCCTAACCCCGCCTCCAATCTCGTAGAGTCTTATGAAGGGTCCCAGTTCGTGTATAAACCCGCAGACTACCTCGCAGGTTTCACAACCCATGCACTTTGAGTAGTCTATAGCTCTTAGTAGGACTCCTACTCTACCTACCCCACTCACGTGGTTCACCTCGCAGTGACCAGTATCTTAGCTGACAAAAGCCTGTCTATCTCCCTAGCTGCCTCCAGTCCCTGTTTAGTTGCCTGACCTATCTTAGAGGGTCCGGTAACTACGTCACCTGCTGCGAAGATGTTTGTCCCCGGTATTCTGTAACCTCTATCAACTAGGACCCTACCGTCCTTCCCTACGTACTTAACTAGGTCCCCACAGTTAGGTGCTAGGGGTGGTGTCGGTATCTCACCTATGGCAGCTATAACTAGGTCTGCCTCTAGGGTGAACTCACTACCAGGTATCGGGACAGGCCTCGGTCTACCGGTCTCGTCAGGCTCGCCCAGCTTCATCCTCTGGAACTCCACAGCCCTCGCCCTACCGTTCTCCACTACTATAGACTTAGGGGCTGCTAACTCGATCCACCTAACCCCTAATCTAATGAGTCTGTCGATCTCGTACTCACCGGCTGGGGCCTCCTTAATGGTCCTCCTGTAGACTAGGTAGACCTCCTGAGCTCCGCTCAGTAGACTCTCCTCAGCAGCGTCTATGGCGCTTAGTCCCCCGCCTACGACAACGACTCTCCTAAAGCTCCACAGCTTACCCTCTAGAAGACCTAACCTACCTAGGTTTAGCTTGAGTAGGAACTCGAGTGCGGACACGACGTTCTCGGCATCCTCTCCAGGTACTCCTAACCTCCTAGAGCGCCACGTCCCAGTAGCTATGAGGACGGCGTTGTACCCCTCCACAAGCTTCGTAAGGTCTACATTATTTCTAGCCAGCTCATCACCCTCGTCGTGCCTCTCACCGCACACTACCTTAGTCGATAGGTAAAACTTGACTCCGAAGTTCTTCTGGAGGTCCTCAACCCCCTCCATAACTGCATCCAGGGGTATTCTATACTTGGGTATAGCGAAGGTCATCATACCACCTGGTAGGGGTAGCTTATCGTAGACGTCCACCTCATGCCCTCTGCACACTAGGTAACCTGTAGCCGCTAGCCCAGCTGGACCAGCACCGACTACAGCTACCTTAGCCCCAGAACTCCTGGTCCTCTCCTTACAGAGGAACGCGAACTTCATTCCTCCTCAGCTGTAAACCCTGCTTTAGCGTATTTAAACCTCGCTAGGTTGCGTTTGTATACGTTTTTACTACTTAAATGTTCCACCTAGGACAGCCTCGACGTACTTGCCGTAGTCTAAGACCTCAGTACCTACTACCTCTAGGAGGGCCCTAAACTCCGGTAGGTATATGAAGAGCGCCCCTAGAAGGACTAGAGCTAGTAGTACTACGGATATAACTACATAGGGTACTCTCAGATCCCTCAGTCTCCCATCCTCCCTTACACTCCCGCTAGGCCTCGTTAAGTACCTTATGAGCCTTACATACCCTAACCCAGAGATCCCGGTGGATACTACGAGTACCAGCGCACTCGCGATGTAGCCTACCTCAACCATAGCTATGAATATCAGGACCTTACTCCAGAACCCTATGAATAGTGGGACCACCCCGAAGAGGTTTAGTAGCCCTACTACGAAGGCTACTGAGGCAAGCCTATACCTTCTAAGGGTGCTGAGCCCCTCTACAGCCCTTCCCGAGGCTACTATAGCTATCCCCGCGGAGTAGAATAGTAAGGCCTCACTAAGAGAGTTCGATACTAGCTGTACTATGGCTGCTACAACACCGCGCTCGGTACCTAAGGTGAAGGCCATGAAGGCTAGACCCATGTGGCTTATCGTACTGTATGCTATGAACTTCTTAACGTCGGTCTGCACTACTAGGAGTAGCGCACCTACTAGTGCTGAGAGAGCTCCGAGTACGTGTAGTACGAGCATGATGTCCGACCTCAGATACTCTATAACACTTCCAGTACCGAAGATCGTGTAGAGGTACCTGATCGCCCCATAGGCCCCTATGAGGTCTATAACAGCTACGAATAGGGCTGAGATAGGTGTAGGTGCCTCCGGGTTTGCGTCGGGGAGCCAGAAGTGGTTGGGGAATATAGCTGCCTTGAAGGTGAAGGTCCACATGGATAACGCTATAGCTAGAGCTGAGGAGAGGATTACATTACCGAAGACCCCACCGCTGTACTGTATTTGAGCTAGTGGGGACCTAGCCTTAAGAGCTACGTCAGCCATGTTTAGAGTACCGAAGGAACCGTAGATCACGAAAGCTGAGAGTAGGTAGAACGATGTAGCTACCATACCAACCATGGAGTACCTTATAGATGCCTCAACAGCTCTCGGATTATCGCGGTAGAAGGCTACGAGAACGTAGGCTGATATCGAGAGTACCTCTAGCATTACGAAGAAGTTGAATACGTCACCTGTGTAGAGGCAGCCTACGGAGCCCGCGCCTAAGGCTAGTAGGGCTGTGTAGTACAGGTACTCCCACCTAGACCTAACCATCCAGGTACTGTAGATAGTGGACATAGCGAGAATGAAGATCGAGAGCAGACCTAGTACGGCGCCGAGCTTATCTATAGTGTAGACTATGCCTAGAGGCGGTCTGAAGCCTCCGAACAGGTAGTACGTAACCCCCGTCCTGTAGACACCTACAGCTACATCTAAAGCCATCGCGAGGGCCAGTAACGACGCCGTAACCGCGTAGATCCTGAAGAACCTCGGATTCCTTACTACTAGGGAGATAGCTGGGAGAGCGAAGGCTAGGCCGATTAGGAGTAGTGGTAGTAGGGCTGCGGTAAGCAACTCCCTCACCCAAAGATCTTAGCTGCGAACTCCTCAAACTTCTCCGAGATGTACCTCCTAGCCTCCTCGGGTCTGTAGGTTACTGCCTTAAGCCAGTGGACGTATAGTACCCTCCCCGCGGTATCGACCTGTACTACGACCGTACCCGGGGTATTGGTTATGGAGCCGGCTATCAGGGTCATCCCGAAGCTAGTTCGCACGTAGTAGGGTACCTCCACTATAGCTGGTGAGATCCGGATCCTCCTACTCAGGACAGTCCTAGTTATACCTACGTGGGCCTCTACCTCGGCTACGGCCATGTAGTACATGTAGTAAGCTACCAGGTAGGCGGCCCTAACTACGTCGGCTAGCCTAAGTTCTCTGGAGATGAGTAGGGGTGTTGCAAAGACAGTTATAGCTGCTGAGGCCAGGGCCCCTAGAGCTAGACTAAAGGATGTTGATGCTCCGGTAAAGACTACGTAGAAAGAGTATGTTAGTGCGAAGACAGTTAGGTAGTTGAGTAGCCTACTCACGTGAACCACCTCTTGCAGCATCTACACGTGTAGTCCCGTAGTGCCTGTAGTACAGCATTATGAGGCCTGTTAGGAACATGTAGACGGCGAGGCCTATAACTATGGCTGTAAGTACTAGGGCCTGCGGTAGGGGGTCTACAGATGCCGTAGAGAAGTGCCTAAGCTCCTCTACACCTCTCGGAACGTCTGATAGGACAGCTACACCTGGGTAGGAACCGGTTACTCTCCTAAAGCCTAGAGCTATTGCGAAACTGTTTATGCTGTCAGAGAATATTGTCAGGGCTATGAACTTCTTAACTAGGGACGGCTTGATGAATATTCCGTACAGGGCTATACCTATGTTGACAACTAGAGATAGTAGTACAACCGTAAACATTAGGGAGAAGTAGTCACTCACACCACTCACCAGTAGCTAGGGCCTGGTCTACCTCCTCCTTCCTAAGGGCTAGAACTATGAACGTAAGTGTTAACCCAGAGACTACGGCCAAAGACTCGAAGACGTTGAAGAGGAAGAGGGTTCCTCCTAGGGGTCTATCGAGGAACCACGAAGGCATTGAGAGGTCCGAGCCCTCCCTAGCCATGTTCTGGAAGACGTAGGCACCTGCACCGGCAACGACTCCGGCTATTAGTAGAGCTACTGAGGTTAGTAGTATACCCACTAGACCAGCTGATCTAATGGCTAGTAACCTACTACTAGTTAGACCCTTCTCGAAAGCGTAATCTAGGGAGAATACCACCACCAGTAGTACCATGAGGACAGCCATGAACGACCCTCCCTGGAAGCCTCCTCCAGGGGTTAGGTGACCGTGGATAGCTATTGAAGCTCCGGCTACCAGTATTAAGGGTATTAGCACCCTAGTTGAGGTCTTAACAATCTCCGAGAGGCCTACACCACCAAGCCCCCTTAACTCACGGTAACCCCTGTAGAGTGTTGCCACACCTACTATTGCTACGAAGAGTACTGACGTCTCGAAGTAGGTATCGAGACCCCTATAGTCCCAGACTATTGCTGTTACTGCCTCTAAGGCCATGGAGCTTGCGGTAACGTTCCATGGGTTGTACACGTACTCCAGGTAGGCCCTAGCTATGTCTCTCAGGGCGTACGGAGCTAGCGGACCTAGTCCTCCGAGCTCTATTACGTACGCTAGGAGGAGTACCATTAGAGCTATTGAGATAGCTATCAACAGCTCCCGGGCTTTCATCTCTCATACCTCTCAGTCTTCTTTATTAAGAGTATCGTAACGGCTGGGAGAAGACCTACCGATACAGGTACGTATACTAGGACTATGTCCGGAGCCATGAGTATGTAGTACATTAGTGCGTAGGCCGTACTCTGTACAGCTGAGAATACCGTTGCTACTAGTAGGTCCTTAGCCTCTATAGCTAGGTACGTAGCTATAACTGAGAGGAGGGCTGCCGCCGTAGCTAGTAGGATAGCTACGGGCTCCACTAGGAACCACCCCGACCTCTCTCCCTTAAGGCGTCGTACTCTATAGGCTCAAGAGGAGCTCCCTGGGATATGTAGGTCGCCCTCGCAAGGGCGTGCGACCCAGCTTGAGCTAGGATCATCAGTAGGATGCTACTCGCAAACGCTGCCCCGGCTAGGAAGAACCTCTGTGGCCCTAGGTACTCGGCTCCTAGTGCGAGCAGGGAAGCGCCTAGCATAGGTACTACAGCACCTCCTATAGCCCCTGCAGTAGCTGCGTGTAGTCTCGTATAGAAGTTGGGTAACCTTAGGAGACCTAGAGCTCCGACGAAGTCGAAGAAGACCCCGATTGCTATTAGGGTAAGTCCTAGGATTACCAGTAGGAGGGAGATCACCTTAACCACCCATCTCACGGGCCTCTAGGTACTTGGCTACGTATATGTCTAGAGCGTAGACCCAGAGTGCTAGGGCTAGAGCGGATACGATCATTAGCGGAGCTTTGAGAAGTACTGAGAGGACTACCATGAAGGCTGCTAGGTCGTAGCCTAGGGAGTCTACAGCAAGTACCCTATCGGAGAGGGTTGGTCCTTTAACTACCCTAATTATGTACAGTAGGAACGATGTAAGGTAGAAGGGTATTAGTATGGTCAGCACCGTAGAGACTAGATACTCTAGCTCCATATCTAACCCTACCGCACATGGTGTAAGGAGTAGGTTAAATAAGCTTAAAACTATATTCCTGAGTTAGGATGATCTTAGGGGGGTGGGGTAGCCTTAGCTAGAGTCTATACGGTCCAGCTCTACAGCTACGGGTACGTCGAGACCGATGCTCTAGACCTCCTCCAGAGGAGGCTTTCTGAGGTATTCAGCGCAGGAGTAGTCCTCGGGGGGGCTGTGGAGATCCCTGAAGAGTTCTTCGATAGAGTACGTAATCAGTTCCTAGCAGACGCCGTCGTTAGGTATGTATCGGCCCTAAGGAGGGGTCACAGCTCTATAGTGCTCGTACTAGCCGATGTCGATGCCTACGTCCCCGGCCTCAACTTCGTGTTCGGGCTGGCTATACCTGAGCTAGGGTCTGCCGCAGTATTCCTCAGGAGGCTTAGGCTCTGGACTAGTAGGGAGGGGTACTTGAAGAGGGTTGTCAAGGAATCCGTACACGAGCTAGGCCATGTCTTTGGGTTAGGTCACTGTAGGAACCCCCTCTGCGTTATGAGCTTTAGTAACAGCCTACTGGAGGTAGATAGGAAGCTGGATAAGTTCTGCCCTACCTGCGTTAGTAAGCTCCTAAAGCTGGGGATATCAGTTCCCGAGAGCTCTATTATACAGGTAGGGCACGACCGTAGCTATAAGACCTAGCTATAATAGCCCTAGCTCTACGGAGACCTGGGGTGCGAGAACGCAGAGTATCGGGGTGGTACCGAAGCTGGGTAGCACGGATGCCCTAGCCCTAGCTGTAAAGATATTAGAGTATGCCGAGAGTAGGGGTCTTAAAGCATACCTAGACTCAAGGGCCCTTAACTACGTTGAGTGGCACCCAACCTTCAACCTCGGTAGGGACCGCGTTGACGTAGTAGTTGTAGTAGGTGGTGATGGAACTATACTGAGGACCCTACACCTCCTGGGAGACATGGATACCCCTGTAGTAACCATTAGGTACGGTAAGAGGGGGTTCCTAGCCGACGTCCCCCCGTATGACTACGCTATAGCTCTGGATAGACTTATTGATGGTAGGTACGTAGTCCATGAGTACATGAGGCTTGAGGCTAGGTGTAGGGGGGTTGAGAGGATCCCGTACGCTCTTAACGAAGTAGCTGTAGTTACCTCCTCGAGAGCCAGGGGTAAGGTCTGTAGACTCAGAGTTATGAGATGCCAGGAAGGACGTGTGGAGGGGGTTCTCAGTATTGTAGGTGATGGAGTTATAATTGCAACACCTGTAGGTTCGGCTGCGTATAGCCTAGCTGCTGGAGGCCCCATAGTGGACCCCCTAATGAGGGTTATACTGGTAACTCCGCTTGCACCCATATCCCTCTGCTCGAGACCTGTAGTCCTCCCGGAGAATTCCACGGTCCTTGTGGAGGTATCCGGGGACTCGCATGAGGTAGAGCTCTACGTTGATGGGGTGATGACGGCCCTCAGGGAGCCCGGGGACTCGGTAGAGGTACTTAAGGCACCTAGACCAGCTAGAGTAATAAGGTTCTTCTACGAGGACTTCTTCTCTAAGGTGTTCGAGAGGTGTCTGTAGACTGTAGCAGGAGTAACGTAGTTGTTGATGCGGCCGGACTCTTCGCGGGTGTAAACCTAAGCTACCCGGTGGTCTATACCGTTGAGCAGGTTACTGAGGAGGTACTCGACGAGAGGAGTAGGAGGGGTGTTGAGTTGGCCCTAGCTTCAGGGAAACTCGTAGTTACACAGGCTTCAGAAAACTTCAGAAGGAGGGTTATGGAGGTAGCTAGGAAGTTGGGTGTACTCTACGAGCTCTCTAAGGCCGATTTAGAGGTCCTCGCTCTAGCCTACTACGTTAAGGAGAGGTGCGGTTCTGCCATACTCTACACAGACGATACCTTAGTACAGAACGTAGCTATATCACTAGGTATAGCCATACAGGGGCTTAAGTACCCTGGCAGGACTAGGGTCAGGAGGTACGTCTATGTATGTAAAGCCTGCGGCTACAGGTCTGCGAAACCGGGGGAGTGTCCTAGGTGTGGTAATAAGCTTCAGCTGGAACTCAGCACCTAGTAGAACTCCAAGAACCCACCCACACGATAGTAGCATTTAAAGAGCTGACCTAGAGATCGTGGTAGCTCTTGCCTAGAGGTGGGTCCTTAACAAATAGTAAGACCGTGTCGAATTCGGGATAGAACTCCAATAGTTACAACTGAAAGCCTCGCCCTTTAGGGTGGGGATGGGGAAAGCTTATAAGCTCCGTGCCGATGTTTTGCGCTTGCCCCCAAGCCCTCCGGGGATGCGGGATAGGCAACCGCGTAGAACCCTAGGCAGGATGTGGGGAGCTCCGACCCCCTGAATGCCTCCCAGATGACAGATGTAGCCCCGAATAGATGGGGGGAACCTGTGAGCCGCCCTAGGGGAATCCTCGCCCTCTAGGGCGGAAAGGAGGTCAGGTAGAGCCCGATATTTTGACCACAATACCGTGAATACACAGACGGGATTTGAAAGCTAGAGTGGCTTAGTAACTACCTATATGTAGGTAGCTGTCGGAGGGTCTATCTAAGGGGGGCTACCCTTATAAGGGTCTCTCCGGTGAGTGGTTTTCCGGGAGTACTCTGACCGTTAACGTAGTCGTAGGTACTAACGGTGATGAAGTCTGTGAAGAACTTGTTAGACTAACCTGGGAAGCTGCGCAGAGAATATTTAAGAAGTACGGTGTGGAGGTTTACGTAATACCGGTAACGGTCAGTACGAGAACCCCGTTCCTATCCGTAAACGGGGTTAAGGTGGTGACCAAGTCCCTACCAACTGTCGAGGAACTAGAGGACCTAATTCTTTCAATAGCTCTCTACTTCAATGAATCCCCGGAGGATGAGGCAGATATCCTCGCATTCCTTGAGGATCCGCTGATAGCTAATGCAGCACTAACCTACTAGAGCTCTAGCTGACCTCCTCCCCGCCCTAAAGGGCGAGGCTTTCAGTTGTAAGCCCCAGAGGGTGGTGGGAGGTTATTTAGTGGATTCACATATCGAGCATAGGTCTAACTCCGACCAGCTACCGTACCTACCTAGGGATAGGACTTTATACTTTCTTAGCTCTTCTAAAGCTCTCCTAGGGTTTCCGTAGAACCTGAAGTACTTTATGTAGAAGGACCTGTAGGATTTAGGCTTTCCACTAACTACTTTAAGCCTCTTAAGCTCTCCCATAACCTTAGCTGTGAGGTCCTCCTTGTAGGTCCCCCTAGTTAGCGGAGTTATCGCGTAGAGGATTCTACCTAGAGGCTCTTCCCGGTAAGAGATAACACAACTGGTTAGGTAACCTCTATGCCCTATAAACAGCTTTGAGTACTCCTTCAGAGAGCTCTCAGCTACGAGCATTAGTATGTGAGCTGAGCTATACCCCAGTTCCTCAGCTAGGCTCTTGAGTCCGCTCTTCAGTAGTAAGTAGTGTAGTGGTAAGGTGTTAACGAGCTCTGAGAACTCTACCTTAGCGTGGTACGTTACAACCTCCCTAAGCTCTAGGTCTACCCTAACTATAGGTGAGTAGAGGTGTTGAGCCCTACTCTCAGACCTTAACCTCCTAAAGTATCTGCAGACCGGCTTAGCCGGTGTGTAGAGCCTACCACTGAAACCTACTACGGTAGTACTTAAGTCCCCCAGCTTCTCACTAACTACACTCTCCAAGCCCTCCACACTTACGTTAACATCTACCTCTAGGAGGTCCCACCTAAGATTAGCCGTACAGCAACTCCTCCTCAGGAATATGGGTACTCTATCTACGCAGTAGCTACCTATGGACCAGCCGTAGAGGTCGCTACCACCCTCCCAGAAGTCAACTACTAGGTCTCCCTCCCCCGCTAGTAGATTTGACGTTAGAGAATCTCCTAAGAATACCCTCCTCACCCCCTTCATCACCCTCCCTAGCTGTGGGGACCCCGATCCTCTTATACCTCTTACTATGCCAGTGAGTCCTCATATGGTTTATTAGGTCCTCAACCGTGAGGAAGAGGGCTGCCCTAGATACCGGGATAACCCCCTCCTGACCCTCTGGACACAGCTCATCTATACTTATATCGCTACAGAGAGGACATACGAGTAGTGTGGTTGTGAGGTCGTAGCACGTGGTTACGGTAATACCGTGTGCAGAGACCCTCCTCCTGACCCACCTAGGCTCCCAGGAACTCAACCATTACGTCACCCTATCTTAAGCTTTGAGAGAAGTCTACTTAACTCCTCACCCCCTACCGGGTAACCCATACTTCTAAGCTTTAGGAGAACCGCCAACCTCAGTACATCGCTACGACACTCAGCTATACCACTTCTAACCAAACTGTCTATAGCCTCAACAACCTCCTCAGGTAGTCTAACGGATACTAGGACATCATCGTCCAATAGCTAACCCTATAGTATAGGGCTAGGTAATTTAAAAATAGTGTAGTCGACGAAGCCCTCTACCATAAAATGCTGACCCCTCCACCACTAAACTGCTACATCCTCTAAGGGGTTTACAGCTGGAGACCAACCCTAGGGAGTGGAGAATGATCCGCTGGGGAAATCTATTGGCTTAACTGTTTTAAAGAACCTCCTACTATAGAGGACTCCTAGGTGTGGAGGATGCCTGAGGGAGTTGCTGAGGCCTTAAGGTACTTAGCAGTTAAGGTTCTTGCTGGAGATCTAGTTGTACTCTACGCTCTTAAGGAGTACCTCATCGATGGGGAGTCCCCCTCTACCCTAAGCCATAAGTACAGGATAGGTAAGTTTAAGCTCAGAGGCTATATCCAGAGGGTTGTTGAGAAGGCCGGTAACTACCGGGTGGCCCAGGCTATTGTAAGATCTTCCTTTAACACTCTAGCAACTCTGACACCGATAGTAGTTAAGGTCCCTGGCGGGTACTACTGCACTGTCTGCGGTAAGACCCTGACCATGAACCCTGAGAGACATGTGAGGCTAGAGCATAGAGACCTTGTCGATAGGGTGGTGGCTGACTGCGTAAGGCTAGCTAAGAGGAGTAAGTCCTAGAGGTTTAGTCTATGGTGTTCCCAGACTTCCTAGGGCTATCGCGTGTACGTAGGAGGGAACTAGTAGCATCTAGGATACGGAGGGTCCTGGGTAGCTGTAGGGGGGATGAGGACTGCAGGGTTAGGCTAGTAAAGGTACTTGCAGAGCTGCTGGAGGGGGGTAGAGCTGAGGGTGTGGAGACCCTAGTAGCTGTACTCAACGAGCTCCCGGAGAGGTACAGAGACCTAATACCTAAGCTAGTCAGTTTAGTTAGAGGTGGTTACGACCTCCCACCTCAGAGTGAGGTGGGGTTCTCCATAGAGAGGGAGGTAGGTAGGTTCCTCGCAGGGGAGCTTACATGCTCGGACCTGGATAGCGTACCGCATATAGTCAACGAATCTCGGGACTTCCTCTCCGCAGCGTTGGCAATAGCCCTACTGGAGAGGTCTACCGAACTGAGGAGCTGCAGTCACAGATTAGCTAGGGTCCTCCTAAGCCTAGTTAGGAAGCTATATGAGAGCGGTAAGAGGGAGCTCGCATCGACAATACTAACAAGCTACGGGGTTAGGGTCTACGTATACAAAACCGGAGACTCGATAAGGGGAGTAAAGGTATCCTTAGGAAGCAGTATCGAGGTAGACCTAAGCGATGCGATAAGCCTAGTATACTCAGATATAAGCTACCTCATAAAGACCTCTTCAGAGGTAGTTACGCGGACCGACCGACCTACAGCCTAGTTGCACTAAGAGCAACGCTTCGAGTAAGAACCGGGAACTTTAGTCGAAAGATCATGCTTAAGCTACAGAAACTCTAGAGAGCCTCCGCACCTAAGTTCCTAGAGTAGCTTCGGCAGAAGTGTAAGGAAGATAAAAAGGTTACATGAATAGGCTTAGCTCGAGGATCTGAGCCTTAGGCCTACTAGCCTAGTTATTAGTACTGAGCAGGCGTTGTCTCCCGAGGCATTTATGGCGGTCCTCATGGCGTCCGCTATGGGGTCTACAACCATCATTATACCCACACCCTCTAGAGGTAGACCAACCACGCCTAGAACGTAGGCTAGCATTATCGTGCCACCGCCAGGTATGGCTGCCGTAGCTACCGAGCCTACTACAGCCGCCACTACCACCAGACCCACTTGGGCTGGTGTAAGCGAGATACCGAAGAGCTGTGCGACGAAGAGGGCCGAGAGGGCTTGGTACAGGGCTGTACCGTCCATGTTTACCGTAGCTCCTATAGGTACGGTTATCTGGAAGACCTCCTCCGGGATCCCCATCCTCCTAGCAGCCTCCATGTTGTAGGGTAGGGTTACTGCAGACGACCTCGTCGTAAAGGCTATGACGAACGGCGTAGACTGGTACTTGAAGTACCTCAGTGGGTTAAGCCCTCCCGCAACCACTATTATGCTGTAGATTACGAAGAAGTGCATCAAGGTGAGCGAGTACTGAGATACTAGGAACTTACCGTAGGCACCGAGCATCTGAGGTCCGTAAGTAGCTATCAACCAAGCTGCGTAGCCGAATATAGCTACAGGTGCGTAGTACATTATAATACCAACGATCCTTATCATAAGGTCTGAGGCTAGCTTGAGGAGCGAGTAGACCCTCCTACCCTCTCCACCTAGTAGTACTACGGCAACCCCCAGGATTATAGCGAATATTATCATAGTCATAGCGCCGCCAACCGTTAGTAAGGCGCTGAAGTCTACCTGGAAGAAGCTCATCAGTATATCTATAGCTGACGGCGGCTTAGGCGGCGTGTAGCCAGCTGGAGGTTTAAGACCTACCCCAACTCCGGGCTGGAAGAGCTGGCCGGCGAGCACCCCCCAGAAGGCTGCTAGAGCTGATGTACCTATGTAGAGTACTAGCATCCAGAGGAGCACCAACCCCAACCTCCTCAAGTCGGCTATGGAGGCTGTCGCAGTTGCTATAGTGAAGAATATGAGCGGCGGTATGACGATCCTTATCAACCTCACGAATATATCTCCCAGAGCCTTAAACCACGCCGCAGCATCAGTCCTCGCAGCCTCCGGTACACCGAGGAGGGAGAACCCCACTACAAGCCCTAGGACGAACCCTATAGCAATGGCTACTAGGAGTCGGTAGCCGGGACCCCTAGTTCCCGTAGGGTACCACCACACTTAGGCTTATCTCAGGGTTTAAAAGCTGAAAATTCTCTAATCCTCAGCCAGGTGGGGTTCAGCTCTCATATAGGTTCATATAGCTTGATGTAGTTTTCATCACCTCATATCCGTTCCCCCGCACCCCGCTCGGGGCCTCATCGGGCTCGGGGGCGTTCGGGGCCACCCCGGGGACCCCACATCTTGAGTACTTGAACACGTATCTCCTGTATAGGTTTACCGTTGCTATAACGTCTCTATCACCCGTGAAGCCGCATTTTCTACACCTCAGCACCCTATGCCCGTCCTCAACTAGCTTACCACCGCACCCAGGGCACTTCGAAGAAGTACCCCTAGGATTAATCTTAACTACTTCAAGATTCCTCTCTTTAGCCTCGTACTCAACGCAGAACTGTATCCTACGGTAGAACCACAGCCCCAGCCTCTTGTTAAACTCCCTATCTCCTTTACCGTTCTCTTTCAGCTTCTCCAGATCCTCGAGGACAATTAATGAACAGTACTTGAGTGCTAGCTCAGCCACTAAGTCCCCCAATTTATGGGCGTAGTCCCACGAGATACTCCTAATCCTTTTACCATGCCTCTCGATAGCCCTCCTAACGCCCTTGATGAACCTCCACGACCTCGGGTACCTCTCCTGGATCCTCTCAATCCATATCCTGTGGGTCAGGATCCTCCTGTGGGGAGTCTTAAACCTCTTCAATTTGAGTAGTCTACCGCTAAGGGCGAATATTGCTAACGTTACGTTGTCGAAGTTCAGGTCTATTGCCATTACCGTTCTGGGCTTCAACGGTTTAACAGCTCTCCTAAAGTAGATTGAGACCCAAAACTCTCCCTTATCGTACTTCACAACTAGCTCGTAGTTGCTCCAACCCCTGAACCTCTCGACCCTCTCCCTCGATGTCACTAGCTTTAGCCTAGCCTCATAGCCGCTGTGGAGCTTCAGTGTTAGTGTCATGCTGTCTAAATCCAGTCTGTAGTCGTACCTATCCACCCTAGCACTCAACCTCCTGAGGACAGGCTTTCTACCGCCGTTACCCCTAGCCGACTCCACCAGGCTCTTAGCGTACATATATACCTCCTTAGCGTGGTGAGCTCTAAAACCCATAGACATTAGGTCGCTGTAGAACAGCCTATGTAACTTCTTCTTGGATAGCTTAGTGTCTAGACTCCAGACCCTGTCGACTACCATCTGGACGGCATCGCGATAGAGAATCAGGAACTCAAGTAGACGGTCACAGCTACCCTCGGGGAGAGCCCTCACCTTAAGAGCCTCTATAACAACGGGCTCTTCACCCCTCACAGGGTAGCTCACCTACATACCTATGTAACTAGAAGTACTTAAAGTGTTTCTATGATAGCGTGGCTAGATTCGCATATGCCGAGTGCTCCGTAATAAAGTTCAGGGGTGGGACAGTAGTCCTATACCTGCTAGCGAAGTACCAACCCGAGGTAAAACCACTGTACGGCAAGAGAGTACACGTAGTGATAATAGCGGAGGAGTAGCATCAAACCACATGAACCTATATGAAACTAGAAACAGCTACGAAAGGCTCCATACTACAGCTGTCCTCTTTAAACACTATTTAGCTGCTATTTCTACTAGTAGCTATGCTTCGGGAGCACGGAGAGGTTAGCTACTCGAAAAGCTTAATACCTCCGAGATTACCGTAGATTACCTCCTCTAGGACTGCCGACCTTATTAGTCTATTGCCTATGATGTAGTAGGACTGCTTTCTTTTTACATCTAGTGCGATCAGGACGTAGACCTGATTAAACTCCAGAGGGGGTTCCGGATAGCACAGTAGCTTAAGCATGGTCTTAGATAGCTCCAGTATTAACCTCCCGGATCTCGCGTCATGGGGTCTGAGGAGCATGTCGGAGATATCACCGCACTCTATTCTATCGCCTAGATATGTGATAGTCTCAACATAGTGGAGTACGTTGCAACCGTCTGAGTAGAGTACCGGTGACTCCACAGGTGCAGCTGTAACTAGGTTCGGTACCTTCCTCAATCTCCTGGAGAGTAGTAGCGTTAGTGAGCGCTTACCTAGGTGTTTAGAGAAGTAGCAGTCTACTAGGACTAAGTTACTGCGGCACGCAGGTCTTATCAGTACCTGAGGTATCCAGAAGTATCTGAGGTCCCTAGGAAGCCTGACCCCACGTACGTCTATAAACATGTTCCAGCCTTCCGCTACTCCTACCTAGCAGTTAACTTCCTAGCCTCCCTCTCGGTCTCCCTAAGTATTACTATATCCCCAACCCTAACAGGACCCTTAACGTTTCGGGTTATGACCCTACCCCTATCCCTCCCGTCTAAAACCCTTACCCTTACCTGGGTTATCTCACCAGTAACACCTGTCCTACCTACTATCTGTAGTACCTCGGCAGGAAAGCCAAACTCCTCAACTACATTCACTTCAGGCTGGGTTAGGTCTACCTTTCTAACCTCACCCACTTCCATACACACCTCGGTATTCCACAAGTCCCCGCTTTAAAGCTTTAAAGCCCCACCTCCCCAATAGGGGGGAGGTGGAGGTGCCTAAGGTATATAGCTGTAGCTTTTGCGGAGGTAGAATAGAGCCCGGGTCAGGACTTACCTACGTACTTAGGGATGGTACTATCCTCCACTTCTGTTCCAGTAAGTGCTTTAAGAGCTTCAAGTTAGGTAGAGACCCCAAGAAGGTTCCGTGGAGTGCCTTCTACGTTAAGAGGAAGTAGTGCTATGCCTACTGAGCTTGAACTCCTCCTAATAAAACCAGATGGAGTTAGGAGGGGGTTAATTGGCGAGGTCCTTAGAAGGGTGGAGATGAAGGGGCTGAGGATCGTTGCACTTAAGATGCTAAAGCTTAAGAGAGATTGTGCTGAGGCTCTCTACGATATTCATAGAGGTAAGAGCTTCTACCAGGGCCTCATAGACTTCATGACCTCCGGTCCGGTAGTTGCCGTACTGGTAGAGGGGGATGGGGCTGTCGAGGTCGTGAGGAACCTGATAGGCCCTACAGACGGTAGGAGGGCACCTCCTGGAACTATAAGGGGGGATTACTCTATCTCGATACTTGAGAACGTGGTCCACGCAGCTGATAGCCGGGAGAGGGCTATCTACGAAGCTAGGGTAGTATTCGACCCCCAGTGCGAGGACTCCTCCGAGAGCTGGACCTCGGTACTGGAAAGAACTTCTAGGCCGTAGTCTACATCCATATCCTTATACCAGAACGGCCCTTGAACTCCCCAACAATGTTGAGCTTGTAGCCGCATTTGGGACACGTATTCCCCTTGGTCAGGTTCCACTCAATTATGTAGAATCCGTACCTCCTTATAACTAGGTAACCGCATCTAGGACAGTAGGTGTGCTCTAACTTATGACCAGGTATGTTACCTAGGTATACGTGCCTCAAGCCCTCAGACTGGGCTACCTTAGCTAGCTTCTCCAGGGTAGCTATATCGGTTGGAGGTAGGTAGCTTAACTTGTAGTGAGGGTAGAACCTTAGTAGGTGGAACGGTGTCTCATCACCTAGATTCTCCACTATCCACCTAGCTAACCTCCTTACATCATCTACACCGTCCCCGTACCTCGGCACTACGAGGTTTGTTACCTCTATAAACACCCCCCTCCTCCTCATCTCCAGAAGGGTTTCGAATATGGGTTCAGGGTCGGGGACGCCCATGAACTTTACGTAGAAGCTCTTGTTACCACCCCCCTTAAAGTCGACCGTTGCTGCGTCTAAGTACTTGGAGAGTTCGTCAAGGGCCTCCTCAGTTATATAGCCATTGGTTACTACGGTGTTGAATAACCCCTCCGACTTAGCTAACTTAGCCACATCGTACATGTACTCGTAGAATACGGTTGGCTCGTTGTACGTGTAGCTAATCCCATCGGAACCCCACCTCCTAGCGAGTCTAACTACCTCCTCCGGCTCTACGTACTCCCCAAAGATCTCGTCACGTCTAGACTGGGATAGGGTCCAGTTCTGGCAGAAGGAGCACATAAAGTTACAGCCGGCTGTTGAGATCGAGAGTACGGACGAACCCGGGTGGAAGTGCATTAACGGCTTCTTCTCTATGGGGTCTACGTTAGCTGCTGTAAGCAGTCCGTAGACCAGAGTATACAGCTTCCCCTCGTGGTTATACCTAACTCCACACGCACCATAGCCCCCTGGAGCTATGGGACACCTCTTGTAGCATAGATTACACCTAACCTTACCATTCCCAAGGCTTACCCAGAAGCGGGCCTCACGGACCCACGGCTTACTTAGGTCTGGCTTCATGCCCTAGATTCGGTAGTTTTCAAAGCTTTTGTACCCAGCTATGGAGCTTTGAGGGGGGTTTAGGATCCTTTGATGCACATACCTAGGCTACCTAGGTAGTGCACTACCTGGACCTCCTAGACCCGGCATCTACGAGAGCTCTAGCTATAGTAGTCTTAGTTATGACTCCCAGGAAGTTATCTCTCTCATCTACTACGGGTACGGTATCGAGGTTACTACGTACTATTATGTGAGCTACTGAAGCTAGGTCCTCGTTAGGTTCTACGGCTACTATGC
Organism: Desulfurococcaceae archaeon; assembly: GCA_020833415.1. Lineage (GTDB taxonomy): Archaea > Thermoproteota > Thermoprotei_A > Sulfolobales > NBVN01 > DRZP01. The sequence goes on along the minus strand of JAJHQJ010000002.1, from coordinate 38,817 downwards.
CAGTATCCATGATCTCGGATACCATCACTACTGGGTACACCTTAACGGAGGTCTCTATACCCCTTGGTGAGACTCCGCGCAGCTTGAGTGGCTTTCTAATAGTCTGCACCGGTACGCTGAAGAAGGCTACGGTCTTCCTACTTACTATACCGACTACCTTTCCACTATCTACAACGACTATGGGCTTACCCTCGATAACCCCCTCAATGACGTAGTATATCGAGTGAGCTGGGTTGGCTAGGAGTACATCCTTATCACAGTAACTCCCAGCTTTGAAGACCCCCTCGAAGTTCTCCGCGTAGGCTCTCGCTAGGTCTGTCTTCGTAATTATGCCGGCGATCTTCATTGAAGCACTATCCCTAACCACCACCATAGACCCTACTCTCTTCTCAAGCATCTTCTTAGCTACGTGTACTACTCTTCTAGTAGGTAGGGTGGCGTAAACCGGCTTAGACATTATGTCCTGGGCTAGTATATCGGTTAGAGGCTTAGCCAGCCACTTCCTATTGTAGAGTAGCTTAGCGAAGTCCCTCTCGCTTATAATACCCCGGGGCTTCTCCTCCTCAGCTACGACTATGTGCCCAACCCTGTACCTTAGCATGAGGTTCCTTACCCTAGCTAGACTGTCACCTGGAGAGGCCGTTACCACCGGGTAGCTCATGTAGTGCTCGACCTTAACTCTCACAGCACAGCACCTCAAGCCCCTATAACTGCGTACATAATATCCCTCTCCGTGATTATACCGACGAGCTCCCCTCCTTTAGCTATCAGGGCGTAGTCCAAGCCTCTCTCTAGCAGTACTCGGATCAACCGCTCTAGTGGGGTCTCGGGCTCTACTACTACGATATCCCTATCAGCAACCTCCGCTGACCTAAGCTCTAGGAACTCCGTAATGAGACCCTCCCTGAGGTTTTCGAATACCCTGTGGGAACCTATGTAATCGACTACACTACGCCAGCTTACAACCCCCTGAATACTCCCGTCCCTACCTACGAGAGGGATCCTCCTCACTCCCGTTGAAACCATTAGTCTCAGTACGTCACCTAGCCTCCCCCCAGCTTCCGATACTACTACGTTCCTAGTCATAAAGTTCTCTACAGGTTTCCTACCAACCCTCCACGAAAATGCTCTAACTATACCACCCTCAGTAACGGCCCCAAGAGGTCTTCCAGTCTCATCCGTTACCGGGATCAGACCGAAGCCACCGATAACCATGAGTTCTAGAACTCTTTCTAGTGGAGTATCGAGAGTAACGTAAGTTAAATCCCTATTCATCAGCTCTTGGGAGGCTATTGAAAGAACTCTGAACAGGTTAGCTCCGTACCTATCAAGAGCTACCCTATACCTATACCCACCACCTAGGTAGTCAGCTATATCGTGGAACGTTATGATACCGCTAAGTAGGTTGGACTTAGCTACTAGTACCGCCCTAAACCTACGTCTGCACATCTCTTCAATGCAGTTAAGTAGCGGTGTTTGAGGCGATACTACTGGTACGTTACTGTCCACCAGGATCCTTAACTCCGACTGCCTACTACGTACTACTGAGGTGAAGTTTGGCTTACCGTCACTCCTGAGCCACCTAGCTCTCTCGTACATCCTACGTGGGTTAGGTAACTTCATAGCTTAACACCTCTAGCTAGTGCGTAGGCTCTACAGACATCACTTCTGTCCACTATACCTACGAGACTCCTCCCGTCATCTACTACAGGTACCCTACCGATGTTGTTCCTAACCATGATCTCCGCGACCTGGTACAGGTCGGAGTCCTCCTCCACAGTTATTGCTGGGGTAGTCATAGCTTCCCTAACCTTGACGGACTTCCTAGGTCCTGCCTCAGACTCCAACTCAATCCTAGTATAACCCTTCTTCAGTAAGTCATGCTGCGTTATGATACCAACTACCTCCATATCCCTAGTACTACGTACTACTGGAAAGCCTGCGTACCTAGTCTTCAACATCCTCCGCCAGAGCCTGACTATGGTCTCGTCGGGAGTTACGTACTCCACGTTCCTAGACATGAAGTTCCTCACGAGCCCTAGGCTTCTAGACTCGGAGAACTCTGCTAGGGCACTCCTAAGGAACGCGTCTATCTCAAGTACGCCCTCATACCTGTTACCAGCACTGACTGATGTAACAGGTACGTACCACTCGTCGAACTCCAACATAACTCTCAAAGCAGTCCAGAGGTCTTCCTCCGAACTGAAAACGAGTCTGGGAGTCTCCATAACATCACGTACCAACGTGTTAGACCTCGTGGAGGTAATAGCTAAGGCACTCTCACGGGTTAGAATCCCGAGAAGCCTCCCCTCCTCAACTACTGGAAGGACCCTCAGCCCGAGGTCCCTCATTAGGGACCTTGCGTGGGTTAGTAGGTCATTACGTGAAACCGTAGGGTACCTACTCGTAAGAAGACTCCTAACACGCATGTCAGTACCAGTACATGTAGTACGTCCAGGAGGTTAATATCTAGCAACCTCGGAACCCTGCCCAACTACCTCGATACAGCCCGGTGTCTAAGCCGTTAAAACACCCTCTACAACACATTCTGGGGGTGGGTTTACGCCTAGGATTAGGCTAAAGTACTACGCCTTACTGAAGGAACTTGCGGGGATAGAGTACGAGGAGGTCGATGTAGATGGATGTGAGATCACTTCCTCTGATATCCTCGAGGTCCTAGAGAGAAGGGGTAGACTAAGCGAGCTCACCAGGCTAGGCTACGTCCTGCTAATCCATAGAGGGAGGTTGGTAGGTAGTAGAGAGGCTATTCTGAACGTATGCGAGGATCCTAGGGTAGACATAGTACCCCCCTCGGCAGGGGGAGTATCCCGGGCTAAGCTTGTCCTAGGTGAGCAGGTACCTGTTGACGACTTCCTGAGGGAGCTTCTAAGCTACGTAGATAGCGAGAGCGGGGCTGTAGCAACTTACTTCGGAGTGGTTAAGGAGTATGTAGATGGGGGGAGAGTTGAGAAGCTCGTCTACGAGTACCACGAGAGGTTTACAGAGGAGGCTCTAAATAGAATAGCAAAGGAGGTGGAATCTAAGGCTAAACTAAAGGCGGTCTTAATATACCATAGTGTAGGGGAGTTCAAACCAGGTACTGTGGTATTCGCAGCAGGAGTAGTGGGCCGTGGGAGGAGGGAGGTAGTGGAGGCCCTTAGGGAAATCGTTGAGAGAGTTAAACACGAGTCAGCCATATGGAAGAAGGAGCTTAGAGATGACGGCGTATTCTGGGTACTTGGTGATGGTACTAGATTGCAACTGAAAGCCTAGCCTTTTAAGGCGGGAATATGGGGGAAGGCTTATAATCTTTCTCTATTCTATGGTTTTGATGATGGGGTTACGTGGATGTGGTTACCCCTAAGCCCTCCACGGGGATGCAGAATAGGCAACTACGTAACGAAAATGTAATGGAGGAACCTCTGATCACCCCAACTGCCCCGCAGATGTAGACCCGAATAGATGCGGGCAACCCCTGCCCTTCAGAGCGGGGAAGGGGTCAGCTGTGCAACTAGCCTGTAGCTGCTTCTCTGACTTTCACCTAGGTTTATAAGGTTTGGTACTTTATGACGTCGGTAAGCTACCATGTGAGGGATGGAGAACCTGTAGTTGTTGAGGCTCTGAAGGTAAGGGCCCTCCCCGAGGGTGGCTCCAAGCACTCAAGATGCGGGGTCCCTAGGGTGGCCCTGAACACCCCCAAGCCGGTGAGGCCCCGAGCGGGGTGCGGGGGAACGGAGATGAGGCGATGACATCGAGTTACATGAACTTATATGAGAGCTGAACCCCGTGCCGGAAAACGTGAGTAACTCTTTAACCGATTTCCTCCTACAGTAGACGGAAACTGTGAAAGAGTGTTAGTTTGCGAGTAGTAGGTTAAGTACTGCTAGAGAGGCCGTCACCGCTTCGAGAGTCCTAATGGAGAGTACCCCCTGGTACGGTATGAAGTTTACCGTTAAGTCCACGCGTAGCTCTCTCTCAACGATTTCATCTAGATCCTTCTTCGGATTACCGAAGAGCAGGCATATAGACTCCGCCGTAGTTAGCTTCCTAGAGCTATTCGGGTCGGAGAGTACGCTAGCTAGTGCTACCCCCCTCTTACTGGTGTTAATTACTAGCTGAAACTCCCCTAAGTAGTTAACTAGATCCCTAGTATTACCCAACTCCACGACCTCGTAACCTACGTAAATAGAAGCTCTAGATACTCTTCGGCATAGGAAGGGTTCTAGGGATACTACTTCAAAGAGGTCAACTGAACCTACCTTAGTAGTTAGGGGTTCGACTAACCTACAGGGTTTAACCCAGCCCATCTCTACAGCACCGTGTTCGTTCAGTACTAGCCCGTACCTGATATCACCAACCTCAGGGGCCCTTCCCTCTGGGTTATGTGGGTAAATGTTAAGTGGTGGTAGCAGTCCAGCATACCTCAGCTCCGGGTCTAACCTCCAGACCCTTACCCTTAGGTAAGGTGGTAAGAGCATGTACCTTACTACCTTAACGAAAAGTCTATGGTCGAACTCCTCTGCATCGGGGTCCCTAAATATCGCAAGAGACGAAACTCTAAATACTGAGGAGACCCTAGCAAACTCCCCAGCAAGCCTAGTCTTGAGTCTCGCATCTGGGTATATGGAGAGGTTTGATGAGGGGATAACCAGGCCTATCCTAACCTTACCTGCTGGCGGAGGCCAAACGAATGCTGAACCTACCTCTACGGGACCCAGTACACTACACCAAGCTACTAAACTCTCCCCGTCATATATGGTATACTCTCAACTAACACCCTCCTTCGACAGTTGAACACGGCCGGTAAGTAGGTCAAGATGTGTTGACCCTGTTTAATTTACTCCTAGCCTTCTCTATGATGTAGCTGATCGTCTTCCAGTGATTACCCTGCCAGTACACCTTATGGCACTTAGGACAGTACCAGAACGTATCATACTTATTAAGAACCTCTGGTGGGACTATCGTAGATACCTGAGCTTTACTAACTATGCTTAACTTAGTGTTACATATTGGGCACCTGGTGTTTCCTTTATCAAACTCTATGCTTAAACCTAACTCCCTAGCCACTATTACCAGCATCTCAGCTACGTCAGTAGTATCCGGAGGTATGTAGACAGACCTTAAGCCCAGTCTCAGAGCCCTCCTGTGGAGTCCCAGATCCTTGGTAACTACCGCCCTACCCTCGCGGAAAGCATTACTCAGTATCTCACTATCGGTAAACCTCCTTGAATACTCTGTGTCGACTCCGAGAACCCTTAACCACCTAGCTAAGTTACCCAGCATAGTATCTACTACTACTCTGACCATCCTAGCCTAGATTCTCTTTAACTACACAGCTTTAAAGCTCCGGACTAGCTCCCTGTAGTAGGACTCCTAGCTTACAACTGGGAGTCTACCACTCTTGGGGCGGGAGGAGGTCAGAGTTATAACTGTTGCCTAGGGGTAGTATCTAGGGCTTAGAGATGGAGGGGTTTGAGGGTAGGTTAGTTAGAATTAGAGTTAAGGACTTCTCGGACTTAGCTAGGTTAGCGGCTTCGGGGATTATGATGGGGCAACCGACCTATATAATTAGGTTTACCGTGGAGGGCGGTAACTGTGTGTATGGAGTTATGGCAGTTTTTAAGGACTTCTATAGGTATTACGGAGTACCCCTCATGTACTACTGGGTTGACGATGGGTGTAAGCTCCCTCTAGACAGGAACTACGTAGTAGTTAGGTCTGACGAACTCGGGGAGCACATAGAGTTTAGTAAGGGGTTTAGACCGGGCACCATAAACGTCCCAATAATAAACCTTAAGGAGATCCCGGACTTCATTTGGAGAACAGGCTAAGGATGTCGTAGAGGAAAGTTTAGGTCATAGCTCCCGGTCTCACATTAGCCCCCTACCTTAAGGATGTAGGGAAGTTCGGAAGCTTTGACTACGGAGTATCCTCAGCTACTCTCCTCTTCAGGAGCTTCCCTAGTAGTAAGTATCTTTATAGCTCTCTCAGTAAGGTGTATGAAGAACTTACTCTCGGATGCTGTAGTTACCCTCACCAGTCCTCTAAGCTCTAATACCATTAGTAACCTCATGAACTCTCCAAGTGAAATATCACTAGACTTTCTCAGCTCGACATAAACAGCCTCTCCCGAGGCCACACCACCGAGTCTAGCTACTACCTCCAGTATAGTTGCTGCTTGAGTAGATGGCGAACTCCTTACCATAGCTTCCTCTCTAACTAGTTCTGTAGAGCTTAATAAGCTAAGGCAGATAAGTACGCAGATACCCTAACTTCTATGTGGAGTACTGAATTCCCTCTAACCATACTAGACGCTGAACCCTCCCCGCTAATGACATGTACGTCTAACAGACCTCAGAGATCGTGGAATCCATAAGGACTTTAGAAGTACCAGCAGTTGGTGGGAATGAAGATGTTAAGTCAAAGAGGGAAGACGTTAAGAGATGGAGATCGGGGGTGGGAGTTTTAGGGAAGCAACGGAAGCAACCTCCTAACAAATAACACAGTTACATCCATAGTAATAGCTTTACGATTAAAACCTTGTCCTCAGGACGGGAGGAGGTTAGGTCAGACTTCGGGAGATACCTCATAGTCGGTACTCGGCTTAATCATCATCCACTACACTAAGTGTTCACCCGCTTTTAAGCTTGGAAATCCCTAGCTCACGGTGCTAGCGTGGGGGGTAGGCAGAGAACTACTCTGTTCATGGGTATAGGTGGGGAGAGGGGCGAAAAAGAGGGGGAGAGGCAATCTAAGGAGCAGTCCAAGGCGAAGGAGAAAGGGAGGGAGAAGAGTAAGAAGGGGTAGTTAAAATCGCTCATCTAACTTTTTCAGTATGTATATAACACCATCATTAGCACTTATAGAGTCCACACAGTCTCCCTTAAGGTAGCATAGAGCTACTATAGCAGCTACTAGGGCGTCAGTTAGGTCTTTCTTTACTAACCTACTACCTAGCTCTCCGAGGTCTACCCCTACGGTATGTGCTAAGCTTACCACATCCCGAGCCCCCGAGCTTTTAAGGGCGCTCCTCGGGTGGGTCTCTATTACCCGTACACCAGCTGCTACCAGCTCCCCGTAGAGCTTCCACGCTCTCTCAGTAAGCTTCCTCATGTGCTTAAACGTAGGTGGCAAGACCCTAAACCCCCTACTTATCGCCACTCTATCCACCTCCCTAAAGCGGGGTACCTCCATTAGAGGGGCGTCAATACTAACCAAGACTACGGAATCGGAGAGTACTGCCGAAACTATCTGCTCATCGCTATAGAGACACTCGAGCTTAGTAAGACGTCTATCCCGGAAATCTATAACTGCATAACCACTGCAGTTGTAGCTCTCGGCTGAGAGGTCTAGTCCGGAGACCTTAGAAGAACTGCTACTACGTGTTCTAATGCTACCAGCAGAGAACTCCCCCATAGACCCCCAACTCCTCGGAGGACTCTACCTTCAGTTAGAATTGCCGCTACATAGAGCTTTCTCTACCTTAGATACGCACCACTCAGTGTAGGGACCGGTTATGCCTAGGTATAATAGGATTCTGTGAAGTAGGTGTGGCCTAACAGAGAACCCCGCTGCGTACTCATGCCCTCCACCTCCCAGCTTCTTGGCTACCTCACGTACGTTTACAGAACCCCTACTCCTCAAGCTTGCTGAGCCCTTTCTGCAGATCAAAGATACATCAGCTGAGAACCTAGACATCTGTAGGGAGGCTATGTAGGAGGTTACGTGATCCTTAACGGACTTGTAGTAGTACGCTATACGAATACCTCCACAAACCTCTTTAACCTTACTCTTCCTTAACGCCTCCGAAAGGATCTTAAGCTCCCTATCCACGCTCTCCTCAACCACCCTCAGAACCTCCTCATCGAAGAGCCCTCCCAAGGAGAGCTTCTCAGCAGTTCTCCTCCGCCAGTTAGAGCTCTTACTAAACCCAACATAGCGAGCTAGGAAGTTACCTAACCAGTCATCGAAAACCCACATATCTAGGGAGCATGCAGCTCTGGCCAGTCTAACCGAAACCTCGTCAGCTATTCCCAGGTACTTGACTACCGCACCTGCAGCACACGTATACCTATCTATAAAGAGTCTAACACCGATCCTACCGAGCTCAGAGATCCAGTTAGCGTCCCATACGTGGTGGTCGAACCACCATACGGTAACCCCCTTCCCCACTAACTTACTCAGGGACTTAGCTATCACCGTGAAGTTACTGCTATTGGGGCTGAGATCACATACGTAGACCGAGCACTCATTACCGCAGTTTAATCCCGATAAAGCTTTCGCTAGGTTACTGGGCTGGATGAAGAGGAATTTATCTATGCGACCTAGGTACCTGAGGAGTATTGCTGCCGAGGCGGTTCCGTCTAGGTCGGTGTGTGTTACTACTACCGTCCTCAAAAACTACCGAACCTCCTACCTCATGGGCTTCTGCTTCCTACCCCGTAGTAGTTCCTTAAGTGAAACCCCGTTAACAGCTACGACCTTATACCTAACGCCGGGTAGGTCTCCCATAGATCTACCTCTGGTTCCTCCAATACCCTCTATTATTACCTCATCGTGCTCATCTATGAACGTTATACCACCGTCCCAGGGTACGAACGCTGTGACTACCTTACCGTTCTTAACGAGCTGAACACGTACACACTTCCTGAGTGCTGAGTTCGGTTGCCTAGACTCTATACCGACCTTCTCTATCACTATACCACGTGCCATAGGAGCCCCCTCCAGTGGGTCGTACTTCTCCTTTAGGCGGAGCATCCTTACTCTAAAGTCCCTCTGGGACCACCTAAACTTAAGTCTCTTCAGCCTAAGCTTCCTAGCCGCGTAGAGCCCCTTAGGTGCCTTAGACCCCGGCACTCCCCCACCTCACAGACAGAGGCTACTGTATACTTATAAGCCCTACCTAGATTATTGAGACCACGTCTATATCGAAGTACCTCTTAAGTATGATCCTAGCCTTATTGACGTTCTTACCTCCCTTACCTATAGCTAGACCCTTATCCTCCGGGTTCACCCTAACGTACAGAACCTTCCTCCCGTCCTTAAGCTTCATTAGGCTAGTCCCTAGGACCCTAGCTGGGAGGAAGAGGTTCTTAACGAAGTCCTCTAGGTTATCCGCCCACTCAACCACCTCGATCCTCTTACCGAGGATCTTGGAGAGTCTCTTAACGTTAACCCCCCTGCTACCTATAGCTAGGCCAGCCTTACCTGGGGGCACTATGAACACTATAGTCCCGCTTTCTGGGTCAATTATGCAGTCCTTAACATCGGTTCCGGTTATATCGCTGAAAAGTGCCATGTATCTAAGCTCTTCATTACTAAGCCTTATCTCAGACAGCCTTCCCCACCTCACTCAGCTTCGATTCACCGAAGTCTAGTACCGCTATCACGGATACGGGGTGCTGCCTACCGCAGACTAGACCTAGCTCGTAGCTAGTCCCGGGGAACTTTATCACAGGTACTCCCCCCAGCTTAGCGTAGTGAAGTACATCCGCCTCTATAGTCGGCAGTATCTTATCCGCTACTACAACTGCTTTAGCCTTACCTAGGAGTAAAGCCTTCAAGCTCTTCCTCGCCCCCAGTATGAACTTACCGGTCCTCACCAAGTTCTTTACCTCCCTCTCTAGCTCCGACCTTAGAGCTTCGCTCACTTGCTCTCCCACCCCTTAGCTAGTAGTTGAGGACTAGTTTTAAGCTCTACCATAGCTGTACCGAACGGTATTAGCTGCCCGATAACTACGTTCTCAGCAACACCCCTAAGGGTATCTACCTCTCCGGAAGCACTAGCATCGAAGAGCTGCTTAGTAGTCACCTCGAAGGCTGCTCTAGCTAGGACGCTCCTCTTCTCCCCCACAACACCGTGACGACCTATCTGCCTGACGACACCTGTCCACGTCATCAAGTCTGCGACAAGCATGACGTGTCTCACATCAACCTCTAGACCCTGCTCTCTAAGGGTATTCATTATCTCCGTTATTAGGGCGTAGCGGGCGGCCTCTATTCCTAGGACCCTCTCAATCTCATGGATATCGTTGGTCTTGGTCTTCCTATGGTCTACCTGAGGCAGAGCCAGGACCTCAGCTAGGTTCGAGCCCTCTGTTAACAGTACGTACTCGTATCTACCTGTGGATGGTTCGAGTCTTCTCTGTAGGATAACCTTCCTTACCCCCTTAACCCCCTTTAACTTAACCTTCAGTAACCTCTCCCTGAATTTCAGGATCTTGGTTATGTGTGCGTAGGCCTTAGGTACCTCCACTACAATTACCGGGAGCTCATACTCGGACTCCTCCAGCCTAACCCTTCCAGCAAGGGCCTTGTGCTTCGACAGAGCTGCGACAACGTCACCTACGGTAAGACCCTTATCCTCAAGCATCTCCTTATCGAGCCTAATGATTATACTCTCAGTAGCTAGGTCTACGTCAGCCGATGCTGTGACGTTCTCTAGGGTAGTGTACTCCAGTCTCCTAGCTAAACTTAGAGTTGCGTTAAGGTCGTACCTGTACTCATCCTTAAGGTATATCTCCATGATCGGTGTCTCAGGCTTCCTCTTAGCGTCGACCAGTTCTATAAGTCGTGGAAGCCCTAGGGTTACGTTAAGCTCCCTAACCCCTGCGAAGTGGAAGGTTCTCAACGTCATCTGGGTACTCGGTTCCCCAATAGACTGCGCAGCTACAGTTCCAACGGGCTCCCCGGGTTCTACTATAGCTTTCAGATATGTCGACTCTATATCGTCCCTTATTCTAGCTATCTCGTCATCGGTTAGTGAGAAGCGTACAGTTACTTCTAATACCTTAACTAAAGCCTCCTCAAATACGGCCCTCGGGACCCTCTCCTCGATGGATCTCATAACGCTATAGACCCTCCCAGCAAGGGTAGCCAGCTTCTCCAGCTCATGCCTCATCGCCTCCTCATCGGGACCGGTAGCGTACTTGCTAAGTACCATACTCCTAACCCTCTCTATGAGCACTCCAGGCAACTTCTCACGTAGGTGAAGCTCCTCCACAAGCCTATCCGCAAGCTCTCCGGGTTCTAGAACAGCCTTTCTAACCCTCTCTACCTCCTCGCTAGGTCTTCTCTCCTCCACCTTCCTCCTCCTAGACGTACCCTTAGTCCTAGACTTCCCGCTCATGGGGTCATCCTCCACCCAACGTTCTTAACTATTATTCTATCTACATCGACGGCCTTACCGAATGAGGTCTTCCTCGGGTCAACACCGTCCTCTCCGTACTTAAACTGGACCAGTTCTCCATACGCACTTCTAACTGTCAGGTCGTACCCTACGTAGAGGTCCTGGAGAGCGTTTATCAGCCTCCTCTGCATGTACCCGCTCTGAGATGTCCTAACAGCCGTATCTACCAGCCCCTCACGCCCTCCTGCAGCATGGAAGAAGACCTCAATGGGTGTAAGTCCCTTACGGAATGAACCCTCTACAAAGCCCCTCGCCTTAGGGCTTAGGTCGCCGTACTTAAAGTGGGCTAGTACCCTCCCTCTATAGCCTCTCCATATCCTCTCACCTCTCACCGACTGCTGCCCGAGTAGTACCGCCATCTGGATTATGTTGAGATTACTACCTCTAGCACCGGTCCTAGCCATAACGTAGACCGAGTTGGTCAGACCCATGTACTTCAACGCCATGGAACCTCCCTCATCCCTAGCCTTAGCCAGTACATCTAGGATCCTAATCTCCAGGGTCTCAGCTAGGGTCCTACCCGGTACCGGCTCTAGCTGACCGGAGTTGTACAGCTCTATAAGCTTCTCGACCTCCTTGTATGAGTTCTGGACGTACTCCCAAGCTTCAGCCAGGGCTTTATCTCTCAGCTCTACATTGTCTAAGGTCATGGTGAAGCCTACCATCTCTATGTACCTGAGGAATAGCTTGAACGCCTTGTTCATGAACTCCGCACCGAACCTATCACCGTACTCCACTATCAGGTAGTGCATGAGGGACTTAGGCTGCTGGGACCCTATAACAGTCTTATCTACTACACCCTCCAGTACCTTACCCCTCTTAACTACTAGGAAGGTGTCCCAGAAGCACTCCTCAGAGGTGCACTTCAGGTTACCGGAGGATAGCTTCGTCTCTCCCATAAAGTTGAAGTCCTCGGGTAGGAGTAGGCTGAGGATCTGCTTCCCCGACCAAGCCTCTATAGGGGAGAGGATCGCCGGCTCGGGTATCTCCCCGGAGTAGTCTATGGTTGCTAGTAGGTCTGCGACCTGCTCCTTAGTGAGTAGAGTTGACTTAAGCGTCAGTAGGTAGCCCCCACTTATGTAGTCCTGTATACCACCGATTATAGGACCTCCGTACCTAGGGCTTAGTATATGCTTCTCAACTAGTAATAATTCCTCAGCCTCCGCCCTAGCCTCTAGGGTCTGAGGTACGTGAAGGTTCATCTCATCCCCATCGAAGTCCGCGTTATACGGAGGACACACAGCTAGGTGTAGGCGGAAGGTCTTGCCTGGTAGGACCCTAACCCTGTGAGCCATTATGGACATCTTGTGTAGCGATGGCTGTCTATTGAAGAGCACGATATCGCCGTTAATTAAGTGCCTCTCAACTATGTAGCCCGGCTTAAGGCTCTCCGCAAGAGCCTTGAGGTCCTTAACGTACCTTAGGTCTAACCTCCTACCGCTTGGGTCTATTACGTAGTTAGCACCAGGCCACCTATAGGGGCCGTTAAGCACGTACTCCCTCATTCTATCCAGGTTCCACGGAGTTACATACTCAGGTACCGTAAGGGTCATAGCTACCTCGTAGGGGACCCCCACCTCGTTTATATCGAGGTTGGGGTCTGGGCTTATAACAGTCCTAGCTGAGAAGTCTACCCTCTTACCGGATAGGTTCCCCCTGAACCTACCCTCCTTACCCCTAAGTCTCTGAGCTAGGGTCTTAAGGGGCATCCCCGACCTTCTCTTAGCTGGCGGTATTCCGGGGAGCTCGTTATCTATGTAGGTCATTACGTGGTACTGGAGGAGTTCCCATAGGTCCTCAACTATTATCTCGGGAGCTCCCGAGTTTATGGCCTCCTTAAGCTTCTCGTTAGTTCTTATTATGTCAACCAGCTTATGCGTTAAGTCATCCTCAGCTCTCATACCTGTCTCTAGGACTATGGAAGGTCTAACGGCTATTGGCGGTATCGGAAGAACGTTTACTATCATCCACTCAGGTCTAGCTACCTCCGGGTCGAGACCTAGGACCTCTAGGTCTGTGTTAGGTATGTTACTAAGCCACTGCTTTATTACGTCCGGGTATAGCTTACCCCTACCCCCTTCCTCTATGAATGTAGCCGGCTTCTCCAGAATTATCTTGTACTGCCTAGCTCCGCAGTGAGGGCATTCAAGGGCTTTCGCAGCCTTCTGCCTAACGAACTCGACTAAGCTGTTTGCTAACTGAGGCCATCTATCCTTAAGCTTCCTATAGAGCTCCCTATACCTCTCCAGGTCCTTCTCAGGTATCTTAACTCTATTACATGCGTGACACGTAGTCTTCAGTAGCATATATACGTGTCTAACAAAGCCTACGTGTATTATCGGCTTAGCTAGCTCTAGATGCCCGAAATGACCAGGACATTGCGCTAGGGTGTTACCGCACGTAGCACACCTCTGTCCAGGTTCAATTACACCTAGCCTTGGATCCATCACACCCCCCTCTACTGGTATGCCGTTCTCATCGTAGACCTCGGGCGTAACTATTGCTGTAACCGAGATCTTCCTGATCATCTCCGGGGATAGTATTCCGAACTTGATCCCACGTATTACTTTCTCAGCCTCCGCCACAGCTACCCACCTCTAGAAAGCTCGTACCTATCTCCAAGCATGATCTTCGGGTATATTAGCATGGACATAAGCTCCTGTAGTAGTAACTTAAATGCGTAGCTTACCTTAACCGGGTGGAGCCTTCCCTTATCTCCGTGTAGAGGGCAGACGTACCTCCCTTTCTTTCTATCGAACCACCCGATCAACCCGCACTCCTCGCATACGTATATAATGACCTTGTCGGAGCTCTCAAGCATCCTCTCCTGGAGTAGTAGTGCTGCACCGTGCCCGATTAGACAGTCCCTCTCCATCTCACCGAACCTAAGCCCTCCCTCCCTAGCCCTACCCTCTGTTGGCTGTCTGGTAAGTAGCTGAACAGGTCCCCTAGCCCTTGCGTGCATCTTATCAGCTACCATGTGGTGTAGTTTCTGGTAGTAGACTACACCTATGAAGACGGGGTTCGAGAGCAGCTCCCCGGTCCTACCGTCGTACATGGGCTCAGTACCGTCGTCCGGGTAACCCCTTAGTAGTAACTCCACCTTAAGTCTCTCCGACTTCTCACCGTAGAACGGGGTACCATCAACGAACCTACCGTATACGGCACCAACCTTACCGGCTATCGTCTCTATCAACTGACCTACAGTCATCCTAGAGGGTAGTGCGTGCGGGTTTATAATCAGGTCCGGGGTTATACCCTCAGGTGTGTACGGCATATCGTACTGAGGTACCAGCAAACCAACCACTCCCTTCTGACCGTGCCTCGATGCGAACTTATCCCCGATCTCGGGTATCCTCAGGTCCCTAACTTTAACCCTTATCAGTTTATTCCCGTCAGCTGATACCGCGACTAGCACAGTATCTACTATACCCCTATCGCCGTGCTTTAGAGTTACTGAGGTATCCCTCCTTGTTGTACTGACTATACCTAGCTCCCTGTACTCCTCCATGAACCTCGGGGGTGAGGTCTTACCTATGAGTACGTTACCTGATAACACCTTATTCTCGGGAGCTACGATCCCGTCCTCATCTAGTAGTGCGTAATTCTCCCTACCTCTATAGCCTCTAACCGATGGCTCCGGTATCTCTATTCTATCCATCTGACCTCCAGCATATCTAAGCTCCTCCGTACTGTACTCCCTGTAGAAGGTACTTCGCGCAAGCCCCCTCTCAACTGAGGACCTATTTAGTATAACTGCGTCCTCCATGTTGTAGCCGGTAAAGGATAACACCGCGACAATGAAGTTCTGACCTGCCGGCCTATCGTTATACCCTATTAGGTCCAGGAACCTCGTCTGGACGATGGGTTTCTGGGGGTAGTGCAGTACGTGGGCTCGGCTATCGAACCTTAGGTTGAAGTTCGCGGAGTATAGACCCAGCGCCTGCTTAGCCATAGCAGCCTGGTACGTATTCCTCGGGGACTGGTTATGCTCGAGGTACGGTATTGTTGCTGCCGCTACACCTACTATAGCAGCCGGCCAGAGCTCGAGGTGTGTATGCTCTAAGGTAAGGTCCTCCGGATCTAGAGCTATGTAGCAGTTCTCCTCCTCATCTGGGTCTACGTACTCGATGACCCCGTGCTTAACTAGGTCATCAAAGGTTAGCTTACCCGAGAGGTACTCCTCGACGAGCTCCTTGGTTAGGCGCGGTTTACCTCCATCCACGACTATTAGGGGTCTGAGGGCTCTCCCCTCGTCGGTGTTTATGTAGACCTCATTCAGGTACTCCGTCTGTATGTACTTAACACTGGTCTCATAATGAAGCCTACCCTTCCTCCTTAGGTGGGTAAGGGCTTTTGCTAGGGACTCCGCACTACCTGGGTAGTAGCCAACCAGGGTTCCGTTCAGGAATACCTTAGCATAGCCGTTTAACCTCCCCAAGAGCTCCTCATCACCTTCAACCAGTCTCTTGAATACCTCCTCAGCGAGAGTTATACCTAGTTTTCTAAGTACTGCTAGAACCTCCTCGGGGTCTGAACCCGTGGAGATCTTTACGTAGAGCGCTAGGTTCTTAACTAAACCGCAGTTAGGTCCTTCAGGGGTCTCAAACAGACATATGCGGCCGAACTGAGTTCCGTGAACGTCTCTAGCCTCAAAGTGCGGCTGACCCCTACTTAAGGGGGATACCGTCCTCCTAAGATGACTTAGTGTAGAGGTCCAGTTAGTCCTATCCAGCATTTGACTAACTCCAGTCTTACCTCCAACCCAATTACCTGTAGCAAGGGCGTGTCTAAGCCTCTCAGTAACTATGTCAGGCCTCACTAGGGCTCTTATATTTATACGGCCGAGCCTGATTGTAGTCCTCTCTAGGGCACTCCGGAGTTCCTCTACGTACTGCCTGAAGGCTACTCTAAAGAGCTGTGCTAGGAGGTCTCCAGCTAGCCTGAGCCTCCTATTACCGTAGTGATCCCTATCGTCCGGTTCCCGTCTACCGAGGACCAGCTCTATGAGTCTACAGACCATCTGACCTAAGTAGAGAGCCTTCCTGAGCCTCGTAGTCGGCGAGGGATCAGTCCCTAGGTGCGGGAATAGGTATCTATCCAGTACCTCCTCAGCCCTCTTCCTCCTAGCCTCAGCTACCTGACCAGCCGCGATCCTGGCCCCTATGTAGTCTAGAGCATCCTCTCTGGTCCTTATCTCCTGAGCCTGGAGAAGCGATGGCAGTAGCTCCTGCTGTATCTCGGGGTCGTGGGAGACTGCATAGACTATCTCCTTATCCGTAACCAATCCGAGGGCCTTCATTACAACTACAACCGGTACCTTAGCTAAGAGGGCTGGGAAGTTAATAACGAGGGTACCATCCTTCTGCCTATCGACTATTGTTGGAACTCTAAGACCGGCTGAAACGGATATCATCTTAGCAGAGTGGGTGATGTTCGCCCCTGCCTCGGCTTTCTCCACGAAGACCCTGTTCGGTGCTAGATCCTCCTGAGCTACTATAACCCTCTCAGAGCCGTTAATTATGAAGTAGCCTCCGGGATCCCTCCAGTCCTCCCCTATACTTACGAGCTCCTCCTTACTCATACTAGACGTGGGGTCTATCTTAGACCTAACCATTACTGGGAGCTGCCCTACGGGTACCTCATCTTCGTAGATTACGTTATCGCCCCTCTTAACTACTACCTTAGCTGTGATCTGAGCACTATAGGTTAGATTACGCAGTCTAGCTACCATAGGTGTTACATCAACTACATGTCCCTCAACTTCGTGGAACTTCGGCGTACCTATGTAGACGTCGACGAACTCTATAGTTATCTTACCCTCCTCAACCTCCTTTACCGGGATCTCGATAACCCCTAAGCCTCTAACTATTTCCTTAATCCCACGCTCAACAAAGTTATTGAAGGAATCTATGTGGTGACGTACCAGTCCCACACTACGTGCGTAATCCTCGAATATTCTCCACCTAATATCCTGTGTTAAGTAGCTTGCAGCACTCATACTCACTACCCTACCACCACAAACCTATAAGCTATAGAGACCCCTGCGGTTGGAGACTTCCTGATCACCCTTACAATATCTCCTGGCTTAGCCCCCAACAGTCTAGCCACAGGATCGGAGGCCCTTATCCACGGTAGCTGCTCTGGACGTACACCGAGCTCCTTCAACACCTTTATCGCCTCCTCCTTACTTAGGAGTTCGTGCTTCGGGACGTACTCGTGCTCCAGAATCTTATGACTTATCTTCTCACTCCTGGTGCTCAATCCCTACCCCAGCTACTAAAGAGTTTCCACTGGTAGGTTATAAGCTCTTCTCCTGCTGACCTCCTCCCCGCCCTAAAGGGCGAGGCTTTCAGCTGTAAACCCGCTGGGAATTTGCTAACGCGGACTTTTAATACAGTTAACAACGTCCCTATAGGGTGCGTTAGTACATATAGCTGTCGGTACTCCGTAATACCTAACGCTACCGTATCCTAGGGATCTAAGGCAGTCCACTACTCTAGAGACTTTCGGAGTGCTGACCTTTAGCCAGCTCGATAGGTGGACTACATCGTAAGGTACTTGGGGGTGTATCTCAGCCTCAGCTACCTGGAGTTCGAGGACCCTTAATAGCTCCTCCCGAGTCTGTAGGTAGGTGTAGTCTCTGAGCAGTAGCTCCCTAGCCTTAGCTACGATCTCCCCGTAGACCGTACTACCGATCCAGAGAGGACCTATGTGCCTGACTCTACCACCGCAGTTCGGGCAGGTGGGGCTCTCGAACTCCCCTACGTAGTCTCTAAAGCCGCAGTGCTCACAGTACCTTAGGTAACCTACATCCCTAGCTAGCATGGCATCCGCAGCCGAGGCCCCCTTCCGAACTCTGTACATTATCCTCACGAAGTGCCTACCTAGTAGGTAGGATAACGGCTCTACGTACCTATCGAGCTCCGCTGCTACCCGAGCCGCATAGCCTAGCAGAACTCTGAGAGCTACTACCCTAGGTACGTCGGTAACTGCTAGCGAAGCCCAGTACCTCCTACTACCGGCCCACGGCTTACTACCGGACAGAGCCGCGAGGTCCGTAGCTGTTAACCCTACGTAACCCCCCCTAGCTACAGCCCACGTAGCTGACCTAGTGAAGGGTGATGGAGAACCGTAGGGGTCTATATCTATGAAGTCTAGCCTCTCACCCAGTAGCTTCAGCCTGTAGAGAAGTACGTTAGCATCCTCGTTAAAAGCCTTAACCTTCTCCGATAGTTTGTTAAGCTCTACGTTCCTCCTGATGAGGTTGTAAGCTCTCGTGTCTAAGTCGTTAGCTAGGCAGCTTTCTACACCTACAACTTCGGTACAGTACCTTAAGGCCCTAATACCGGAACCGGCTAGGGCATCGACAACTACGGCTCCACTAAGGTTCAGAGTAGCCAAGTTTAAGACACTGTAATCCCTGCTTATAGTCATTTGGGGGTTGTAGAATACCGGTGCCCAGGCAGGCTCATAAACACCGTCAGACCTTTTAAACCTATCCGGGTTGTACACCAGTAGCCGAACCCTACCCTCAACTATCTCAATGAGCTCCTCCATACCCTTACTGAAACCCCGCTCTCACATTATATAAAGTCTCCTCTCGGAGGACCCGCCCTACACAGTAGTACTCAAGTCCACACTGACGGCCCCCTGCCCTTAAGGGCGGTCTACGCTTACAAGGACCTTCCCACACCTCTCGGAAGCTCCTCACGGGTGCCGCATCACAGGATCAGGCCTCGCCGTCAGCTTCGGGGATGGTGTGTTCACAACCTACTAAGCTTGCCCGCGTCCAACGCCGGAAAATATTTAAACAGAGAGTTGGTACAGATCGATCGCGGTACCGGTGCGTCAAGAGTCTTAAGACCTGGACTTTAATCTGTAAGCTTGTCCCCCATTTAGGCTTCTTCAACTCTTCAAACTAGGGTTATTGAAGGTAGATGCGTAGAAACTTAAGGTTGGGGTTGGTTGTGTGTACTTCTAAGCTTACGTGATAGACTATTAGAAGGAAAAACTCCTGGTCCTATTGTATTGATATGTTTGGGGGAACTCCTAGGTTGCTATGCTATGTAGGTGCTAGTCCAGCTCAGGCTTACTCATGGTCTTGGTCTCTCCTTCCTCCTCTTCCTTCTTCTCCTTACCCTCCTTCTTAAGAGGAGATGCTGCTATTAGGTCATCGACCTTTAGTATGGCTGTTGCTGCCTCAGTTGCAGCTCTTATAATCTGCTTCTTAACTGTGAGTGGATCCAGTACCTTCAGCTTCCTCATGTCCTCCTCGATCTTACCCTCGATGACGTTGATCCCCGCGTACTTATTACCTGCTGCGTGTAACCTTCTAAGCTCCATTAGTACTTCTAGCGGGTCCATGCCGGCACTCCTAGCTAGTATTACCGGGATCTCCTCCAGGGCGTCGGCAAAGGCTAACACTGCTAGCTGCTCCTTACCGCCTACGGTCTCAGCCCACTTCCTTAGCCCGAGGGCTACCTCAACTTCGGGGGCTCCACCTCCCGGTAGTACCTTAGGCTCCCTCAGGGCGTTCCTAAGTGCGTTAATCGCGTCATTTAGGGACCTCTCAGCGTCGTCTAGTAGCATGTCGTTAGCTCCGCGCACTAGTATTGTTACCGCCTTCGGGTTCTTGCAGCCCTCCACGAACACCATCTTATCGTTCCCCACCCTCCTCTCCTCTACTAGCTCAGCGTAGCCTAGGTCCTTCTCGGTAAGGTCCCTGATGCTAGTTACTATCCTACCTCCAGTAGCTCTCTCAAGTTTCTCCATGTCCGACCTCTTAACCCTTCTAACAGCTAGTATACCCCTCTTAGCTAGGAAGTGCTGAGCTACGTCATCAATACCCTTCTGACATATAACAACGTTAGCACCTACAGACACTATCTTATCGACCATCTCCTTCAGGAGCCTAGTCTCCTCGTCGAGGAACCTCTTTATCTGGTCTGGTGATGTGATGTTTATCTTAGCTGTTATGTCCGGCTTCTCTATCTCTAGCGGAGCATCTAGTAGGGCTATCCTAGCCCTCTCAACCCTCTTAGGCATACCTGGGTGGACTACCTCCTTGTCTAATACGATACCCTTTACTAACCTACTCTCGGCTAGGGAGGCACCCTTCTTCTTCTCTACCTTAATGTTGTCTGTCCTAACTAGGTAACCTCCCTCAGGCCTCTTCTCAGCTACAGTTATAACAGCCTCCACAACGAGGTCTATGAAGTGGTCTATGATATCTGGAGAGGATATGTACTTACTTGCTAGGGCTGCGTACGCAAGCTCCCTTAGTATGGGCTTAGACCTCTCTATTTCCTCCGAGGTCTCTAGACCTATATTAACCCTATCCGCTACCTCCTCTAGGATCTCTACAGCTTTCTCGGCAGCCTTCTTGTACCCCTCTATAATAATGGATGGGTGGATGTTCTGATCGAGGAGATTCTCAGCTCTGGCGAGTAGAGCTCCTGCTAGTACCACAGCAGATGTGGTCCCATCGCCGACCTCGGCATCGACAGCCTTAGCTGTCTCGACTAAGAGCTTGGCGGCTGGGTGCTGAACCTCCATCTCCTTAACAATCGTAGCTCCGTCGTTAGTTACTGTTATATCCCCGAAGCTGTCTACGAGCATCTTATCCAGTCCCTTAGGCCCTAGAGAGGTTCTCAGCACCTCAGCTAGAGCTCTAGCTGCTAGGATGTTCGCTCTAAGTGCCTCACGACCGTACGTCCTACTAGTACCCTCCTTTAGGACTAAGACAGGTATACCGTACGTCGCCATATGTACCACCCATTAGAGTAACATTAGAAACTTCTATTTAAGCTTTCATGAGGTCCTTCGATGCGTAGGTAAACCTCTAGGAGGGACCTGATCCACGCGTCTACCTAGTCGCGGGCTACTCTTAGGGAGGGGTTAAGGACTCCAGGGAGTAGCTCCCCCTGAAGATAACTTCACAGCTCTCGTTGAATACTGAGAGAATCTCACTAACTGTTCTAGTAAAGCTTCTATCTGGAGAGCCTCTACAGCTGTAAACCCTGTAGACTCTTATACCCTCGGAAGACACATCCACTCCGTACCCCATACTGATTAGGGACGGGTAAACGCGTAGGATGAAGTCTCTGGCCTCTACCTCCGGCTTCAGGACTACCTCTGCTGTAACCCTAACTACTATCTTAGGAGTATATAGTATGGCTACGAGTACCTCCTTAACTAAGCCCCTTACACACCTGAAGTCGAAGTGAAGCAGCACTAAGTTTGAGGTCGTCTCCTCAGCTTCCAAGAGGACGTTGAGTAGAAAGCTAGGATCTATGAGGTCCCTGAGGAAGCTCTCCAAGCACTCGACTCCATACATCCTACCTCTTCCCCGCCCTAAAGGGCGAGGCCTTCAGTTGTAGCAAAGGCTACTTCATCGCTACGAAGAGGGTCGACCTAGTTGCCTTAAGTCCCGGCTCTCCGTGCTCTACCTTCTTAGTAGTTGGTGCGAACTCACCGAGATAGTGTCCTATCATCTCGGGGGCTATCTTTACGGGTACGTACTCCTTACCGTTGTAGACAGCTATGGTTAGACCGACCATCACTGGCAGTATGACCATATCCCTAACGTGAGTCTTTATGACGACGTTCTCTCCCTTGGCTAGCATCTCCCTAGCCTTAAAGACTTTCTTCAGGAGCTTAAGCCTCTCCGGCTCATCCTTCTCGGACTTAAGCATACCGTACTCATACGTCCTCTTCCTAATCTCCGGGTCAGACATTCTGAGTAGGGATCTCCTAGCTCGAGCTGGTAGGAGCTTTACGAGCTCGTCCATAGGCATATTCAGGAGCTCCTCTAGGGTCTTACCCCTATACCTAAACCTAGTCCATTCAGGTGGTAGCTCTACCTTAGCTACTATCCCGGGTCCCCCTCCTACTGTTCTAGGAGCTTAATAAAGGCTGTTACGGGCTTAGCAGTAGGAGGAGTAGTGACGCATCCTTCTCCACTAATACTCCCCGGTGCTGACTTGTAAGGTATCCGGGGAGCACTTAGTAGGGTCTCTGAACTAAGGTCTACACCGGCTAGCAAGTGTATGTATACTTGTAGATACCGTGGAGTACTGATGGAGGGAAGATGCTACCTCTTCCTTCTCCCAGTTCTGCGGGCTGCTATGTGTCCTACCTTACGACCTGGTGGGGCATTTCTAGATACTGTCGACGACCTCGAGACGCTCTGGTGCGAGCCTCCACCATGTGGATGAGATACCGGGTTCATTACAACTCCTCTAACTCTAGGCCACTTCCTCGCCTTAACCTTCCACTTATGGTATGCTACTCCGGCTTTAAGTAACGGCTTCTCAGTCCTCCCAGCACCGGCTGGGACTCCGATAGTCGCCCTAGCAGAGGCTAGCACAATCTTCTGCTCGCCACTTGGAAGTTGCAGTATCACATACCTACCCGACTTCCCGAGAACTACTGCGTATGAACCGGCCTGCCTAGCTAGCTTACCTCCATCCCCAGGTCTGAGCTCTACATTACACACCTTAGTACCTTCGGGTATGTTGCCTAGCGGGAGTATGTTACCAACAGCTACGGGTGCTTGCGACCCTATGTAGATTACCTGACCCTCGTAAACCCCCTCAACGGCCGGAACATAGAAGTCTGTACCGTCCTCTAGTGTTATGTGTGCCAGAGGAACCCACCTACCAGGGTCGTGTACCAGCTCTACGATAACTCCCCGCTTAGTCTCGGAACTTAGTGCTGGGTACTTCGCGGGTGATACTCTTAGATGTGACGGACTTCTAAACGTTGGGGTTCCGCGTCCAGCTCTCTGAACAAGTATTCTCTTACCCACCTAGACCACCCTACAGGATACCTAGCTTAGTAGCTACATCCGAAGCCTTATAGCCTTCAGCTAACCTTACGTAGGCCTTCTTCTCCCCCTTAGGTGTTATTAGGGTCCTGACCTCAGCTACCTTAACGCTGAACAGAGTCTCCACAGCCCTCTTAATGTCATGCTTAGTAGCCTTAATGTCCACTATGAGGGTCAGCGTGTTATACTTGTTTATGTACGTTAGAGCCTTCTCACTTGAAACAGCTGCCTTAATTACCGTGTGCGGATCCTTCACGAGGTCACCACCTGGAACCTGTTCCTGAGGACCTCCAGAGCTCCAAGGGTTAGGATTGTTAACCTACCGGGGCGCCCTCCGGGAGCTAGGTGGAGTATGCTGAGCATATCGGCCGAGACTACGTCGACTCCGGGAAGGCTTCTACCGGCCTTTATTACCTTAGCTTTATCTCTCGAGACTACCAGTAGCAGTGACTTAGGTACGTAGTACCTCCTACCCCTCATCTTACCCTTACCGGCTCTAATCTTAGTACCGTTCTGGGCACGCTCAACATCCTCCCACACCTTCAAGGCCTTAAGTACTCCCTTAAGGGTCGAGGCCCTCTCTACCTCCTCGAGGTCATTAGCCACAACTATAGGTAGCGTACTCACGGAGAACCTGTGACCCCTTAAGCGTACCAACTCCTCAACTGCAGTTGCTGCTAAGGCTGAGGCTATAGCCAGGAGCTTCTCCTTCCTATTTACGAGTTCATGAATCCTCCTCTCGGTAGTCGGCGGAAACGCTAGTCTACCTCCCCTAGCCTGTGGCACGAAGACGGCTCTTCCGTTATCGAGTCTTGGAACCCTGGCAACTGAGTAGTTTATACCCCAGGACTCGCCTACCCTACGCTTACCGGCTAGCTCATCCCTACCCTTGGGTTGGAGGCGGGCCGTAAAGGCCGCGTGGAAAGCCCTCCTAATTATATCTAGCCTGACTGGTAGGGAGAAAACCTCCGGGAGCTCTACTTCACTAACTACACCTCCCCCTAGGTTGTATACGGGTACCCTCTTCGGGGCCAGCTTGGTTGGTACTACTATGACTCTCATAGGTAGCACCTCTACTGCTTACTCTCCAGGCTAATATAGACTATCTTAGGCAGCCCCGGCAGGACCTCTCTAGGAGGTCTTATAGGCCATCTAAGCACTACGGGCCTCTTTGGGGGTCCGAAGACGCTTCCCTTTAAGATAACGTAACTCGACCTAACCAGTCCATAGTGGGGGAACCCACCTGACGGAACTACTTCGTAACCGTTATTCCCTATACTCAGTATAAGCTTATTGTACTCCGTCCTTCTGTGGAAACCCATCTGACCAGCTTGAGGTACTGTACTGAGGGCCCCAATGGTTGGAGACCTAGAACCAACCCTTCTACTCCCCTTCCTATGCTTATGCCACCTAGGAAGCTCCCTCACTCCAAACCTCTTTATGACCCCCTGGAAGCCCTTACCCTTAGTAACCCCAATTACATCTACGTACTGCCCGGGAGAGAACACACTACTGATTTCGATGGGCTTTCCGAGAACGCCTATGGCGTACTTAACCCTATCCTCTATAGAACCACCGCCAACCCTAACCTCCAGTAGGTCCGGGACCTTCTTACTCAGCCCTCCGGTGAGCTTGGGCTGCGTTGCTATTATGAGGGAGACCTCAGCTATCTTACCTAAGTTCTCGGTAACCAACTTTACTCTAGATTCGTTCCTCTGAGGGTCTACGGAGAGTGTGGAGATCCTCCTCCAGAGCTCTAGCTCCCTAGGTACGCTAGCCCAGACCTCAGTAAATGTCTCGAGGTCCCCGAAAGCTCCGTAGGTGTAAAACCTAGCTGCAACTGGTATTACCGGCGGGGTCTCTATGACTGTTACCGCAACCGCGATCTCCTGTCCGTAAGTTAAGCTACCCGGCCTATTGTCGATTATTATAGCGTGAGTCATACCTGCCTTGTACCCTACAAAGGCTAGGGGCCTAGGTTCTGCTAGGTTTACCGTAGGCCACGACCTAACCTTAGGTAGTAGCCTTGCAGCTCTCTTCCTAGGTCTTACACCGAGACTCCCCCTCCTTGGAGCTGACTGCTTTCTTCGTGCCACCTCTACCGCCTTACCTAGTCCACTAGCTAGAGGGACTTTAAAGCTTTTCTCCGGGACTCTCCTACGTTAGAGTAGTCATAAATCGAACGTTAGTATGCTTAACTGAACCCTAGTTAACGCGATTACTGCTAAGGGAAAGACCATCATAAAATGGGCTGTTCTCTGTTTGCGAAGTCTGTCTAGGATGGGAAGGACCTGAGAAAACCCACATACCTCTAGAAGGTCAGCTTCATATAGTTTAATAGATTTTCATTGTTTGAATGCCAGCTCAGTGACTATGTCTACTGCTCTGTGGGCGCAGTCCCAGGAGATGCTCTTGATTATCTCGCTACGCTTCTCAACAACCTTCTTAACACCCTTAACGAATCCCCACGACTTAGGGTAATTCCTCTAATTCTCTCAACTTAGATCTTACGAGCTAGCATCTTCCTGTGAGGTGCTCTAAACCTCTTCAGTCTGAGCAACCTGCCACCAGGGCTGACCTCCTCCCCGCCATGAATGGCGAGGCTTTCAGTTAGTAAACGCGGCTAGCGTTACACTATCGAGGTTGATGTCTACGGTCATAACAGTTTAGGCTTTACGTTAGTCTACGTCAACGAGGCGTATACCTCATCCAAGTGCCTAGTGCATGACGAGGGGTGCGGAGAGAGGATTATTCAAGTACACAAAAATAGACAGAATCTTCAACGCAGATCTAGTAGAAGCGTATAACGTACTCGTAACCCCGGGTCCAACGGAATAGAGGTGGAGGAGACAGACCGGAGGCCAAGTCCGGAATTGAACCCCGGAGAGGGGATGTAATCCCAGCCTCCCCCGCTCTAGGGAACCTCCACCCTTTAGTGCTGGGAGGGGGTTAGCTATTCCACATCTCCGCAACGGACTTAGGGGTAAGTGAGACGATATAAGAACTTATGAACTCTTATCCCTTATCCCTACCTTGAAGGTGGGGTTTCAGTTATGACCATCTTAGTTCTACTTTGTGCTAACTCCGTAATTTCTAAGTAGGTTTTTCAATACGAGAGCTGTGGTTTGATCTACTACTAGCGTTATATCTAGGTCCCCCCTAGATACATGAACCACATAGAGGTCACTAATGAAGTCTATTCGATCCTTGAACCCCTGAGGACCTATTCCAAGAGCTTCGAGTAGCTTCCTATCCCGGGGGTCCGTAGGTCTTAGCTTTCTCCCTAACCTCCTTACGGATGCTCTGCAGTTAGTATCTAATCTAATTTCGATTTCTCTACCGCCTAATATCTCCCCGATCTCAGTAATGGAGAGAGAACTGCGTAGAACCATAGTCCTAGCTGCGGCGGATCCGAGTAATACCTTGATCACACCCTCCTCTATACTTACAGTAGCTGGGAGTAAGTAGCCTCCTACTCTAGCAAGAGCTTTTACCTTCTTCAACCCTTAGCAACACCTATAGGCCTTAAGCGGGCGACGAGCTTGGCTATACCGACCTTGTGACTTACAAGGGCTACTCTATCTACGTCCTTGTAGGCTCCGGGAGCCTCCTCCGAGATTACCCTTGCTGTAGCGGCTCTAAGGTATATACCCATAGATGCTAAGTGCCCTGTAACCTCCTGGGGCCTGTATCTCCTAACGGCAGCCTCCCTAGAGAGCCACCTACCAGCACCGTGTGCCGCGGAGTAGAATGTCCTAGCACCCTCCGGTACACCGACCATAACGTAGCTGGCAGTACCCATAGAGCCCGGTATTAGCACCACCTGACCGATGGATTGGTGAGCCTTAGGTATCTCCGGGTGACCTGGCGGGAAGGCTCTTGTAGCTCCCTTTCTATGAACAACTAGCTTAAGCCTCCTACCATCTACGTAGTGCTCCTCTATCTTAGCTATGTTATGTGCTACGTCGTAGATTATACGTAGGTCCAGCTTATCTGGATCTACCTTGAATACTCTACCGAACGACTCCCTAACCCAGTGAGTTATGAGTTGCCTATTAGTCCACGCATAGTTAGCTGCAGCAGCCATAGCTGCGAAGTAGTCCCCACCCTCCTTAGTCTTTATAGGTACAGACGCCAGCTCCCTATCTGGGGGGGATATACCGTACCTCCGCATAGCCCTCTCCATAATTACTAAGTAGTCGCTAGCTACCTGATGACCTAAACCCCTAGATCCCGTATGTACCATTACCGTGATCTGCCCCTCATACTCTATACCGAGGACCTTAGCTACGTCCCTATCATATATCTTATCTACTACCTGAACCTCCAGGAAGTGGTTCCCGGCCCCGAGGGTACCCAGTTGGGGTGCTCCCCTCTCTTTCGCGACCCTACTAACCTTACTTGGGTCTGCCCCCTCCATGGACCCCCTCTCCTCTATGAACTCGGGGTCGTCAGCCCAGCCGAAACCCTTCTCTATAGCCCAGGCAACCCCCTCGGCTAGTACCCTATCGAGCTCGGAGATACTTAACCTTACCTTACCGGTACTCCCAACACCTGAAGGGACGTTATGGAATATGGTATCGACGAGCTCCTTCAGCTTGGGCTTAACCTCCTCGAGGCTTAGGTTGGTTCTAAGTAACCTAACACCGCAGTTTATGTCGTAACCTACGCCACCCGGAGATATAACTCCCTCCTCATAGTCCATACCGGCTACTCCACCTATCGGGAACCCGTAGCCCTGATGTCCATCGGGCATTACGTAGGAGGCGATCTCTATGCCGTCGAGGCAGGCGACGTTAGCTGCCTGAACGAGGGTTAGATCCTCCCTCATCTTCGATAGGAGGCTCTCGTCAGCGAATACTATTGCCGGTACCTTCATACACTCCTTATACCCCCTAGGTATACGCCACGTATACTCGTCCAACCTCTCTAGGGTTACCTTAGGCGGCGGACCCCTGTAAGCTACCTCCTCAAACATGTGGTTACCACACCAGAATACTTTTTCCTACCCTACCTTATATCCCTTACAGGGACGGGAGTTCAGCTCTTATGTGAGTCTATGTTGTTCTATGGTCATCACCTCATCTCTTCCCCCGCATCGCTCCTTGGGGCTGCATCCGCCTTAGGGGCGTTCGGGGCCACCCCGGAGACCCCACATCTTGAGCGCCTGGAGTCACCCTCAGAGTCTCACAGGGTAGCATCAACCCTTATAAACCTACAAAGCAGTTTCACTATGGCTCTTCAAAATAGCGGCACAGAGGCTGCTTAACATCGCTAAGCAGACCTCATTCCACCGGGTACCGATATCGGCTGGAGGAACTCGTTTAGGGGAGATGTCTACAAGGTTATCCCCAATAGGGGCTGTTTCGTAGTTGATGTCTAGGAGTTAGGTTTATAAGCTCTAATCCCATCGTTCTATCTATTATTACCTGTGCCAGCTATTTTGGGGTCTCCGGAGAGGTTGCTGAGACCTAGGGAGGTCTGTCGGAGTCTTGGTATTAGCTACTCCACTCTATCTAGGTGGGTTAGGGAGGGTAGGATTAGGGCTATCAGGACTGCTGGTGGTAAGTATAGGGTCCCCGAGAGCGAGGTTAGGAGGATTGCTGAGGGTTTGCCAATAAGCAAAGAGATCGGAGCAGTTATCTATGCACATGTGAGCTCCTCAGACCGGAGGAGCAACCTGGAGAGGTAGGTACAGTACCTGACGCAGTACTGCACTTCTAAAGAATACAGGCCTGAGGTTAGGAAGGTCAGTATATGGCTAGATGACCACCTGTGGAAGCGCGTAGGATGTGCAACAACCCTCGTCTACACCCACAGGAGTTGGATACCAATAGAGCTAGTACTTCACAAACTTTATTAGAGATACATTAGCAGTGACTGGGCTCTGAGAACACAGCCGAAGATAAAGATTGACTATAGACGTAGGAGGTCATCAATATACTTCGTGTTCGCAGAATCATTAATGTCGATGAAAATGGTGTTAAACATGCTATTTCTGTTGATGTTAATGAGGATAATGTAGCTGTTAAGGTTCTCGATAGGGTGTACATCCTTGAGACAGAGATTAAGAGGATTACTATCGGTTATGCTACGTATAGAGAGGTTGCGCAGAGTGTTAAGGGTAATGGATATGTTTATGGAGTCATCCGTGGTAGAGAGCGTGGTATTAGGTTAAAAATTGCGGATATAGTTTCTAACAGAGCCAAAAATATCAATGCGGTGGTTGTGTTGGAGAAGCTTCCTAAGCAATACTCAAGGAATATGATTAGGGATGTTAGAGACCCGGTGCTAAGGCATAGGATATACCAAGCAAGGTTCAGAGGTATGGTTAAAGCTATTGAGGAGGAGTGCTCGGAGAGAGGAGTCCCCGTGGCTAAAGTAGACCCGAGAAACACCTCCTCTACATGCCCTCTCTGCAACTCTAAGCTGATGGGGGGCAATGTCCTGAGGCAACTCAAATGTCAGAATTGTGAATTTATAGTCTGGTAGAGACGTAGTAGCTGTACTGAGCCTCGAGAGAAGGTATCTAACTCTCAAGGGGTGCGTGTCGTTCACCCCGATGCCCTGTGACCCCACTCTCGAGCTAGCAGTGCTATCAGTGAAGGAGTGGAAGAGGAGGAAGTCCCTAGATGTGATAAATAAACATGAACCAATGAGAATGAGCATCTAGGACAAACTATATGCTGATGGAGTAGTAACCCTCACTTAGAAGCTTATAAGGCTTAGACTAGAGACTTAGGCTTGGTCCGGGGTATGCCGCGATGGAGGTACCCGCTGGAGGTTGTAAGAGAGTCTAGGGTAGCTAAGGCTATGATGTGGGATGCCCCTATATCGAGAAAGGAGGCTTACGAGATCTTTAAGATGCTGAGGGGTATGAAGCTCTCCGAGGCTAAGAGGTTTCTCGAGGATGTCATAGCTAAGAGGGTGGCCGTACCCTACACTAGGTATAAGCTATCCATAGCTCACAAGACCGGTCTCCCGGATGCTTTTCCTAGGTGGAGTTCCCCCATAGGTAGGTACCCGGTCAAGGCTGCTAGGTACATCCTCAAGCTCCTTAAGAACCTGGAGAACAACGCTGAGGTAAGCGGTTTAGACCTCGATAGACTGGTTATAGTACACGCAGCAGCTCACAGAGGACCCTACTTGAAGAGGTGGATGCCTAGAGCTTTCGGTAGAGCTACCCCTAAGTTCAGGTCCCTAACCCACCTAGAGGTAGTAGCTAGGGAGGTGTAGGCTATGGTAGACATAAAGAAGTACTTCATCGAGATGAACATAACTAAGCTGAAAATCGACGAGTATTTAGCTAAGACGCTCTACAAGGCTGGGTATGCCGGGGTAGACCTCTTCAGGACCCCCCTCGGCGATAGGGTCATAATATACGCTGACAGACCAGCTATGGTTATAGGTAGGCGCGGTCAGCAGATAAAGAAGCTAGCCGATATACTCTCAAAGTACTTTAAGCTCGAGAACCCTCAGATAACTGTAACCGGGCTGGAGGTACCGGAGCTCAGCGCTAAGGTTATGGCATCTAGGATAGCCCTGGCTCTCGAGAAGGGGTACCACTTTAGGCGAGCTGCCTACGTAGCTCTCAGGAGGATACTCTCAGCTGGTGCGATAGGTTGTGAGATAGTGATTAGCGGTAAACTCACCTCAGAGAGGGCTAGGTACGAGAAGATCCGGGCAGGTAAGGTCTATAAGACCGGGGGCCACGTGGAGAGACTCGTAGATAGAGCAGTTGTAAGTGCTCTACTTAAGCCAGGCCTATACGGTGTAGAGGTAATCATAGTTAAGCCGGGTACTCCGGATGACTACGTGGCTCTTAAAGCAACTACTGAGGGGGCTACCCAGAGCGAGTCTAGTACGACTACAGGGGGAGCATCATGAGTCTCTCGGCAGATGAGGTAAGGAGGATGAACCCCGAGGAGAGGCTTAAGACCCTGAATGAGCTTAGGATGGAACTCCTTAAGCTAAGGACCCAGGCTAGGGTTGGTACCATAACTAATACTGCTAGAATAAGGCTAGTTAGGAAAAACATAGCCAGGATACTCACAGTAATAAATGAGGAGAAAAAGAAGGGACTAAGCGGTTGAGGTACAGTAGTAGAAATCTTAAGTGCCACGAACTAATAGGCTTAGAGGTTACGGTACTGGACCACAGCTCTAAGAGCTTCAGCGGTATCCGCGGAAGGGTAGTTTGGGAGACGAAGAACATGCTAATAATAGAGAGGGAGGGTAGGGAGGTGATGGTACCTAAACTCTACGGGAGGTTTTCTTTTAAGCTGACTAGCGGAGATACTGTAGTAATAGAGGGTGAGGAGATACTTGGAAGACCTGAGGAGAGACCTAGGAGGTGTGGGTGATGAGTATGAGTAGGGTTAGGAACATCGGGATAAAGTACGAAGGACTACAACCCCCTCAGGAGGAGTGTTCGGACCCGAAGTGCCCGTGGCATGGGCATCTAAAGGTGAGAGGGGGTCTACTTGTTGGGAGAGTCTACAAGGCCAGAGCTCATAAGATGATTGTTGTAGAGAGAGACTACCTAGTGTATATCAGGAAGTACCGTAGGTATGAGAGGAGGAGGTCTAGGATACACGCGTATCTCCCTCCGTGCATTAAGGTTAACCCTGGAGATACTGTACTAATAGGTGAGACCAGACCCTTAGCTAAGTCAGTAGCTTGGATAGTCCTAGGAGTTCTTAGTAGGGTGAGTAGCTGATGAGCTCGGTGAAGTCTACTGCAAGGTTTAGTAGGTTAGGTAGATCTCCAGGTATTACCAACGGTACTAGGCTTAACGTAGCAGATAACAGTGGAGCTAGGGAGGTTATGATGATAGGTGTTATAGGGGTTAAGACCAGGTTGAGGAGAATACCCTTCGCTACCGTAGGCGACATGGTCGTAGTTACCGTGAAGAAGGGGAAGACTGAGCTCATAGGACAGGTTATGCAGGCCATAGTTATTAGGCAGAGGAAGCCGTACAGAAGACCTGACGGAACCTGGATAGCCTTCGAGGATAACGCGTGTGTGATAGTTACCCCTGAGGGCAACCCCAAGGGGAGTGAAATAAGAGGCCCTGTAGCTAGGGAAGCTGCCGAGAGATGGCCTGGAATAGCTAACCTAGCTACCCTTGTGGTGTAGGGGTGGTCCCATGGGTACCCGAAGTAGTCAACCACGTAAGCAGAGACTTGCCTACTACACAGCCCCACTGCACATACGCCACAAGTTCTTTAACGCTAGGCTGGCCCCGGAGCTAGCTAAGGAGCTAGGCGTTAAGAGGCTCCCGGTATGTAAGGATGACGTAGTTAGGATACTTAGAGGGGACTGGACCGGACACGAAGGTAAGGTACTAGATGTGAACCTGAAGAGGGTTAGGATCTACGTAGAGGGGGTTACGATAAAGAAGGCTGACGGGACTCCCGTTCCATACCCAATACATCCCTCTAAGGTAATGATAATAAAGCTGGGGAAGGTAGATGATGTTAGGAGGAAGATAATCGAGAGGAGGAAGAAACCTGAAGAGGTGAAGAGCGGTGGCTAGGATGGGTGGGAGAAGACACCTCAAGAGGTTAGCCGCTCCCGAATTCTGGCCGGTACTTAGGAAAGAGGCTAAGTGGGCTGTAAAGCCATCGCCAGGGCCTCACCCGGCTTCGAGGTCCCTACCCCTACTCATAGTTGTCAGGGAGATCCTGGGATATGCTAAGACCTACAGAGAAGCTAGGAGGATCATTGCTGAAGGGCATATTCTCGTAGATGGGGTAGTTAGAAGGGACTACAAGTTCCCTGTGGGCTATATGGACGTAATAGAGATAAGAACTTCCGGAGAGTACTTCAGGGTCGTGCCGGTGCCCACTAAGGTTATGGCTTTAATACCCATAAGTAGGGAGGAGGCCTCCTACAAGCTCTGCAGAATTGAGAACAAGACTACTGTTAAGGGCGGTAGGATACAGCTCAACCTTCACGACGGAAGGAATATCGTTCTACCGCCAGAGGAAAGTAGGAAGTTCACTACACTGTCTACGGTCAAGATATCAGTACCGAGTAATGAGCTTCTGGACTACTACAGCCTAGATAAAGGGGTTTTAGTCATAGTACTAGGGGGTATTAACGTAGGCAGAGTAGGCAAAATCATCAGCATAAGTGAGGGAGTTAGACACTACAGAAAGCTCGTTGCTATAGAGGATGTACGCGGTGGCACCTTCTACACATCGTTGGATAAAGTGTTCGTTATAGGGATCTCCAAACCGGAGATAACTCTCCCCATAGTCCCCGGTCTTGGTGGAAAGCAATGAGAGTATC
Source organism: Desulfurococcaceae archaeon (assembly GCA_020833415.1). Taxonomy (GTDB): domain Archaea; phylum Thermoproteota; class Thermoprotei_A; order Sulfolobales; family NBVN01; genus DRZP01. The sequence goes on along the minus strand of JAJHQJ010000002.1, from coordinate 5,504 downwards.
CGGAAACATTGAGGATCTCATTAACTCAGTAGTACAGGGCTGGCTTAAGAATAAGATGCGTGAACCTAGGATAGCTAAGGTAATTATAAATATAGGTGTCGGCAGCTCCGGGGAGAGGCTTGAGAAGGCTGCTAAACTACTTGAACAGCTTACTGGTCAGAGGCCTTCCTATAGGCGGGCTAGGAAAACCATTAGGGAGTTCGGTATAAGGAGGGGTGAGCCTATAGCCGTGGTCGTAACCCTACGTGGTGAGAGGGCTCTCCAGTTCCTAGATAGAGCTCTTACAGCTATAGGTAGGAGGATAAAGTTCTCCAGTTTTGACGATTACGGAAATGCCTCCTTCGGGATTAAGGAGCATATAGCCCTACCCGGCACAAAGTACGACCCAGATATCGGTATTTTTGGCATGGACATAACGGTAAAGCTTGAGAGACCCGGATATAGAGTGGAGAGAAGAAGGAGGTGCAGGAGTAGGGTGCCTAGGAGGCATAAAGTCGGCAGGCTGGAGGCTGCGGTTTTCTTTATGACAAAACTGGGGGTCAAGGTGGTAGGCCTTGGGTAAGTACAGGAGACCTGTGGTAAGGAAGTATGGTAGAGGGGTACAGGTGTGCAGGAGGTGTGGTAGCAGAGATGCTGTTATACAGAAGTACGGGCTGTACCTATGTAGGCAGTGCTTTAGGGAGGTGGCTCTACAGTTAGGTTTTAGAAAGTACTCGTGAGGGACAGCGCCGTGGTCTCCCTAGATCCTCTGGCTAATGCTCTGGCGACGATATACGACAACGAAATAAGGGGTAATAAGGAGGCACTAATAATGCCGGCCTCAAAGCTCATAGCTGCGGTACTGAGGGTTATGCAGAGGTACGGCTATATAGGGGAGTTTGAGCACATAGATGATGGTAGGTGGGGTAAGATCAAGGTACAACTACTCGGCAGGATAAACCGCTGCGGTGCGATAAAGCCTAGGTTCTCGGTTAAGTACGTAGATCTCCTTAGAGTCCCTCACTGGATGCGGAAGTACCTACCATCTAGGGACATAGGTATACTGATAATCTCGACACCCCGCGGAGTGGTGTCACATAGGGAGGCTATCGAGATGAGGAGTGGTGGGGTGCTACTAGCCTACTGCTACTGAGGGGGTGATATGGCTAGGGCTGTAACTATCCGGGAGGAGGTCGAGATCCCCGAGGGGGTAAGCGTAGAAGTGGAGGGTCGTAGAGTTAGAGTTCGTGGACCTAGGGGTACCGTGGAGAGGGACTTTAGTTGTGCTAGGGGTGTTAGAATCTACTTAGAGAGCGGTAGGGTTGTTGTCGAGTCCTTCTTTGTTGATAGAAAGCTTAAAGCCCAGGCCTACAGCATAGTCTCACACATAAAGAACGCTATTGAGGGGGTCCTAAAGGGCTACAGGTACAAGCTTAGGATAGTTCACACACACTTCCCCATATCAGTAAAGGTCTCCGGGGATAAGGTCATAATAGAGAACTTCATAGGGGAGAAGGCCCCTAGGGTAGCTAAGATAGTGGGTAACGTGAAGGTTACGGTAACTAAGACAGATGTCATAGTTGAGGGCTGTGATTTAGAGGCCGTAGCTCAGACTGCAGCTAATATAGAGCAGGCAACCAAGATCAGGGACTTCGATAGAAGGGTTTTCGTGGACGGTATTTACATATACGAAAGAGGTTACGCTGAATAGGGTGGTACGCAGTGACCGCAGAGGAAAGCATAAAAGCTGAGAGAGTGCAGAAGGAGTGGATCAGGAGGGCTATAGCTAGGAAGCTCAAGATAACCTTCTACAGAAATAAGTGGTGGAAGTTTGCTAAGTTCAGGAACGACCCGAAGTGGAGGAGACCTAGGGGTAAGGATAACCCAATGAGGTTAAAGCTTAAAGGGCACCCGCCGGTAGCTTCGGTAGGTTACGGTACTCCAGAAGTAATTAGGGGACTGCACCCCTCTGGACTTCTTCCAGTAGTTATAAGTAACGTTAAAGAGCTGGAGAAGCTGGATCCATCTAAGTTCCTGGTGTACATAAGCTCCACAGTAGGACTGAGAAAGAGATTGGAGTTGATTAGAAAGGCCTTGGAATTGGGGTTTAGAGTGGCGAACACAGGTGGTACACCGTGACAGACCTATCAATTCAGAGGAGACTGGCAGCCGAAGTACTAGGTGTCGGTGAGAACAGGGTTAGGTTCGACCCGGAGAGACTCAAGGATATAGAGGCGGCTCTAACTAAGGAGGACGTCCGAAGGCTTATTAAGGATGGGGCTATCTGGGCTGAGCCCTCTGGGAGAAACGCAAGAGGGAGGTGGAAGGAGAGGCATGAGAAGAGGAGGAAGGGGCATAGAAGGGGGCCTGGAAAGAGGAGGGGGGCTAAGGGAGCTAGAGAGAATCCGCATAGGAGGTGGGTGAGCACGATCCGTAAGTTAAGGAGGTTCCTAAAGTGGCTTAGGGACAGCGGTACCATAGATACTGCAACATATAGGAAGCTACGTGCCCTAGCCAAGGGAGGGGCATTTAGGAGCTTGGCTGATCTAAAGAGACACTTGGTGGAGAGGGGTATTCAGGTGACGTAAGCTGGCTAGGGGACCTAACTATAAAGTACCCTTGAGGAGGAGAAGGGAGGGTAAGACTAACTACTACAAGAGGTACAGGATGATAAAGTCTGGACAGAAGCTCAGGGCAGTTATTAGAAAAACCAATAAGTACATAATAGTTCAGGTCGTAGAATTCGCACCTAAGGGAGATATAACCTTAGTAGGTATACATAGTAGTATCCTAACTAAGTTCGGCTGGAAGGGAGATCTGAATAACACTTCAGCAGCCTACTTAACGGGTCTAATAGCCGGGCTAAAGGCCGTTAAGATGGGCATAAAGAGGTTGATCCCAGATATAGGTCTCCACAGACCGGTGAAGGGGTGTAGGGTCTTCGCCGCTATTAAGGGGCTTAGGGATGCTGGTATTGAGGTCCCAGCCTCTGAGGAGGTGCTACCACCTGGTGAGAGAATAAGGGGTGAGCATATCCGGGCCTATGCTGAGAAGATCTACAACGAAAACATCGAGAAGTTCAACAGGCTCTTCTCCGATTACCTTAGGAAGGGTCTGGACCCAAGGGACCTGCCAAGGCATTTCGAAGAGGTTAGGGGGACTATACTGAAATTCTTTGCAGGTGGTAGCAGTGGCTGAATCTGCACCTAGCTTAGAGTCGTGGGTTCCGAGGACTAAGCTCGGTAGGTTAGTTAAGGAGGGAAAGATAGTAAGCATTAAGGAGATATTCGATAATAATTGGCTAATACAGGAACCTGAGATAGTAGACTACCTCCTACCTGGGCTTAAGTACGAGGTACTCAACATAACTATAGTCCAGAAGCAGACTGACGCTGGTGAGATCTCCCGCTTCAGAGCTGTAGTAGTGGTTGGTAACTTCGACGGCTACGTCGGGATCGGTATAGGTAAGGCTAGACAGCTTAGGCAGGCCATAGACAAGGCCTTGAGAGATGCCAAGCTAAACATCATACCTGTAAGAAGGGGTTGTGGTAGCTGGGAATGTTCGTGTAAGGATCCGCACAGTATCCCATTCATTACCTCAGGTAAGGCTGGGAGCGTTAGGATCATCCTGAAGCCAGCTCCGAAGGGAACAGGCCTAGTTGTCGGAGACGTAGCTAAGGTGCTTCTCAGATACGCCGGTATTAAGGATGTATGGTCCTGGACCTCCGGGGAGACTAGGACATCCCTCAACTTCGCCCTAGCGACGTACGACGCCCTCAGGAAGACCTACAAGTTCGTATCACCAACGGACTGGCGTAGGGGTGTATAGCGTGGTACTCTATGCTATTGTTAGAATACGGGGTAGTGCCGACGTACCATACAACATAGAGTACACCCTAAGGCTACTTAGACTTGTTAGACTCTTCCACGCGGTCATATACCCCAAGAGCCCGTCCCTAGATGGTAATCTCGAGGTAGTAAAGGACTGGGTAACTTGGGGAGAGATAAGCAGGGAAACTCTTAAGAACCTGATATCGAAGAGGGGTAGACTAGTAGGTGGGAAGCTAATTACGGAGAACGACATAAGGGAGATCTTCAGGCTCAGCAACCTGGATGAGTTAGTGGATGCTCTGTACGAGGGTAAGATATTGTGGCACAAGTACTCCGACTACGTAAAGCCTGTGTTTAGGCTACACCCCCCTAAGGGAGGTTTTAAGGGAAGCGTTAAGAAACCTTACAACGCCGGTGGAGAGCTAGGGTACAGGGGTGAAGCTATAAACGAGCTTTTAGCTAGAATGATCTGAGGTGGGAGAGCATGGTAGTCAGGAGGAGGAAGAAGAGCAGGTATATGCGCGGTATAAGGACACATGGCTACGGAAACGTCGGTCAGCATAGGAAGAGCGGTAGTAGAGGAGGTAAGGGTGCTGTTGGAATGCATAAGCACAAGTGGTCGTGGGTTCTAAAGTACTTCCCAGACTGGTACGGAAAGCGCGGCTTTACTTACCCACCGGAGATGAGGGTTGAATATAGGGAGATCAATGTAGGCGAGCTAGGAGAGCTGATCGAGTTCTTGAAGCAGCAAGGTAAGCTGGAGATGGAGGGAGATGCTTACGTCATTGACCTCCAGACTCTAGGCTACAATAAACTCCTCGGTAGGGGGAGTATAGACCTTAAGGTCAAGGTACGTGTTTACGACGCTAGTGAGACTGCCGTAGAGAAGGTTAGGAAGGCTGGTGGTGAGGTAGTAATCTTAAGGGAGGCAGCATCGCGTAGCTAAAGCTACCTCCTACTTAAACTCTAATACGTACTCCTAACTAGAAACTTGGTATTCGCTGTGGGCAGTAGGAAGAGCTTAACCACTCTCTACAGGGTACTACCCGCACTAATCTCCCTAGGGGTAGGTCTCCTAATACTCGTAAACTCCTACTACGGTATGCTACACGGTAATCCTGTATTCACATTTCTGTACAGGACGTTCTTAGGTAATATTCTACTAATGCTCTACATCACTCTCGCAGCTTACGCTACGGGCTTCGCTGCTCTCGAAGCTTTCTTGGGGTATGCTAGGTCTAGAGGTAGGGACCTCTTTAAGTACCTTGTAGACGTCCTATTAACCCTCTCCCTAGTACCTATAGTTTACCCCATAGTATCGCTTAGCAGTCTCCAAGCCGAAGTTGCAGTTCCAGGAGCATTGCTCTACTCGTTCCTAACCGTTCTGACACTTAGAGGCTTAAAGAGGAGGTCCGCACTCCTCCTTCTACTAGTGGGTCTAGTCTACACCCCACTCATAATCTTGACACTCCTTTACCGAGAGGTCGTAGAGAAGAACCTTAAGGAACTAATTAACTTGCTTACCAGTCTAGAGGAAGTAGTTAGAATTCTGGGCCTAGTCTAGCCAAGTACCCCTAAAACCGACCGCCTCCTCCGCCTTAAAGAGCGGGCTTTCAGTATAACAAACGAACGTAGCAGGTAAAAGGAGCACCTATGGGCTCTCACTCATAGAGAACTTCGGTATCTCTGTGAGA
>JAJHQJ010000056.1 GCA_020833415.1 Desulfurococcaceae archaeon | reverse complement strand
CTAAAGTCCTCGGGGTACACCCCGGCGATACCTACAGCCTCTACGTAGGTCTCGTAAGCGTGGCAGCCTACGTACAAATCCACGTAGGTAATATTAGAGAGTACGGGGGTTACGTCAGCTACGTAGACGTAGTAGAAATCGCCTAGGTTAGCTACGTGCTGGGGCTTGAAGACCCTCGAGACCTTAACCCCGTTAACAACTACCCTCCAGTTAACGTCCTCAGGTTTAGAACGCCCCCTGAGGACTACGAAGAGGAGGGCCGTCGTAGGGCTCCTCCTAAGGCTTACCGAGGACCTAGCCGGCTGACTGAAGGACAGGCATGGGTGTGGGTAGGGGGGTGCTAGAACTACCGAGGCGTAGCCATGTAGCTCACCGTCGATGTAGGCAGTAAGTCCGGGTATCAATAGCTCACACCACCACTAGGCGGAGAGCCTAGGTAAAAAGCTTACCTAGCTCCAGCTTATAGAACTAAGACTAGTCCTAGGGTCTACACTACACGTTGCAGATACTACCTAGAGGTTTACCTCAACGAGTACTCCATCTATAATGTCCTTATACCTGTTCCTTATAGTTACCTCGGACACCTCCGTACTCCTCGATATAGCTGTCTGGGTCTTCCTCATGTCTAGGAGTATCGAGGCTACGTATAGAGCTGCCGCCGCAACCCCGTGCGGACCCTTACTTAGAAGTGCCCCGGACTCCCTACCGGCCTCCACTATCCTTATAGCTAGAGTCGCTACCTGGGTGGGTAGCCCGGCCTTATGTGAGAGGGTGAGGACGAGCGTCCTCGGGTCGTAGGTCCTGGACTTAACTATACCGAGGTCCCTGCGTATCTTCATCATAGCCTCCCAGAGCTCGCTAGCGGTAACCCCGCAGAAGTTTAGTACAAACCTCTGGTCTATTGGTACGTTAAGGTTCTCCGCGGCAGCAATTACGGCTGCAGCTACATAGGCGCTCAACCTCCTCTTACCTACAACCCCGCTCTTAACCAGCTTCCTTAGTATAAGCCCTACCTCCTCCTTAAGTCTAGTTGCTGTAGGTGTCTGAAGTCTGTTTATAACGTCGTTAGCTAGCCTAAGTGCCTTAGCGAGTTTCCTATCATCTAAGGAGACTATCCTACTCAGGTCGTTGAGTTCGGCAAGTCTCCTACCTATCCACGTAGTACTGTCGATCTCCGTGTGGAGTCCCATATCGTGTACCTTCAGAGTATTCGGGGTCTCAGCGCGCTCCTTATTCGTAGCGCTATCAAAGGAGCGCCACTCCCTACCTAGATCCACGAGCCTATCCTCGATTACCTCACCTGTGTCCAGGCAGATTAGCTCCCCCCTAAACTCATCGTAGACTACTCTCTCCTCCCGACACGTCATGGAATTCACCTAGTGAACAGCTCCTCATACCTCTCTAGCGAAACCTCCTGCTTAACCGGCTTGACCACCGCGTAGGGAGCCTTAACAGGACCTATGACATCTACTACAACTCCTATTAACTCCCCTCTGGAGCTGAAGACCTTAGACCCCAGCCTAGGAGGGCTGGGTGAGCTGAGTTTAACTATCATCCTACCTGAGGGGGAGATGTGGAGGAAGTACCCTAGACGTTTCAAGCCGACACCGCCGGCTATACTGTGGTAAGCCCTAGTTAAATCGCGTAGCCGCTTAATATTGCTTCAGCTTACTATCCCGCTTATGACCGAAGACCTGCTGTACCCAGGGTAATACAGGTTAGGTACCTGAGGGTATTAAGTGGGGTAGGTTGGATATCTGGGTTACCTTGCCTCCTGAACTACAGTCGCCTCCCCAACCCCTCCTACCTGAGATACATACATGCTGTAGAACACGCCGCGCTTAGCTAGGAGCTCACTGAAGGTTCCCTGTTCCACCACTCTACCGTCTGCTAGTACAACCACCCTATCGCAGTCCCTAGCCGTGGTTAGCCTATGGGCTATCACTATACCTGTCCTACCCCTAAGGAGCTCCCTAATAGCCTTCTTCAACATCTCCTCCGTCTCACTATCGACACTTGAGAGAGCCTCGTCGACGATCACTATCCTAGAGTCCTTGAGTAAGGCCCTAGCTATGGCTATGAGCTGCTTCTCCCCCGTGGAGAGCCTCTTACCGACCTCCCCCACGTCGGTGTAGTACCCGTTTGGTAGCCTCTCTACGAACCTGTGTATCCCCAGCCTCCTACACACCTCGATAACCTCCTCAATGCTGGCCTCAGGCTTTACAATCCTTATGTTATCGATTACCGTACCGGGGAATAGGAAGGTCTCCTGAGGTATGTAGCTGATAAACCTCCTCAGACTACTCCTCCTCACGTTCCTTACGTCTACACCGTCGACCAGTATCCTCCCCCTAGTAGGCTCGTAGAACTTCATCAGTAGGTTAGCCATAGTTGTCTTACCGGCCCCCGTATGACCTACTAGGGCCACTACCTCACCAGACCTTATGGTTAAGTTGATGTCCTTGAGTACCGGGATACCTGGTACGTACTCGAACCATACGTGGTCGAACAATACCTCACCCCGGACGTCTACCAGGTCTATACCCTCGTCCGACTCCACCTGACCGGACTTCAGTACCTCGTAGATTCTATCTAGGGCTGCTAGAGCTGTCTGCAGGGAGTCGTACATGAAGACTAGGTCGTTTATCGGACCCGTGAGGCGGTTAACGTACTGAGTGAAGGCTACCAGTACACCTATGCTAAGGGCTCCGCTTAGGCATAGGTAGCCACCGTAGATTAGTACAACTGCTACGGCTACGGATGAGAAGACTCCCATGAGTGGGAAGAACAGCCCCGCTAGTACCGATGCCCTAATGGTCTGGGAGTAGACCTCCCTAGATGTCCTCTCGAACCTTAAGAGTACGGAGTCCTCCAAGCCGAATGACTTAACTACCTCTATACCTGAGGCACTCTCCTCAACGATGCTGGTTAACCTAGATACCCTCTCCCTAACCTCCCTCCAAGCTCTCCTCAGCCTGCCCCCGAAGACCCTGGCTACGAGTACCATTGGGGGTACAGTAACCAGGGACGCTAGGGTTAGCTGGGGGCTTAGGTAGGCCATTATAGCTAGGGAGCCTAGCATCGAGACTAGGTCCCCTATTACGTTGAGGAGCCCGGTTACTAGTGCTTCGTTAACTGTCGAGGTGTCGTTAACTAACCTCGAGACTAGATCCCCCACCTGGTAACCCTGGTAGAAGTCTAGGGTAGTCGACATGTACTTCCTGAACACCGCCTCCCTAAGGCTACTCAGAACCTTCTGCCCCAGCACCTCGGTCCTACTAACCCTAACCACCTGGGTGACCCACTGAGCGACTACCAGGAGTACGTAGAGCCCTACGTACATCGGTAGGGATGCGTAGTCCGCTCCAACTATACCCCTATCTATGGTTAGGCTCAGTACGTAGGGGGATAGTAGCATAGCTATGCTACCGAAGGCGATAGCTAGAGAGACTATAGCTACGTCGAGTCTAAAGGTTAGTACTAGTGATAAGAGCTCCCTGAAGGCTACGGTACTAGCCTTACTCACCTCCACCACCCACCATTGAGGTGTAGAGCCTGTAGTACAGCCCCCTCCTTCTCATCAACTCCTCGTGAGCCCCCTCCTCAACTACCTCACCATCGTTTAGAACTACTACCCTATCTGCTAGTGGTACTAGGGACAGCCTCTGGGTCACTATGATCACCGTCCTACCCTTAAGCACCTCCTTCAGGTCCTCCACCAGGGACTTCTCGGTCTCGGCGTCGAGGTTTGCAACCGGGTCGTCTAGTAGGAGTATCTTCGGATCCCTAACTAGGGCCCTAGCTATAGCTATCCTCTGCCTCTGCCCTCCGGATAGGTTTATACCCCTCTCACCTACCACAGTCTGGTAGCCCCTAGGTAGGGAGGCTATGAAGTCGTGTATCTTAGCTATCCTAGCAGCCCTAACCACCTCCTCTAGGGTAGCCCCGGGGTTCCCGAGGGCTATGTTGTCGAATACCGTACCGCTGAATATGAAGGGCTCCTGAGGTACGTAGCCTACCCACCTCCTAAGGGACTGGAGCTTGATGTCCCTGATATCGACCCCGTCTACAGCTATCCTCCCCTCATCCGGGTCGTAGAACCTGAGTAGGAGTTTGAGTAGTGTGGACTTACCGGAGCCTGGAGGACCTACCACCAGGACCTTCTCCCCAGCGCGGATCCTTAGGTTAACGTTCTTCAGAGCCCTCCTACCGCTGGGGTAGGTAAAGCTAACACCCACGAACTCCACCTCCCCCCGTACGTCTGTCAGCTCCCTAGCTCCGGGTCTGTCAACTACCCTACTGGTCGAGCCTATGATCTCGAACAACCTACTCCCGGAGGCTAGGGCCCTCTGGATATCGGTTATCGAGGAGCCCAGCATGTTCATAGGTCTCGAGAGGGTGGCCACGTAGGTTAGGAACATCGTCAGCCCACCTACGGTAAGCTCACCCCGCCCAATAGCGTACCCACCGTAGAGTAGTACAGCTGCTGAGGCTAGGCCGAAGATCAGGATCGTGGAGGTCTCGTAGTTAGCCCTAACCCTAGCAGCCCTCACGTTTAGGTCTACGAACCTCCTATTCTCAGTGCCGAACCTACTTAGCTCCTCTCCAACTATGTTAAGGCCCTTGATAGTCTTTATACCGACTACATCGCTGGTAGCTATTGATGCTAGGACACCGAGTTGCTGCCTTATAGCATCGTAGAGGGGTCTTATCACCGCGGAGTACCTAGCGTATACGACCACGGTCACTAGCATAGCTACCAGAGCCACCGCGGCTAGGCGGGGGTCTAGCGAGGCCATGTTGAGGGTCGCGAAGACCAGTAGCATGGA
>JAJHQJ010000017.1 GCA_020833415.1 Desulfurococcaceae archaeon | reverse complement strand
GGCAGGGCGTAGTCGGTGAATATAATCTTCACGAGCCTTCTTCTGAGGAGGTCGGGCCTCCTACGTTTCAGCAGCTCAACCTTATCTAGGAGCTCCTTGACAAGCCCTACACCTAACCTAACGGTAGTCTCACCCACGACGCAGAGGTCGTCGCTTACACCGTAGATATTTATCTCCCTAGAGTCGACGTAGGCCCTACCCAGCTCTACCTCGATGTTCAGCTCCCTCCTCAACCTGTACCTTATGATCTCCCTAGCCTCCTCCTCGACGGTCAGAGTTAGCCTCTCGAGGGTTGTTGAGATACCCCTAAGCACTACGCGCACATCCCTCATTTCCTCCAAAAGCCTGTGCTGACTCTCTCTCAGAGCCCTTACCTCCTCCCACAGCCTTCTCTGACCCTCTATCAGCTCCTTCACCTCCTCCCACATCCTACTTTGACCCTCCCACAATTTTCCCTGGTCTACACGTAAGTTGCGAACCTCCTCCCACAGCCTAACTAGGCTTTCCTCGAGTTTCTCCAGTCTTCTCAGAATCTCGGAGATCCCTAGAAGACCTGCTACAGCGTATTTAAACTCCACGTCCTTCTCTAGTAGGTCGAGTAGCTCCCTCTTAAGCTTACTGGTAGACTCGGCCATAGCCAGGTGGACCTATAGCTACGAACTTTAAATACGTGACTTCATAACTAGAAGCCTAGCCCTTCTAGGTGGGGAGGGGGTCAGTGTGTAAGACCTATTTCCCTTAGTACCTTAGAGATCTCGCTAACCTCCCTCTCCCCCAGTGGTGCGTAGGGGTGCCGCGGTCTACCTACCCTTAGGCCTAGTAGGTTCATCGCGGCCTTTATAGCGCTCAGCTGGTTGTACCTCCTAACGACGACCTCGTTTAGGTAGTTGATCCTCACCTGAAGCTCTTTAGCTCTCTCCATGTCCCCCCTCTTAAAGGCCTCGTATAGCTGTACGCAGAGTCTGGGTGCCACGTTCGCTACAGCAACTACAGCTCCGTGAGCCCCCAGGACCAGTGCCGGTAGGACCATGTCGCCGGTACCAGCTAGGATGCTGAGCCTCCTACCGACCCTCCTAACTAGCTCTGCGAACCTAGAGACCAGCCCTCCGGAGTCCTTTATCCCAACTATGTTGGAGTGCTCCAACGCTAGCCTCTCCACGACGTCTAAGCTGAGGTGGTAGCCGACGAACTTCGGGACGGAGTAGAGTAGTATGGGTGCGTCGACCCTACTGGCCACCCTGGAGTAGTAGTCGAATACCTCCCGATCGCTTGGTGTGAAGTAGTAGGGTGGTGCTACAAGGAACCCGTCGACACCTATGTCGAGGGCCGCCCTCGCGAACCTGATCACCTCTACGGTAGCCGGAGCCCCTACTCCCGCTACCACCGGGACCCTCCCGTTGACCTCGTCGACCACTACCCTAAGTACGCTGAGCCTCTCCTCGAAGCTTAGGTTGGGGAACTCCCCGTTACTACCTAGAGGTACGAGACCGTGTAGCCCGGACTCCAGGAAGAACCTGACCAGGTCCCTCAAGGCCTCTAGGTCCACCTCATCGTCATCCCTAAACGGAGTTACGTGGGGTACGAAGACCCCCTCGAGCTTTAGCACCGGGGTTTCCACCCAGGTAAGGTCCCCGGGTACGTTAATATGCTTTAGGTTCTACAAGTGTGGAGATCCCTAACCTCGGTTACGTACTTTTTACGTTACTACCGCAGTAGGTTGCGGTGCTCTCTATGAAGGTCTACAGGGTCGGTGGTACTGAGGTAGTACTACTCAAGGGTGATATCACCGAGGTCGAGGCTGGTGCGATAGTTAACGCGGCTAACCCCTACCTAGAGCATAGGGGTGGTGTTGCTGCCGCGATAGTTAGGAAGGGTGGTGCGGTTATCCAGGATGAGAGTAGGGAGTGGGTTAGGAGGTACGGCCCCGTCCCGGTCGGTGGGGTAGCTGTAACTAGCGCTGGTAGGCTTAAAGCTAGGTACGTAATCCACGCCGTAGGCCCGGTCTACGGGGATCCCGAGGGGGATGCTAAGCTAGCCTCAACCGTTAGGAACTGCCTAGCTAAGGCTGAGGAGCTGGGCCTGGAGTCGGTAGCCCTACCAGCTATATCCACGGGCGTTTACGGCTACCCACCCGCGAGGGCTGCGGAGGTCTTCGCCGAGGTCCTGAGGAGCTACGGCTACACAAAGCTTAGGAGGGTTCTCGTAGTACTCTACACAGACGACATCTACAGGACCTTTGAGGAGGTCTTCGATAGGGTACTGGGGGGTACGTGAGGTGGTCGGTACGTACGTCCGTAGATGTACTACCCTGGTCCTAGCTATGTACGCTGTCCCGCTACTCTTCATAGCTACAGCAGCCTCCCTCTCCGGCTGGTTCAACATATACAGGAACGCCCTCAGCGACCTGGGGCACGCTACTAGGAGTAACGTAGCACCTGTGTTCAACCTAGGGCTATCCCTAGGTGCCTTCCTACTAGCCGCCTTCGCCCTAACGTACTCAGCTAGGGTAAGCCGGGCGGTCTCGGCCTCCATACTACTGATGGCGTTTACTCTGAACCTCGTAGCGGTATTCGACGAGGTCTACAGGTCCCTCCACTTCTGGGTATCGGCAGCCTTCTTCGTATCGATTGCCGCAACTCTAGCAACCTACGCGGTCGTATTCAAGGACCCGCTGGTACCCTCGGTAGCCATAGCTATCGGGGTAGCCTCGTGGGTCCTACACCTAGTCTACAGGATACCGCCCGGGGCAGCTATCCCCGAGCTGATCTCGGTATTCGTCTCCACAGCGGTCATAGTTAGGTACGCCGCGAGAGTCTGTAGAGATAGGTCGACGTAGGTTAGTGTGCCGGGTCCACGCAAAAGCCAGGATCTGCCGCTGTATGTAACGGGCTACTAGAAAAGATATAATGGTAGCCCACCTAGTGCTGTAGAGGTGGCGGTGTGGTCTCCGAGACTCTTGTACTATACCTTACGAAGGGAGGTAGTGCCGACCTACGTATCTACAGTCCTGAGGGTAGGCTATCTAGTTCAGCTACTGCGGGCTCCGTGAAGCATGTAAGGATAGAGCTGGGGAACTGCTCAGCTGATGTAGGCTTCGCGGAGTTCGAGGACGCTGTAGTGGTTAGGGTAAGCGGTAGGGTTGAGTACTCCATTAGGGGAAGTGTAGTAGGGGTCCGCTGCGTTGGTTCTGAGGGTAAGGGTTGAGAGGTCCTTCAGTAGGTCCGGACTCCACGCACGCTACTCCACATACCTAGCTATCGCAGGGGACTGCAGTAAGGTAGTACCCAGGGTAGTGGAGAGGGTGCCGACTAGGCCCACCTACGCTAAGGGGGAGGCGTTCGAGGTCGTACTAGAGGTACCGAGCGGTACCTACGTAGTCTGGGTAGACCTCAGGAGGAATCCTAGGAAGTACGTAAAGGGGGACCTCCTGGTGCTCGGGGCTGATGGAGTTCGGCTGGTTAGGGCTGTCTACAGGAAGCTTAAGGTTAGGGTTGTGGAGTGCCAGGTCAGTAGGCGCCTGGCTGAGCTAATACTCACCTGTACTACGAGCCTACTGAGGATACCGGTGAAGAGGTTTGGAGGCTCGGGATGTAAGGAGGGAGCTGGCTGAGGCCCTCAGGAGGTACGGCTTCTATATCTTCACTAGGGATAAGCAGGAGGCTGTTAGGGAGGTGCTCAGAGACCTGGGGGAGCTCAGGGTACTCGTGAAGGTTAGGGGTTACGGTGAGGGGTCGGAGTACCTCATTCTCGAGCTGGATAGGGCGGTCTTCGAGCCTAATTGTAGGAGTAGGTGTACGAAGAACGGTATCCTACTGGAGAGTTGCTACGTTAAGTGCCTACTGGAGACCTCTAGGAGCTTCGTAGAGAAGGTAGTAGCAGCCCTAACCACCCGGGGGTCCGGTAGTTGAAGCAGGTAATACTGGTCCGCACGGACCTGGGGATGAGTAGGGGTAAGCTGGCTGTCCAGGTAGCACACGCAGCTGTCTCAGCAGCCCTGGAGACCATGAGGTCTAGGAGGGATTGGTTCGATAAATGGCTGGAGGAGGGTCAGAAGAAGGTTGTAGTGAGGGTATCCTCGGAGGGGGAGTTACTTAGGTATGCTGAGGAAGCTGAGAAGCTGGGTATCCCAGTAGCTATCATAAGAGATGCTGGCCTCACCGAACTACCCCCCGGGACAACGACGGCGGCCGGGCTGGGACCTGCTCCAGACGATCTCGTGGATAGGGTTACGGGGAAGCTGAAGCTACTCTAACCGGCGAGTAGGGCCCTAAGTACCTCCTCGTGGATCCTCGACCTATTCAACTCGGTAACTACGTAGAGGTAGGTTCGGAAGGACCTAGCGGCCAGCCTACTGCGTACATCCTCAGCTATACTGCGGTGTACTACGGCTAAGACAGGCTTAGGACTCAGTAGAGCGTCCCAGATACGCCTACCCAGCTCCCCAGCCTTAAGCTCCATGGGTCCGACCTCATCTACCGCCACCACGTCGCACTCCCCGAGGGCGTAGTCCAGGGACCTAACCCCAACAGCTACGGCATCGTCTAGCTTAACGCAGTACTTACCGACGGTAATACCGCTCAACCCCTCCATCTCCCCACACACGTAGGCTAGGACCCCCTCCAGGGGTAGACCTATGGAGACTATCCTAAACCCCTTCCTAACACCCCCAACCCTAACCTCAGGGCAGTAGAAGCCGCAGACCCTAACCCCTCTAGAGTTAGCCTCCTCAACTACCCTTAGGAACACCGTGGACTTACCGACCCCTGGCCTCCCCGTGATCAGGACCTTAACCATACCACCCAGAGCTCCGGTAAGAGCTTTTAAGTTACTTGTAGGAGACCTCCGGGGTGCTGGGAATCAGGAGGGTGGTGGTTAAGCTAACGGGTAAGCTATTCGACGACCGGAGTAGGGCCGGGGTACTGAGGGAGATAGCCGGGGTTATCTCGAGGAAGGCCTCCGAGGGCTTTAGGCTGGCCGTAGTCGTTGGTGGGGGTAGGAGGGCTAGGGAGTACATAGAGCTGGGTAGGGAGCTCGGACTAGCCGAGGGTGTTCTCGACATGGTAGGTATTGAGGTAAGTAGGGTGAACGCTCTGCTCCTAGCATCTCTAGTAGGCGGTGTAGCACACCTCCCAGTACCTAGGAGTGTGGAGGAGTTCCTACGTGCCTGGAGTACGGGTAGGGTGGTCGTACTAGGTGGACTCCAGCCTGGTCAGTCCACTAATGCTGTAGCTGCTGTAGTAGCTGAGCTCGTGGGGGCCGATCTACTGGTAAACGCTACCGACGTAGCGGGGATCTACGACTCGAACCCTAAGGAAAACCCGAACGCTAGGCTACTTAAGGAGGTGAGGGTCGAGGTACTGGAGGGGATGCTACGTAGCGAGGAGCTTGCGGGACTCTACGAGCTGTTCGATAGGGTAGCCATGAACATCGTTAAGAGGAGTAGGATACCCCTAGTCTTCCTAAGCGCATACGATGTGAAGAGCCTGGAGGGGGCTATAGAGGGTGGAGAGTTTACCGGAACCAGGGTACTCTACTAGAGGGGCGTAGGCTAAAGGGAGTTCTACCTACGTAGAGCTATGGAATCCGGTAAGAGTAGAGTACTGAGCTACTCCAGCAGAGAGAGGTAGAGCCCACCCCATAGCTACTACCGCGATCCTGTCCTCCACCTCTTACGTACTACCCATCGTATGCTTCGGCTCTGCCTGCAGTAACGAGTAACCCTACCGAAGATGCTGTGGTGTTGCAGATACCGCACCCTACTGTAGGTGACGCCTAGGACTTGGATGTACACTAAGTAGGTAGCCGAACTGTAGAGGGCTTTGCTGAGTACCCTGACCTTCGCTCCTAAAGGAGTAGGGGAGTTTGAGCTACGTTCCCCCTACATGAGGGTTTGAGTTTCCATAGCGGAAAACTCATAGAGGTATCGTGGAACACCTACATCTTCGAGGGCTCTGCGGTCTCCATAGCCCGGCTAGCTTAGGGTAAGCCCTCTAAAGCACCCACCGACCTTATGGTGGTGCGGGGGGTGGGATTTGAACCCACGCAGGCCTACGCCATCGGGGCTCCCACCTGGAGGTCCTGAGCCCGACCCCTTTGACCTGGCTCGGGCACCCCCGCACCGTGTATTAGCTACTCTAAGAGGTATTTTAAGCTTCTCCCTAGGTTTAAAGTTCTAGCTGGACCCCCAGTTCCTTGAGTAGGTTGGTAATAGCTTCCCTACCGGAGTTTAGGATGGGGTTTCCGTGGCTCGGTAGTACGTGGATGAAGTCGTACTTGAGTAACCTCGCTATAGACCTCCTGTTCATCTCCGGGTCCACCGAGTACTTGTGTAGCATCTCACGTAGAGCTCCCCCCTCCTCGTAGACCAGGTCCCCTACGAAGAGAGCCCCTCTAGACGTATCGAGGTAGCACGTACTACCCGGTGTATGCCCCGGGGTGTGTATAGCCTTCAGGCCCAGGACGTCGTCGCCGTCTTCGAGAACTACGTCTACCTCAACACCCTCGTACCTACCCCTACCGCTCCTCACGTAGTTAACCTCGTCCCTGTGTGCGGCTACCCTAGCGCCAGTCCTCAGTACCACCTCCTTAAGCCCCCCGGCGTGGTCCCAGTGTGAGTGTGTTAGGAGTACTAACCTTATAGCCGAGGGCTCTAACCCCAGCTGGGAGATGTAGGAGAGTATCCTAGGCGGGTCGCCGGGGGTACCAGCATCGATGAGTACGTAGCCACCGGAGGTCCTCACGAGGTATACGTTCGATACCTCCCCGCGGATTAGGTAGACCCCCTCCAGTACCTGCACGTGGTCCCCCGGTACTACTTGGGGTTGGGTATTTAGCCCCCTAGGTACTCAACCACTACCGGGTAGCTTATTTACGTTGAGGTACGTGTACCGCTGGTGGGTACTACGGGTTTCCCGGTGTTCGACCTCCACGAAGACCTCTCAAACTACTTCCTCTACCACGGGGGTGGGCAGCCCCTAGCAGACCTCGGGAGGGATATCCCGGGTCGTGAAGCCGATATACCGAAGTACCTCCGAGGTGGGGTGAGGCTGGTCTTCGCCTCGATGTTCCCGGGGGTCGAGACCTTCAGCCCGGAGGAGTCCCGCAGACTCGAGGAGCTCTACAGTAGGTGGATCCCCGCCGTAGGGCTTAGGGTACCGCAGTCAACTATCTTCGAGCACCTCACCATATACTACAGACTAATCGAGACCTACCCGGGGCTCACCCTAGTCGAGTCTGTAGGAGATGTGGAGAGGGTTCTGGCTAGCGAGGGTAGGGTCGGTCTACTACTACACCTAGAGGGTGCCTACGCCATCGACAGACCATACGACCTAGTACTGCTCAGGAGGCTGGGGCTGAGGAGTGTTGGGATAACCTGGAACTACAACAACCAGTACGGAGCCGGCTGCCTGTCTAGGAAGGACTACGGTCTAACCCCCGAGGGTGAGGAGCTCGTTAAGACGGCTAACAGGCTGGGTATCATAGTTGACCTAGCTCACGCGAGTAAGAGGACCGCCATAGAGGCTATAGAGGTCTCATCTAAGCCAGTAATCATAAGTCACGCGAACGTCAGGGCTATAGTGGACTCACCAAGGAACGTCGACGACGAGGTCCTCGAAGCCCTACACAGGAACGGAGGAGTTATCGGGATATCGGCTATAGGTCCCCTGGTAGCTAGGAAGCCCAGGCCTACCCTGGATGACATGGTCCAGCACTTCCTCTACATCTACGAGAGGTTCGGTCCGGATATCCTAGCTATAGGTACCGACTTCCTCGGCCTCCTAGGTCTACCGGCACCCGAGGGCTTCGAGTCCATCGATAGGGTCCAGGTACTACTGGAGAAGCTGAGGGATAGGGGGCTCGGCGATAGCGATATAGGGAAGATAGCCTACAGGAACGCTCTAAGGGTAATCGCGGCCAACCTCACCTAGCTCAGCTAAAGCGGAACCCCGGTAGGCTTCCGGGCCCTGTGTAGGGGTGGTATCAGCCCAGGCGGGGTCCAGGCCTCCAGAGCCAGAGCCCTCCCTCCCTCTCCCTAACTAGCTCCGGCCCTCCCTCAAGCCCCAGTAGGACTACCTCCGCAACGAATACCCTGGCCTCGATTAGGTGACCCGAGACCGTGGACCCATCCCTCCTACCTACGGATACGTGCATGTGTACGAAGGGCTCCCCCTCGCGGATACTCACGTTACCTAGAGCGCTGACCAGCTCCACCTCCTCATCAATCTCCACCACCTCATACCTCTGAGCTCTCTGATCGTAGTACCCGAGTTTACACCCCTTGAGAGCCCCTATAGCTAGGACCAGCCCCAGCCTAACGCTGCTAGCCTTAGCGAACCTAGTTATGTAGGTCAGCAGCTCCTCATCCTCAGGTACCCTAAGTACGTACGCAGGGCCCACCCTGTACATACCTACACCCGGTAGAGCTTTACGCCGAGTTAATAACCCCACCTACTAGGCTATATGGGGTCCCCCATGATTGTAGATAGCAGGACCGTACCGGAGTTCAGGATCCCGGGTAGTAGGTCGATTAGGGTAGTCCTAGACCCTAGGCTAGGTAGCTACGATAGGGCTACCGTTACAGTAGTTACCATAGAACCGGGCGGTACTACTGGACTACACCAGCATACGTCAGATGAGGTAATATACGTAGTCTCGGGTAGGGGGAGGGTTACCCTAGTAGACGGGGACGTGAAGGTGGAGAGAGACGTGGAAGAGGGCTTCGTTGTAGTAGCTAGGGCGGGGGTTAGGCATGAGACTAGGAACACCGGTGGGGAGCCCCTAAGACTGTACTGCGTCTTCATACCGCCACTACCAGTAGAGGGGTACTTCGCTGAAGCCCTCAAGCTAGCTAGGGGCTTGGGCTAGGTTCACCAGCGTGTAGGTAGGGTCCACAAAACCGAGGCCCCGAGCCTAGGTGCGGGGAACCCGTAGTTTAGGGCTTATTTTCTAGGCTCTCCCCCGCCAACTGTCAGTAGTGCTACTAAACAGCAAGCTGCGTAGTATTGCGGAAGGAATTCCCCGGCGGCTAATCGGAAGATCCCTACACCAAGCCTTTAACGACCCTAACTAAAACTAAAGACTGGGGGAGTGTTGAAGTTCACTAGGTATAGCGTCATAGACGTGATGACGAAGGGAAGAGCTGAGAGGTGATGTGCTCGCCCTTTGCTGACTAAGGTTCTGCGTAGGGAGGGTGGAGTTAGCTCCTATGTGGGTCGTCTCGTATACGGCTACAGAGCTCTGGGGCTGTGAAATAGTTTATAAATTCTAAACCACAGACTCTGTGGGAAACCTCCAGACGCCCCCGTAGGTGGGTTGGGATGAAGGAGGGAGCCGGCGGGGATCGAACACCCCTTCTAGTTAACCCGGTTCCGATTATGTAGCTCCCTATAGGGGTCTAGGTAGTAACACATAGATCTACCGTCCGTAGACCCGCTTAGCTAGGTAGGGCTAGGTCTCCCCGTAGCATGTTACTCTACTACGATTCTACCGGAGGTGTAGTCCCAGGTAATCCCCTCTACCTTAACCCCCCTCCAGATTATGTCACCACCCTCTAGGACTGTCCCAAGGACGGTGGCCCCCAAACCCCTACTCCTCAGTACCTCCACAACCTCCTCGACACAGCTACTGCGACACGCTAGTACCGGTACGTACTCCTCGTTAGATGCTAGTAGGAGTACGTGCTTAGGTACTCCGGAGGTGTAGGAGTAGCTGAGCGCTAGGGGGTGGAGGGCGTAGGATGGGTCTAGCTCTAGGTAGACTCCGTGGGGTTCGGCTAGCTGTTGTAGGGACTCGTGGAGGGTGTCGCTTACGTCTATAGAGCCGCTCAGGCACCCCGGTAGCTCCTCTATTACTTTAGCTACGGCCGGCTCGGCCCTAGGTCTGCAGGAGAAGCTCCTCACCTCCGGCATACTCGGGACCCTACCTGCCGAGAACTCTAGGTAGGCTACTGAGGAGAGCCCTACAGCCCTCGATAGCACAACGACATCCCCCGGCCTAGCCCCCCTGGGGGTGGGTCTGTGCCAGCACTCAGCTAATACGAAGACGTCTACCCAGGTATCGCGACCTACGTTAGTATCTAGGTTCTCTAGGTAGCCGCCGTAGAGGTCGACAGCCTCCTCAACACCCTTAGTGATCTCCTCAACGGCCTCGACCCTATCCGGGGTAACACCTAGGGAGACTGCGTAGATGTAGGGTCTACAGCCCTTAGCTAGGACGTCGCTGACAGCTCCTGTAACAGCCCTAAACCCGAGGTCCCCGTAGCTACACCAGGGGTAGAGAGCTCTCGAGGCGGCGAAGCCGTCTACCTTAACTAGGAGGTAGCTACCCCCGAACTCGACGGCACCCGCGTCGTCAAACCACCCGAGTAGTGTTCTCGGGTGCCTCCTAACCCCCCTAGCTAGTCTACGCACGATCTCTTCTAGAGTCAGGCCTCCCCACCCTGGAGGATAGGGCTCTATCGACCAGGCTCCTGAGCCTGGCCGCAGCCTCGCTAGCGTCTGGGGCCCCCATGACGGCAGATATCACCGCTACACCGACCACGCCCGCCTCCATGACCTCGAGGACGTTCGACTCAGTTATACCCCCTATAGCTACTACGGGGACCCTAACAGCCCTAACGATAGCCCTAAGACCGTCCAACCCTATTACCCGGGCGTCCGGCTTAGAGGGGGATGGGTAGACCGAGCCAGCTCCGAGGAAGTGGGCGCCCTGTGCCTCAGCGTCTAGGGCCTCCTTAAGGCTGTACACCGAGGCACCTACGAGTAGGTTTGGGGCTACCTCCCTAGCTACGCTGATGGGCATGTCGTCCGGGCCTAGCTGAACCCCATCGGCATCCGTAGCTAGGGCTACGTCAACCCTATCGTCTACGAAGTAGAGGGCGCCGTAGTCCCTGGTGAGTCTCCTAATCTCCCTACCTACTGCGATTAGCGTCCTGGTCGAGGCCTCCTTCATCCTGAGCTGGATCGAGGTAGCCCCACCTCTGAGAGCCTCCTCCACGGACCTAACTACGTCAGGCCTCAGCTTTGGGTCCGTTATGACCAGTAGCCTAAGGTACCTACCTAGCTCCGTAGGCCACCACCCTAGCGTACCTACTGAGGGTACCCCCATCCAACCTGTAGAGCCAGTCGTATAGCTTTACGTGGAAGCTACCCGGGTAGGGAGCCTCCTCGGCAGCCCTCTCGGCGGCCACCTTAAACGTAGCGATACCGGCTACGGCAGCCCTCAGAGGTTCCTCAACAGCTAGGTAGGCCCCTATGAGGGCCGTCACCATACACCCCAAGCCGGTGACCCTACCTATGACCCTCTCCACAGCTGAGGACCCGGGCTCTACGGCGTAGACCTCCCTACCGTTGCTTACGTAGTCCACCCTACCGGTGACGGCTACAACGGTCCCGAACCTCCTGGCTACCTCCACAGCCAGCTCCCTGGCTCTAGCCGCGTCGTAGGCCGCGGCCTCAACGCCCTTAGTCCTACCGGACTCCCCAGCTAGCGCAGATACCTCACCGAAGTTACCCCTAACGACGCTTACCCCACCTAGGCTCAGGAGGTGTAGGGCTGTCCTAGTCCTAAGCCTGGTGGCACCGGCACCTACGGGGTCTAGGACTACGGGCTTACCGAGCTCCCTAGCAGCAGCCACGGCCTTAACCATCGAGTACACGAAGGCGGAGTCCAGGGTACCTATGTTCACAACTACGGCATCGGCGGCGGCAACGAGCTCCTCGACCTCCTCAGGGGAGTGGGCCATTATCGGTGAGGCCCCTAGGGCCAGGAGGGCGTTGGCCGTGGTGTTCATAACTACGAAGTTAGTTATGTTGTGAACTAGCGGCCTCCTCTCCCTAACCCTCTCGAGAGCCCTCCCCAGCCACTCCAAGAGACAGCCCCATCAGAGGTGTCTAAACCGAGTTATAAGTGTGAAGATAACTGAGTTGTCAACGGGTTACAGCTGAAAGCCCCGCCCTTAGGGCGGGGAGGAGGTCGGCGCAGCACAGAGACCCTATGTACCGGTTAGACGGCTTTAGACCGGGGCCCCGTGATGTAACGTACTACCTCCTAAGGTATTTGCTAAGGTACTTGACTAGCTGCTCCAGCTCCCTCCTACCGCTCTGGGTCTTCGGGTACGTTACCAGCACTACGGGATCTGGTGGTGGGTTCCTCTCTAGGTACTCCCTAAGTTTCGGCGGCCAGTTCTCAGGGTTAAACCCCTTCTGGGCTAGTACGGATATCAACCACCTCTGGCTCCCGAAACCCGAGCACCCCGTCCAGAGGGTCCTCCCCCTGTTGTGCCTTATCCTGAACGGCTCCGTGAACTTGGTTCCATGGATCGATATGTTCCCGACCTCTAGCCAGGTCTTCCTATCCTCTCTAGGCCCCCTGTAGGGGAGCCACACCTCGAAGTCTATGGTCCCAGGTCTATCTATATCGAACTCCTCCACCTTCTCCACGGTACCGCTCTGCTCGTAGTACCAGGGCGTTACCCAGGCCAGCCTCCACTCTAGGTCGAGTACCTCGTCCATGAACCTCTCGTAGGCCTTCAGGAGGTCGTTCCTTATACTAACCACCTGCTCGGGGGTCCCCAGCCAGACTACCTCGACTCTGTGGAACTCTATAACCCTCTCCAGTCCGTATATACCCCCCGACTCCCACCTGAAGGACGGGCCGCTCATGTCGTACCACTTAACCGGTAGAGCCCCGTCGTCCACCAGCTCCCCACCGAAGAACCAGTAGAAGGGCTCGCACTGGGCGAAGCAGAGGAAGTACTCGGGGTACCTAACGTACCTACCCACCTCCTCAGGGGGTGCCTCGTCCATAACGTACATGTAGTCCGTAAGCTCCTCGAACTCCTCTATATCGTAGGTCTTAGGTAGTGAGGCGAAGACCAGCGAGTTTACCGTCCCCCTCAGGTGCCCGGTCCTGAGGCCTACCTCCAGCGGGTACATCTTCGGGAACACTGCCTCCACGAAGCCCAGCGGCCTCACAACCTCCTCTAGGAATACCTCCCTAACCATCCTGAGTAGGTAGGCTGCTAGCGGTGTGTAGAGCCACTGACCCACCGAGAACCTCTTGACTAGGCCAGCCTCCTCCAGGACCTTATTGGGGTCGTCGGTGTAGGGCGGGGGCTCTAGCTTAACCCTAGACTGCTTAATTAGCTGCCAGTGCTCGGCCTTACCGCCCCACCTAGCCCTAACCTCCTTCTCGTTAAGTAGCCTCAGAAGCCTCAGTAGGATAGGCCTCTTGAGGTCCCCCTCATCCATAGGCTCTAGGTGTATCACAGTCCTACCACCCACCACCTCAACACCCCTAACGAAGGGTAGCCTACCGCCTACCCTAACCTCGCCGTCTAACTCCACAACAGCATCCTCAAGTCTTAGACCACGTACGCCCAACCTCCTGGAGCGCCCCAGCACCTCCTCGAGAACCCTCCTAACCCTCATGGACGCCTCGTCCAGCCTCAGCCTACCGCTCGATATCACCAGCTCGAGCACCCTACCGCTGTAGCTCCAGCTCTCAACCCTACCACCCTCCTCAGGGTTCCTAAACCCCTTAACCAGGTGATGCCCCACCGCCTCCAGAGCCTCCCTAATCGCCTCGAGGTCCTCCTCAACTATCTCCCGGCTCAGCTCGACCCTAAGCCTACCGCGGAACCTCATCCTACCTCAGCACCAGGATCGGTGCAGGCATTAAATACACCGAGCTATCCCTACAATACTCTCGAAGCCTCCAGGTAATTTTAGCCCTGGTGTGTGATCCTTCTGGGGGTGCTCCAGTGCCCAAGGTTCTCATAGTAGCTGGGGACGCTGTCGAGGCTCAGGAGCTCTTCTACCCCTACTGGAGACTTAAGGAGGAGGGGTTTGAGGTAGTAGTTGCCGCACCCTCTAAGAAGGTACTGAACACCGTAGTCCACGACTTCGAGCCCGGGTGGGAGACCTATACGGAGAAACCTGGGTACAGGTTTCCGTGGGTAGACCTAACATTCAAGGAGGTTAGACCTGAGGAGTTCGACGGGCTCATCATACCAGGTGGTAGGGCGCCGGAGTACATAAGGACGTACCCCGAGCTCGAGGCTATAGTTAGACACTTCTTCGAGAAGGGTAAGCCCGTTGCAGCTATATGCCACGGACCGCTGGTCCTAGCAGCCTACGGACTTCTCACCGGTAGGAGGGTAACGGCCTACGCTGCGGTAGCTCCGGATGTGGTGAGAGCTGGAGCGGTCTACGTAGACCAGGAGGTAGTAGTTGACGGTAACCTAGTAACCAGTAGGGCGTGGCCTGACCTACCGGCGTTTATGAGGGAGTTCATAAAGCTACTTAAGTCTAGGTAGATCCAGGCTTTTAGCTGAGCACCTTTTTAGTAGAAGTTGCGTCACAGCCCTCTATACACTCCTACGGGGAGCTCCTCATTAGCTCAGGCGCCTAAGGGTATCCGGACTCAGTATACTACGTCCTAACGGTACTCCTTATAGGTGTAGCCCTTGAACATCGGGGCTCTCTACAGGAGCTTGGTGGACGAGGACTTCAAGGTACTCGCAGCTCTCGAGAAGGCGCTGGTGGGTAGGGAGCACGCCCCGGTGGATGTGGTTGAGAGGTTAAGCGGTATACACGGGGGGAGGTTTCTCACAACGTTGAGGAGGTTGCATAAGATGAGGCTCGTGAGGAGGGAGGTCGTAGCGGGTGCGACCATGCTTAGACTGACCTACCTAGGTTACGACATGCTCGCGCTTAGGGCCCTGGTAAGGGCTAACGTCTTGGAGGCTATAGACGGTAGGGTGGGTGTAGGTAAGGAGAGCGAGATCTACCTGGGTCTAGCGCCGGGTGGTACGCGGGTAGCCGTTAAGTTCCTCCGCATAGGTAGGGCTAGCTTTAGGCAGACCAGGAGGCTGAGGGCCTGGGCCCGCGATAGGTCCATGACCTGGTACGAGCAGTCTAAGGTGTGTGCGGAGAGGGAGTTTAAGGCTCTTCAGGAGCTCCACCCACTGAGCGCGCTGGTGCCGAGGCCCGTGGGGTATAGTAGGCACGTCGTAGTTACGGAGTTCATAGATGGTGTAGAGCTGTACGAGAGACCGGAGCTCGAGGACCCCGGGAGAGTGTTGGACCTGATCCTGGAGACCGTCTCAATAGCCTACCACAGAGCTCGGATAGTCCACGGAGACCTAAGCGAGTACAACATAATGGTGAGGAGGGAGGACGAGGTACCGTTCATCATAGACTGGCCGCAGTACGTATACAGAGACGACCCGACAGCCCCGGACCTACTGAGGAGGGACGTACACTACGTCGTGAAGTTCTTCAACAAGGTGTACCGACTAAGGGTAGACCCCGAGGAAGCCCTTAGGAGGGTCCTAACCCCCAGGGGGTAACTGCCCGGTGGAGGCTTTGCGGAGGTCCTCACATAGCTCATCGGGTCAGCACTATCGGTAGGTGCGCGTGCTACGGGTAGTTACGCTAAGCTGAGAAGTAGCCCGACTACAGCTTAGCCCACCCTCCCGGAGAGCAGGATCTCCTTCAGTCTCGCTAGGTACTTCGTGTCTAGGTTAAGCTGCTCCAGCTTTCTTACAACCCTCCAGATGTCGTACTCAACCCTCCCGAACTCGACCCTCGAGTTCTCGAGGTCTACCACCGCGTAGGACGCCCGGGGGTCGCCGTCCCTGGGCTGACCCACGCTCCCCGGGTTAACCACCCTGCTACCGCCTACCCTAAGGTCCACCTGTATATGTGTGTGACCTACCAGGACCACCCCGGCCTCGATGGGCTTGGGTCTAACGGCGACCGGGCTGGGGGTTAGGGCTAGCAGTAGCTCCCTCTCGGGGAGGTCCGGCCTTAGGTAGCCGTAGAGCGGGTTCCTAGGGGATCCGTGGACTACGTAGACCCTGGCTGAACCAGCTGTCCTCTCAGCTACCTTCGGTAGGGTCCTCAACCACGCGATCTGGTCTGGGCCGAGTAACCTGTAGGATATCATCTGCCTAGTGTACTCGCTGAGGTCGTGTAGCTCTGGAGCACACATGCAGTCCACGTTGTAGGCTACGGCATTATCGTGATTACCCATTACGATTAGGTCGGGCCTCAGCTCCCTAACTAGGTCGATAACTACGTGCGGCTCGGGCCCGTAGTCGACTAGGTCCCCGAGGACCCAGAGGGCATCCCACCTACCGACCCTCTCGACTACAGCCCTCAGGGCGTCGGCGTTCCCGTGTATGTCGGATACCACCAGGACGATCATGGAGTCCTTCACCTCGGGGTGTCGGTCAGCCCCCCAGGGCCTTCCTGATGATGCACCTGTAGACCCTAACGGAGTTCTCTAGCTCGGGTATCGTTGTGTACTCATCGACTGTGTGGGCCGCGTTCTCGATTCCCGGTCCGTAGCAGATCCCGTAGGTCTTGAGGAAGTTAACGTAGTAGACTAGGTCGTTCCTACCGAAGGTGAGGTAGAGGGTGGGTTTAACCCCCAGCTCCTCCTCTATACAGCTTGAGGCTAGCCTAACTACCTCAGCACTGGTCGGGGTTACCGATGGCGGTACGGCACTGAGAACCCTCAGCTCGTACCTGGAGCCTACCTCCCTAGAGGCCCTATCCAGGAACTCTCTGAGCTCCCTAACGACCTCGTCCACGCTCTCCTCCGGTATAACCCTCCTATCGAAGCTGAGGACGAACTCCCCCGGAACGGTGTTGTCCTTCCTCGATAGGGACTCCGCGTAGCCACCGAGGTTTATGGTTGGGTAGGCCCCCTGCTCTAGGAGCACCGGGGCGGAGGTCCTCCTAGACCTTAGGACGGGCTCGTAGAGCTCCGAGAACCTGAGGGCCAGCCTAGCTGCTGCTAGGAACGCGTTCTCACCAAGCCATGGGGTAGACCCGTGGACCTGCCTCCCGAAGACCCTAACTACACCTCGTACCAACCCCTTGTGACCTATTGATACCATCGTGGACGTAGTCGGCTCAGCTATAACTACGTAGTCTGGTACCCTCTTGAGTACTCCCTCGACTAGGTACCTACTACCCACACCCCCAGCCTCCTCATCAGGTACTAGGGCTACCTCAACGGTCCCCCTAGGTTCGAAGCCCTCCCTCAGGAGGCTATCGATAGCCGCTAGAACAGCCGCTATACCGCCCTTCATATCGGTAGTACCGCGTCCGTAGACCCTATCACCGACTACCGTAGCCTTGAATGGGTCGTAGCTCCACCCACTACCCGGTGGTACGACGTCGTAGTGACCGTTGAAGTGGAGTACCGGTGAACCCCCACCGTACCTACCTAGGACTACGTACCTGGGGTAGCCCCTATGCACCGGTGCGTACGGGTAGTACCTATCTAAGTAGTCGCTAGGTACCTCAACGACCTCCACCGACATCCCCATGTCCTTCAGTATGGACTCGGCCAGCTTTGCGAAGGTCTCGTAGCCCTGCCCAGGGGGGTTGACCGTCGGTACCTCAACGATCTTCGCGAGGATCCCAAGCGCCTGATCAGCAAACCCCATAGCTCGTCTCCAGATCTATACTTAGGGTGAGGAATATATGCTCGGGTGTTACTAACCGAAAGCCCCGCTCTCTAGGGTGTGGAGGGGGTCAGACCTCCCCAAGACCGCGCTCCCTAGCTATCTCAAGTAGCTGGGTGTACCAGCTAGGTAGGGATAGGGTGTCCACGCGCCTGGATGGGGTGTAGGGCTTTATATCCAGTACTGGGGTACCGCTGTAGAGATCTAGATTACCTACGTAGAGGTACCTACCCACCACCCTGTAGAGTCTTACTACGGAGACCGCTATGGGGTTAGGCCTATGCGGGGAGTCCGTAGCGAAGACGCCGACCTCGGGAAGGTTCTCCAGCGGTATACCCAACCTCCTAGCTAAGCCCCTAGGTCTTACTAGTAGCACCCTCCTACCCTCCTCGGAGACCCTATGGAGGTAAGCTACTACAATTACGTGGGAAAAGCCGTCGAGTCCACGTAGTCCATCTACGTACTCCGGGAGGACCTCGATTACTCCATCCACACCCTTAGTAGAGCTCCTAACAACTTCATCCGAGTACTGGTGGACTACGAAGCCTATCGGCCTAATGACGATGGGCTCCAACACCGCCGCACCCCGAATCCCTCGGCAGACCCCTAATTAAGGTAGCAGTTGATATCTCCTAACTCCTTAAAGTACTCGACTACCAGGCTCACCTGGGGGTCGGGTGCCCTGTCCCGTTAGGTCCGAGCTAGTCACAGCCGTTGAGGAGCTCGTTAGGCTCGTAATGCCGGAGGACCCGGTGCACGGCTTCGGCCACGTAGCTAGGGTTCTAGAGCTGGCCTGCAGGTTCGCTGAGGGCTACAGCGGTGTCGACTACGAGGTACTCCAGCTAGCGGCCCTGCTACACGATGTGGGTAGGGTCTCCGGGGTGGAGAACCACGCGGCTAGGTCGGCCCAGATCGCTAGGGCCTTACTAAAGCTCGCCGGCTACCCGGAGGACAGGATCGAGAGGGTCGTCGAGGCGATAGTCTCCCACTCCTACTCCCACGGGCGGAGGGCCGAGAGCCTTGAGGCTAGGATCCTGAGCGATGCAGATAAGGTCGACGCCCTCGGGGCTATAGGGCTGGTGAGGGTCCTCATGTACTCCGGTACCCTGGGTAGGGACCTCGAGGACTCCCTAGACCACATCAGGAGTAAGATACTGAGACTACCGCAGCTACTCTACACCGAGGAGGCTAGGAGGGAAGCTGAGAGGAGGGTTAGGCTGGTAGTGGAGTTCCTGGAGAACATCGAGAGGGAGCTGGGTAGGGCCCCCGAGCTTAGTACGCGTAGACCTCCACCCCCTTCTCCCTAGCGTACGCCTCCACCTCCCTACCGACCATGGCTCCGACTAGTACTCCAACTACATCCTTACCTGGGTAGAGCCTTCTAACTACGTCAACCTTAGCTAGTACCCTACCGACATCCTCGTGCTTAGGTCTAAGCTTAACCTCGACTACGTAGACCCTAAGCTGGGTCTCAACCAGTAGGTCTATGTCCTCCTCATCGGCTCTGACGTTCCTAACCCTCCTCACAACGACCTCACCCCGGCTAGCGAGCTCCCTCAGTAGATCCTCGTAGAAGTACCTCGCGTAGGTAGACTCGGCTAAAGCCCCCACAGCTACCTCAAGGTTGGAGACCCTCCTACTTAACTCACCTATCTTCAGTCCGTGGTCCCTGAGGACGAGGGTTAGTTCCTCCAACCTCTTAGAGTGCTCCTCAAGGATCTTAGAGTATTCCTCCAGTATCCTGGAGTGCTCCTCCAACCTTCTCTCGATGATTTCAAACCTCCTGTAGGCCTCCTCCCAGCGCTTGCGGTTCTCCTCCCAGCGTCTCTCGTTCTCCTCCCACCTCTTAGCATTTTCCTCCCATCTCCTCCAGTTCTCCTCCCAGCGCTTCTCCTCGAGCTCTACGAACCTGTTGAAGTCCTCCCTAAGCCTCCTGAGCTCTAGAATTACTGTGTCCAGGCCTATGAGACCTGCAACAGCTAGTCTAAACTCCTCGTCCTCCCTAAGAAGCCTCAGCAGCTCCCTCTTGAGGTCTACCTCAGCAGCCATACTCTCTGAGGAAAGTCCTTTTGTGGAGCTAATAAAAACCGCTAACTGTATGAGTTCGTGCAGGACCTAGGCCTGCCTACCCCCGGTCCAGAGGTTCTCAGAGTACTCTACGAACCTCTGCGCAATCTCCTCGGAGTACATGACTACGCTCACCTCGTTATTCAGCGTTAGAGCGCTCTCGGTCCAGTTACGGCTTCCGACAAAGACTACCCAGTCGTCTACGATGACCACCTTAGCGTGTGTTGTCGTACGTGAACCCGGGTCTAGCCTAACCCCTATGCTGCGGCTCTTCGTGTGCTCCACGGTCTCCCTGTAGCTCCTGTAGGTCTCATCATCTACCACCACCCTCACCTCAACCCCCATAGACCTCAGCTGTGCAACTGACCCCCTCCCCGCCCTAGAGGGCTGGGGCTCCCTCTGGGGGTTCATCGGCTCCCCCCATCTATTCGGGGCTACATCTGTCATCTGGGAGGCATTCAGGGGGTCAGAGCTCCCCACATCCTGCCTAGGGTTCTACGCGATTGCCGATCCCACATCCCCAGAGGGCTCAGGGGCAAGCGGGAGAACACCGACACGAAGCTTATAAGCTTTCCCCCATCCCCGCCCTAAAGGGCGAGACTTTCAGCTGTAGGGGTCTAGAGCTTTAGGAGCTTCTCGAGCTGCTCTACGTACTTAAACCCGTGGTCGGGGAAGACTAGGACGTAGTCCCCCTCTTCGAGCTCACCGCCCTCCGCTAACTGCCTGTAGGCTGCGTAGACGGCTCCGCTACTTAGACCTACGAGGACCCCCTCCGACCTCACTATCCTCAGTACCCCCTCAGCCGCCTCCTCCGGCGATACCTCGACTACTCCGTCTAGGTCTACTAGGTGTACCCACCTCATACCGCTCTCGACCCTCCTAATACCCTGGATACTGGTACCTGCCCTAGGTACTACCCCGTAGACTCTAACACCCCTAAACCTGCTCTTGAAGTAGAGGGCTAGTGCCGAGAGGTGGCCGGAGGTCCCGAGACCCCCTATAATGGCCTTGGGGACTACACCAGCCTCCCTAAGCTGTAGCTCGAGCTCCTTAGCTGTATACCTGAGGTGTACCTCTAGGTTGGCGTCGTTGTAGAACTGGTTGAGGTGTACCGCTCCCGAAGTCCTAGCCTCCTCCTCAACCTCATCGATCAGCTCCACCGTGAGCACGGCCCTCTGTGAACGCACTACCTCAGTACCGAAGAGCTTCAGTAGGAACTCCCCCGTTCTGGAGACCGTGGAGGGTATGTAGGCCTTCAACCGGGACCCGTAGATGTTCGATACCGCAGCTATAGCTAGCCCGGTGTTAGTTGAGGTGGCCTCGACGAGTCTCTCAACCCTACCCAGTCTCTCCAGGGCCTTCCTGTACATGTACCAGCCTACCCTATCCTTAACACTCATACTCCACGGGTTGTAGCCCTCGAGCTTAGCCCAGACAACCCTACCACCTACGGAGGCCCTCGACAGCCTCACTAGGGGTGTCGGCCAGTTCTTGTAGAGGAGCTCCTCAGAGCTTAGGAACACCCTGTAGGTACTGGGCCTGACCTCGTCGAAGAAGCCCAGCGCCTCGAGTGGTACGAAGACCTCCTCAACCCTACCGTAGGATACGGGTACGTACCTAGTACCCAGCTTAGCTAGGGTTGCGCAGAGCTCCGACCCGTAGACTACCGCACCTGTCTTAGGGTCTACAGCTACGGTAGTGGTAACACCACCCCTGGAGAGGATCTCGCGGACTAACTCCAGGAACCTCTCGAGGTCTACATCACCGCACGCCAGCTTAGATACGGGGACTAACTCCACGGAGTACACCGTTAACTACGTTAAAGGAGAGCTAAAAATAATTTGAGGAGGGACCCTTCCGTCGGGCTTACCAAGCGCTCTCACCGAGGCTTTAACAGCTGCCTCTAGGACCTTAACTGCGCATACTCAGCAGCGTACCGGCCTGGTCAACCCCTCTAGACGTTACTCACTCCGGGGGTAGGGGTATGTATGTAGAGCCAGTCCTCGTAGGTACCTGCGGTGTAGGGGCTTAGTAGCTATATACCGAGCTGCAACCCCCTAGTGGGGGTTTGGGTGGGTAGTAGGGAGCGTAGACTCACCGCAGCGTTCGTACTAACCCTCGTTGGGTCAGCCCTGGTACTGGTATCCGGGGTGGTGGTGCTAGTACTCTACCTAACCCTAGCCTGGAGGGGGTTGGAGC
>JAJHQJ010000055.1 GCA_020833415.1 Desulfurococcaceae archaeon | reverse complement strand
CTCCCGGATGCAGCCCTGATGAGTCCTCAACTACGTGCTTAACCACCCCGCCCTCCTCGAGAACCACATCGACTACCCTATAGATATTCCCGTCTCTATATAGAAAACCCAGGTCCTTATCTACACCCCCGGAGGTTGGGTGAAACGCCGTCTTATCTAGGATAACCGCGTTGCCTGAGACTTCGATAATGTAGGCGTAGAAATCCCTTAAGTAGCTATCCTTTTGGTATAGGAGCTCCGTTGTCAGGGCCGCCACCACTACCGCGCTGTTTTAGTGTACCTTTAACTTTAAGTAGTGAAGTACTTTACCGGGAGTTGGGCTCTAAAACGGTTTAAACCTATGTAGTGACGGCTTCTCTGCAACCCCTCCTAACAACAACCCTGGCTATCCAGTACCATACGTAGAGGGCTGTAGCTATCATTAACCCGAAGAGTGCTAGGGTAGCTAGGGCTGCTGGTAGGGCTCCCAGACCTACTGCTAATGCCCTCTCCAAGTTTACCAGTAGCCTAATAGCAAACGGTAGTAGTGCTAGGAGGACTATACCGTAGAGTGTGAGTAGAAGTACTACCCTGATGGCTCTCACCCCTAGTTATGTCCTCCTCAGAACGTATATGTTCCTAGTTAGGGAGCCGTGAACCCAGTTCCTGTGTAACTCCACTAGTTCGTAGTAATACCCCTCAATAGTACTTAAGGTCTCCTCCTCTATACTGCTATCCTGCGCGAAGACTAGGTAGGAGCCCTTACTTAGCACGCCTTCGGAGCTCTCCAAAAAGCACTTCAGTAGCTCTAGGGTAGTTCTGGAAGGCTTGGTCTGCCTCCCGTAGGGCATGTCAGTACCTATAGCATCAGCTCTACCTACGGGAACTCTACAGGCATCCCCTAGTACAATGTCCGGGTTACAGCCGTAGTACTCCAGGTTAGCTCTAGCACCTCGTACGTACCTCTCATCAATATCACTGCCAACGTACCTCAACCCCATGGTGCAGGCCTCGATGAGGAAGCTCCCAACACCGCAGAAGGGATCGTAGTAAGTAGTCCCCCTCCTAATACTAGCTCTGCTTAAATTAACGAAGATCCTCGATATGTCAGGGTTAAGAGCTCCCGGAAGGTAGACAGGCCTCCTATTGGTCCACCTACTAGCGAACTCACTTAACCTAATCTCACGTAACCTTAGTCCTGCAACTAATACCCCCTGAGAGATTATAACATCTACGACAGTACTGCTTCTTCTATCTATGCGAACACCTCGGCTGGTTATGGCTTTCACAAGGTCCTCGTAACTGGGGTGCTCGGAGTAACCTCTAAGACTTCTAAACTCTAGTTTAACTGCTCCGGAGTACTCTTCGTTTACTAAGCTAGCGGTAGCATCTACTCCATCGATGTACTCCTCCGTGGAGCCTACCCAAAGAACCTTACCGATTCTCCTCGTAAATGCCGCTCTAATGCTAAGGAGATCTACCAACTCAGGATCTGCTTGAACTAGGAGTAGCTGGTCTAGGTCGAGAGTTACCCGCAGGTTAACTCCCTCGGCTTCAGCTATAGCTACTACCTCAGCCTTCGGAAGAGTCTTATGGAACCCGGAGAGGTATACATAGAAGAGATTACTGTAAATTGGAAGCATAGCTTTCCAGCATTAGCAGCATACGTAGGGCTAGACTATCCCCTCCTCCTTAAGGAGTTTAACCAGATACGGTACTAGCTCCAGGTACCTGATGCCGGGAACTCTCACCGGTACTGTAGGTATGGAGTAGATCTCGCGGACTCCGGACTTCGCAAGCTTCTCCAAGGCGTTGCCAACCAGTAACGCATGTGAAACCGCTAGAACCACCTCTACACCCCTAGCGGCTAGGAAGTTGGCTATACTAGCTACGGTCCCCCCGGTGCTGACTATGTCATCGAAGACTACTGCAACACCCTTCAACCCCTCTAAGGGTTCTAGTGAGTGCTTAACCTCGCCGGTAACCCTATCCCTACTCTTCCTAACAACAACGTAGTTACACCCGATTTTCTCAGCCAGTGCCCTAGCTCTCTCGGCGGCCCCCTGGTCAGGAGCAACTACTGTAAGTTCTCGGAATCGGTAGGTCTTTAGGGCTTCGGCAAAGACCTCTACTGGGACCACGTTGATGTACCTCCTACCGCCTAGGAACTCCCTAATTGCACTAGGACTGTGCGCATCCACCGTTACTAAAGTACTTAAACCCGTCGAGGATAGGGCCCTTACTAGGGAGCGAAGGCTTATAGCTTCCCCCGGAAGGAACTCCTTATCCTGTCTGGAGTAAGCTAGGTAGGGAGAGATTAGGATTACCTCGTTTCCGTACCTCTCGAGAACATCTAGTGCTAGGAGTAGCTCGACCACCCTATCGTTCTGGTTGGGGTACATGGATTGAACTAAGAGTACTCTATCGCCGGAGACGGGCTCGGGTAGTCTTAGGTAAACCTCACCGTCCGGAAACCTCTTAGAGAAGAATGTGCTGTGAACTACACCTAGGTAGCGGGCCACCTCAGGACCTAGACCCGGGTCTCCAGGTAGACTAACTACCTGCATCACCCGCAGTAACCCCGGTTAGTAGGTCCAGTAGTTAAAAACATCTGACCGTAGGCTTAAGTCCTGACTAGACCCTACCCTAACCCCCGCCTATGAATATAGTTACATCAACAACGTCTTCACGTTTTAGCGGAGTGTTCATATTGCGAACTACTCTACCGTCTACCAGGAAGACTAGGTACTTCGAGTACTTCCCTAAGACCTCTTTAACCTGCTTAGGTAGTTTCTGAAGCACCTCACTTAAGTTTGCACCATCTACCTCCAATTCCCTAAGTCCTGCCTCCTCCCTAAGTACTCCGTGAAGCCTTACTACTGTCATGGCTTAACCTCGGGAGCTTATACCTCCTCCTGAGGGTCTCAGCTACGTAGTCTAGACCTAGCCTCTCTAGGGTCTCCTCGTAGGGTAGGCCGCTCTCGAAATCCCAACCGCGACTCTCATAGTACTCACGGAGCATGGGTTCTAGGTTACATACGTGACCCTTTGAAGGTCCTGTAGGCATGGGCTCCTCGGTAAACCTCCTAGGCAGTACCTCCGACTCCTTCCCCACACCCTCCCTTAGGTTGTAGCACCTCTTCAAGTTAGCTATTCTCTCAGCTACGAGCCTAAGGTACTTAACGTCTCCAAATTCCCTAATTCCAGTTAGGGGGTAGAGGAGCTTAGCTATGAAGTCGAAGTAGTACATCGGTGGCCACATAGTGCCGTACTTACACATTATTACCGAGTCTACCAGTGCGAAGAGGTCCTCCTGGTCCTTCACTATGTAGCCCTTGTACCTCTCGGAGAGTCTATCGCATACCCAGTCAACCTTATCCGGTCCGAACCTCTCAGTAGCTATGTCCCTGTAGCCGAGTTCGTCAACTGTCGTTAGGGAGCGCAGGTGGTCAGCCCCACGAACGGATATAGCCCACGTACAACCTACTGACTTCTGTGCCCGCGGGTCCTGAGCCGAGACCTCCAGCTTCTTAACGTGGAGTGCGTAAGCCTCGGAACCCCTACCTATAGCTTCAGCAGCTCTAACAACACCCTCAGCGAGTAGATTACCTATACCCCTTCTCGTAGCTATGGCGTGGATAAGCTCTATCGCAGCCTCAGCGTTACCCCAGGTAGGCTCTATACCCCCAAGCTCCTCCTTAGTTAGTATACCCCTCTCGTAGCACTCAAAGACGAAGGATATCACCTTACCTGTTGAGATGGTGTCAAGACCGTAGAGATTGCAGAGCTGGTTCATGTATATAATGGCCCTTATATCGGATATCAGTAGGTTGGAGCCTAGGGCAACCACGGTCTCGTACTCAGGACCCCCTGAGAAAGCCCCTTCGTACTTACCGTCGGGGACCCTCGTTATGTGCTTACACATAATCATGCAGGAGAAGCAGGAGCCCCTGGAGACCCTGTACTTCAGCAACTCCTCACCGCTTATCTTATCAGCCTCCTCCCAGTAACCTGTCCAGTGGTTCTTAGTCGGTAGCCTACCTATAGCATTTATCACGGTCACTAAGCAGGGGGTCCCGTACCTACCCAGGCTCATCTGAGCCGGGAGCGCCCAGGGGCCCTCGGTATTCCTCCAGAGGAAGTCCTCCAGGACCTCTGCGTACCTGTCCGGGTCGTAGACCTCGACACCCCTACTACCCCTAACGGCTACGACCTTCAAGTTCTTAGACCCCATAACCGCCCCCACCCCAGTCCTCCCGAAGGCCCTGTAGTAGTCGACCATGATCGATGCGTACCTAACCAGTCTCTCTCCGGCAGGTCCTATACACATGACGTGGTAGTCCCTACCTAGTCTACTCCTTATTTCGTTTGTGGCGTCCCTGGTATTCAACCCCCACAGGTCCCTGCCGTCGCGGAGCTCCACTGAGGAGTCGTCTATGACTAGGTACGTGGGTCTAGAAGCCCTACCGATTATTATGAGGAGGTCATACCCAGCATACTTTAGTTCGGGTCCGAAGAAGCCTCCAGCGTGGCTCTCCCCCCATATACCGGTCAGCGGTGACTTGGATACTACCGCAAACCTACCGGCTGAGGGGGCTAGGGCCCCGGTAGCCGGTCCCGTAGCCACTATGAGGGGGTTCTCGGGACCTAGGGGGTCCGTCCTCTCGTTAGTGAGGTTCCACAGGAAGTACGCCGCGAGACCGCTGCCACCTACGTAAGCCTTAGCTAGGTGTACAGGTAGTTGCTCAACCCAGTACTTCTCCTTGCTTAAGTCTACGTAGAGTATCCTACCTGCGTAGCCCTTAGGATACACGGAGGGCACCTCTAACGCAGTACCTTACGCAGAGGGGGTCTCCCCCGCAGAGGTCGCACTTAAAGGGCCTCCCATTGATAACCCTCAGAGCACCGGTGGGGCAGACCTTAGTGCAGGCAAGGCAGAGGGTACACCTGGAGTAGTTGAGGAGGACTACGCCACCGTTGATACTTAGAGCACCGGTGGGGCAGACCTTGCAACACTCACCGCACTGTGTGCAGTAGATTGCTCTCTCCACCCTACCTACTTCGTAGTCGTACTCCACTCTTACTAGGGATAGCTTCGGGTTGAATACCCTGAACTTCGTGA
>JAJHQJ010000054.1 GCA_020833415.1 Desulfurococcaceae archaeon | reverse complement strand
GAGGCTATTAGGAGGGAGGTGGGCGAGCCACTAGCCAGGGTGGGCTGCATAGGGCCCGCCGGGGAGAGGTTGGTCAGGTTCGCCAACATAGTATTCGACAACCGCTACGCGGCCGGTAGGGGCGGGCTGGGGGCCGTCATGGGGTCTAAGAAGCTCAAGGCCGTGGCCGTAAGGGGTACCAGGAGGCCCTTCGAGTTCCACGACAGCAGGAGGCTGGCCGAGATCGCTAGGTGGTTCAACGAGAACTGGAGGAAGTACCCGGGGGCCGTCTCGAGGAGTACCTACGGAACCCCCGAGCTAGTGGTACCCCTAAGTAGAGACGGGACGCTGCCCACCCTGAACTTCAGGGGAGGTTCGTTCGAGAGTGCCGAGGCGATAAGCGGGGAGGCTCTGAACAGGACCATCCTAGTCGGTAGGGAGGGGTGCTTCGCCTGCCCACTGCGTTGTAAGGCGGTGGTCAGGGCCGGGCCGCCCTACGAGACGGACCCGGCCTACGGCGGGCCCGAGTACGAGACGATAGCCTCCTTCGGCTCCCTATGCGGTGTGGGGGACCTCAACGCCATAGCCTACGCAAACCAGGTATGCAACGCCTACGGCGTGGACACCATAAGCGCCGGGGTTGCGGTGGCCTTCGCCATGGAGCTCTACGAGAGGGGTGTGATAACCGAGAGGGATACCGACGGTATCGAGCTGAGGTTCGGCAACGCGGACGCTGCGATCAGGATGCTACTTAAGATAGTCAACAGGGAGGGCCTCGGGGACATCCTCGCCGAGGGGGTTAGGAGGGCCTCGGAGATCATAGGGAGAGGCGCCGAGAGGTTCGCCATGCACGTTAAGGGTAGGGAGGTCCCGATGCACGAACCCCGCAGTAAGCCGGGGGTGGGGCTCCAGTACGCGCTATCACCTATCGGTGCGGACCACCTACAGGCCCCCCACGACCCGGTTTACGTGAGGGAGCGTGAGGACCTCAAGTCCCTGGGTATAACGAGGGCGGTCGATAGGTACGACCTAGGGCCTGAGAAGGTTAGGGCCGTCTACTACGGGATGCTGTGGTGGGGTCTCGAGGACTGCCTAGGTATATGCAAGTTCACCTTCCTACCCCACTCGGCCGGAGTCCTAACGCCGAACCACCTAGTCGAGATCGTGAACGCGGCCACCGGGTGGCAGACTAGCCTGTGGGAGTTGATGAAGGCTAGCGAGAGGGTGCTAAACCTGGTAAGGTGCTTCAACATACGCGAGGGCTTCACCTCGAAGGACGACGCGCTACCGGAGAGGTTCTTCGAGGCGCTCGAGTTCGGTGCGAGGAGGGGTGAGAGGCTGGATAGGGGGAGGTTCTACGAGGCTGTGAGGCTCTTCTACAGGGTAGCCGGTTGGGATGACGAGGGTAGGCCGACCAAGGCTAAGCTCTACGAGCTGGGCCTGGGCTGGGTCGTTGACGAGGTCTATAAGGGTTAGGGTCCAGTACCTGGCACCGTACATCAGGGACCTGGTGGGGGTCGTTGAGGAGGTCGTAGAGCTCGCCGAGGGCTCCACCATCGGGGACCTAGTAGCTAGGCTGGCAGAGCTCCACGGCGGGCACCTCCTAACCCAGCTACTGGACGATAGCCTTAGGAACCTGAGGGCCGGTGTGGTGGTACTGGTCAACGATACCGTAGTGCAGAGCCTAGACCACGGAGTTGGGGATGGGGATACGGTATCCATCCTAATAGCCCTAGACGGTGGTTAGCTACGGAGTAGTACTCCGATGAGGAGTCCCCGGTTAGACCAGGCTACGTAGGGTAGGTACCCTAACGCCTAGCCGGGTTGCTCTGGAGCACTAGGTCTACGTACTTCAGCCCGCTCCCGGTGTTGAACACCACCACGGTCTCATCCCTATCGACCAGCCCCTCCTCGACCAACCTCCTGGTGGCCGCGAAGGCCGCCGCACCCTCCGGGCAGGCGAAGATCCCCTCCCTCGATGCCACCTCCCTCATCGAGGTCAGTATCTCGTTCTCCCCTACGGCTACGGCCGTACCACCGCTCTCGCGTACCGCCCTCAGTATCTCGGTATCCGCGAAGGGCTTGGGCACCCTTATACCGACGGCCACGGTTGAGCAGCCCCCGTAAGGCTCTACGCGGTCCGCCCCCCTCCTAAAGGCCTCGACCAGCGGCTTACAGCCCTCGGACTGGGCTACCACCATCCTGGGGAGCCTGTCCACCCAGCCTAGCTCTAGGAGCTCCCTAAAGCCCTTCCACATCCCCACAACCCCCTCGCCACCGCCGGTGGGGAAGACCACTACGTCCGGCGCCCTCCAACCGAGCTGCTCGACAACCTCGTAGGCCATGGTCTTGGTGCCCTCGGCCCTGTACGGTACCCTCATGGTCGATACGTCGAACCACCCGTACCTCGACGCCCAATCGGCGACGACCCTACCCGCATCGCTTATCAACCCCTCAACCAGTACTACGTCGACCCCGCGGACTGATACCTCAGCGTATATAGGTCTGGGGGTGTCCTTAGGCATGGCTACGTGGACCTCCAGACCCGCCAGAACCCCGTACGCAGCTAGGGAGGCACCTGCGTTACCGGAGGTCGGCATGGCTACGGACCTAACGCCGAGCTCCCTCAGGGCCGAGACAGTAACCGAGATAGGCCTATCCTTAAACGACCCGGTCGGGTTCCTACCCTCATCCTTAACCAGTAGGTTCCTGAGACCTAGGGACTCACCCAACCTCCTAGCCCTCAGTAGCGGGGTGTAGCCCTCACCTAGTGAGACCACGTACCTCTCATCGGATACGGGTAGTAGCTCCAGGTACCTCCACATAGTACAACCCCTCCTCCTGAAGACGTCCCTAACGACCCTATTCCTAACGGCCTCGATGTCGTAGACAGCTAGGAGGGGCCCCCCGCAGGACCTACACGTCCTCTGGGGGACCACGGGGTCGTGGAGTAGACCGCACCTAGTGCACCTGTACCCGATCAGGTAGCTCAACGAACCACCTCCAACCCCTAGACCTAGGGCATATATGTCGAAGGTGCTCCAGGAAGGGGTTAGACCCCCAGCCCGGAGTCAGTGTAGGAGGTAAAAAGCTCTGGTTACTGGGGGTGGGGCTACCCTATGCGGAGGAGCTTGGCTAGTGCGGTATATATCGCTGCAGCTACCGCTACCCCTATGTACCAGCTTAGGGTTGTTGGGAACGGTATCCCGACGCCACCTACGGTAACTACGTTTACGTCCCCTATGGCGTAGCTAACCCCGTAGATCACCGCTAGGGATAGTACGAAGGTAGCTATTGCTGCCGGGTTGTAGCCCTCTCTGTACCAGTACCCCTCGGGGCCGTTGGTGTAGAGCTTACGCAGGTCGTAGCCCCTCTTAACTATGTAGTAGTCGGCTATCATCACCCCGGCTATGGGCCCCAGTATGAGTCCGTAGTTAGCTGTGAAGGCGGCTACGTAGTTTATCAGGTCCGGACCCCTCTCAACGGCCCACCAGGGGGCTACTAGGAAGCCCACCACACCCGCGGCTACGGCAGCCACCCTCCAGCTCGCTCTGAGGACTGAGGTGAAGATGTTCATCAGTGCCGGAATGTTGGCCGTTATATCGGTGGTGAACGGTGCTAGGGCCGCGAAGACCAGCCCGAGTACTACCGCCACCTCACCGGGGGCTCTGTACAGTACTATCTCCTGGGGTGTAGGGCTCGCTAGCCCGGTGTAGAGGGTTAGGTAGTAGCCTAGTAGTGATGCTACAGCGGAAGTCAGTACTATACCCACCAGCGGCCCTATGACGAGGGCCCTCAGACCCCTCCTATCTGCGTACAGCCCCCTAGTTAGGTCGGCCGCATTCAGACCTACGGTAGCCCAGAAGTTCGTCTGTATAGCTAGGTAGAGGGCGAAATTCCTCGAGAGGACCCCGGCACCGCCCACCGCTGCGGTAGTCGGGCCCTGCCCAGATAGGTATACGGTTAGCCATACGAAGTACGCTAGTAGTAGGGGTCCTGAGAGGTCTACTACCCTAGCGATGGCCTTCAGCCCCCTCATAACTGCTAGGGTAGCTACGACTACGTAGGGTACTAGGATCACCACCACATACCTAAAGGTTGCTGAAGCTACGGCTACCGGGTCACCACCTCCGTAGCCGAGGGCGTAGAGGAGTAGCATTAGTACAGCTAGTGAGGCTGAGTAGGCCTCAATACCGTACCAGCCAGCACCCACGATACCCCTTAGGACTACCGGGATCGATGCCCCTCTATAGCCCCAGCTAGCCCTTAGCTGGACCGGGTAGGGGATCCCGAGCTTAACACCCGGTATACCGTTCAGTACTAGGACTACCGTAGTAGCTAGGTTCCCCAGGATAGCCCCTAGGACTACCTCCACCGGTGATAGACCTAGCTGAAGCCCTACAGTACCCAGTACGAAGAGGGGTATGCAGACGTTCATACTGAACATCATCCAGGTAAACGTAGCTGTACCGTAGAGCCTACTACCCGGTTCCAGGGGTCTGAGGGCATTTGCTGTAGAACTACCGGGCTCTCGGGTAGCCCCACACCACCTCCTATCTGTAGCCTCTGCCAGGACCCACGCCTAAACCGCTGCAGACCCTTATAAGATTGGTGGCCCAACCCTACGACCGGCCCCTAAACATGTGGTCCAGCATCGCTAGTACCGCGGATACGGTAACCCACGTAGCTATCCCGAGTACCCCCAGCCCCAGTAGTACCTCCCGCTGCTCCGCGGGTAGTCTGGTAGCTACTACCGTTAGGGGCCACAGAGCGTTTAGGGCTCCGTGTAGGGAGCACGCCGGTAGTACGCTCCGCGCTCTACTGACTACCACTAGGTGTGGGTAGGTCAGTGCTACGGTGAGCGCTGTGAAGAGGGGTACGCCGAGTAGCCTACTATAGCTGTAGTTATAGCCCAGTAGCAGTACCGCAGACGCGTGCCAAAGACCCCAGCACACACCTATAACCACGGTGTTGGTAAACGTAGGCCTACGCCCCAGTAGCTCGTAGAGGTAGCCCCTCCACCCCAGCTCCTCACCTAGAGCTAGGAGGGCGTTGACTGTTGTAGCAGCTACGTAGGCCAGCACTACCTGGGCTACCGCAACTACCTGGGCAAGGCCCTCCACACCGGGTACGTAGCCCGTGGTAACCTCCCTAGGCTTTACGAAGCCGGGCCTCCTGGAGTCTACGAACGCACCGAGTTCGCGGAGCCTAGCGGCTACGGCCTCCACGTAGACCCCGAAGTCGAGGAGACCCAGGGGG
>JAJHQJ010000053.1 GCA_020833415.1 Desulfurococcaceae archaeon | reverse complement strand
AAGTACCGTTAGAGGGGAAACGCTATAAGTACTGCAGTAATCTCTAAACTAAGTAGAGGTAACTAAACTCTATAACTAGGTAGCTAAGGTATAAATTGATGCTGTACCTTATTCGGTAGGGACCCCAGGTGAACGAGTATCCGGATTTCATCATCACCACCGATAGGAGTATGATGAGTAACCACCACGGTCGTGAGTTTCTGGGATTCATTGCGACGGGTCCCCCACTATTCCTCCCCGAGCCTATCTGGAGGTTCATCTGCTGTCCGAAGCCTAAGGTAGATAGGTTTGGAAGACCTGTTGAAGCCCCCTACGGTTTAAGGAAGATTGAGGCCGCTCTCCTCGATGCAGGGTTTAAGGTAGCTATAGTGGATCCGGACTACGTAGACAGGTACTTGAGAAGAGTTAAGGCAGTTATGATAGGTCACCACGACTTCTTCGCCTACGGACCTCCCTCGTCTGAGTGGTGGCTGATTACGGGTAGGGTACCTGAGAACCGCAGGCTCTTCACCGAGTTTATGAAGAGGCTTTCCTCCCATAAGAGAAGGTACGGCTTCAGGATTATCGTAGGGGGGCCTGCGGCTTGGCAGTGGCTTTGGGAGGAGGATAAGGTGGATCGGTGGGAAGTTGATACCGTAGTTGATGGGGAGGCTGAGGTCGTGGTTAAGGAGCTTGCGGAGAAGGTGGTACGTGGTGAACCCCTACCTAGGTATATCTACGTAGGTGTCGATAA
The DNA here is from genome assembly GCA_020833415.1 of Desulfurococcaceae archaeon. Classification (GTDB taxonomy): domain Archaea; phylum Thermoproteota; class Thermoprotei_A; order Sulfolobales; family NBVN01; genus DRZP01. Next base: position 4,573 of record JAJHQJ010000053.1, on the reverse strand, counting down.
GGTACCTAAACTTAGCGAGATCCCTGTTATTAAGGGTGCCAGCGTAAACGGTCTTGTCGAGGTGATGAGGGGTTGCCCGAGGGGATGCTCATTCTGTAGCGTTACCCTTAGACCTCTTAGGTACCTACCCCTAGACCACATAGAGAAGGAGATCCAGGTTAACGTATCACACGGCTTGAGAGGAGGTGTATTTCACTCGGAGGACGTACTCCTCTATGGAGCTAACGGGATTATACCCCGTACAGAGCCCCTACTAAAGCTCCACGACCTAGCTACAAAGTACCTAAGGAGCTTGGCGTGGGCACACGTATCTCTAGCCTCACTCGTTGTAGCCCAGCGCGAGGGGCGTATAGTCGGAAAGCTTACGGAGCTCATATACTCTAAGCTAGACCAGGACTTCATAGGAGTTGAGGTAGGGATAGAGACAGGGTCTCCTAGACTAGCGGAGAAGATAATGCCCGGGAAGTCAGCGCCGTTCCCACCTTCAAAGTACCCGGAGATAGTTGAGGAGGCCTTCGCAATAATGCACGAGCATAGGATAATCCCAGCAGCTACCTTCATACTCAACTTCCCTGGTGAGACTCCCGAGGATGTTGTTAAGACAGTTGAGCTCTTGGAGAAATTAAGGCAGTACCGCTCAATTATCGTACCCATGATCTTCGTACCCATGGGAAGGCTTAAAGGTGAGAGGGAAGTGATCGCGCGGGTTAAGATAAGGAGGGAGCACGTAGACGCTATGAGTGTAGCACTAGAGCATAGCTTAACCTGGGCTGAGAGGATTATGAGAGAGTTCTACCTGAAGGGCTGGGAGCAGGCTCCCGTTAGACTACTCCTAAAATATTTCGTTAGGATGGTTAGATGGAGGGTAGCAAAGGTCCTGAAGAGCTTAGAGAACTTTACCGAGAAGGAGCTGGTGATACCTAAGCTTTAGCGGGCTACCCGACCTTATAGGGAGTTAAGTACCCTAGGGAGGTCGTGTAGACTTCTTAAAGTCGGTACCAGCCTGGAGCAGAGTTCATCGACTTCAGCGTTCCTGAGCTCAAGAAGACCGACGTAGTAGACAGCCCTTAAACCGCTACTTAGTGCTCCGAGAACGTCGTCTACACAGGAATCCCCCACGTGTACTACGTCGCTACCATTGTAACCTAGGTGCTCTAGTAGCTTTACGAATATAGCTCTCTGCGGCTTAGCTAGACCAACATCCGATGATGATATCACGTAGTCTACGTACTCCCCAAGCCCTAAGTTGTCTAGAAATCTCCTGACACTCCTAGCTGTAAAGCTGGTGTTACTTACTACGGCTATCTTCAGCCCAGCTCTCTTAAGTTTAGGTAGTACCTCCGCAGCTTCCTCATTCAGTCTCGGGGTGAAGTCGTCTGTAGAGGTTTCGTAGGCTCTAGCTATCTCCTCAATTAGCTTGGGGTCTCTAAGACCTAGGGCTGCGGTGATTATGGATGCGAGTTCCCTAACTGATAGGACCATCCTAAAGTTACCGAGCCCTCTGTAAACCCTTAGGATCAGCTCCTTAGGGACCTCATAGCCTCTAGCTTTAAGGGTTCTCTCTATGGAGCTTATCCTCAAGTTAGTATAGAGTTCCACATCCTCAGGAACCTTCTCCCATACTAGAGTAAACCAGAGGTCAAATGAGACCGCCTTTGCCATATGTATAGACCCGTACCTAAAAATGTAGAGGCATATAAGTTACGTTGGGCGGCTGTTTTAACATAAATACGTTAATTGCTATAGGAATTCCACCTACTCGCTTTTATAAGCCTGTACAACACTTCTGTAACGGTGGTAAGATGGGCTACACTCGCCTAGGTCGTGTGTACACCTGGTTAGTATTGGGGTTAGTTGTAGGAGTAGTCATTGGAGTAGCTGCGGGCTGGTACCTAGCCTCCAGTAGGGGGCAGCAGACAGCTCTAGCACATATCAGGTTTACCCTAGACTGGGCATACCAAGGCCCCCAGGCACCCTTCCTAGTAGCTCTCTACAAGGGCTTCTTCGCTGAAGAGGGGCTCTCAGTAACTATAGACAGGGGTTACGGCTCGGCTAAGGTTATAAGCGATGTAGCTGCAGGCCTCTTTGATATAGGCTTCGGAGATATAAACAGCCTCATAGAGTTCAAGTCCAAGAACCCGGACGCCAAGGTGAAGGCTGTAGCTGTGATACACGTGAAGTCCCCTCTAAGCGTCGTAACGTTACGGGATAGGGGTATAGAAAGTCCGAAGGACTTGGAGGGTAGGAAACTCGGTGCACCTGCCGGAGACGCTGCTAGGAGGATGTTCCCGGCATTTGCTAAGGCCGTAGGTATAGATCCAGGTAAGGTAACGTGGGCAACTATGGACATACCTATGAGGGAGCCTATGCTAGTTAGAGGAGACGTAGATGCCGTTACTGGATTCTACTATACGGTCGTGATAAACCTACTTAACCTAAACGTCTCGGAGAGGGATATCATCGTGTTTAAGTACGGAGACTACATGGATATAGTCGGTAACTGCATAGTCGTAAACGAGGGCTTCCTAGCTAAGAACCCTGAAGCTGTTCGAAGATTCCTGAGAGCTGTAATTAGGGGTCTTAAGTACACCATACAGAACCCTGACGAAGCTATAAGTATACTCCTCCAGAGAGACCCAACACTAAGTAGGGATGTTGAGAAGAGGAGGTTGCTAATGGCCCTTGAGATAATATACGTTAAGGGGATAACAGATAAGTACGGTTTTGGGTACGTTGACCCGGCGATAATAGAGAGAAACATAGATACCATAGTCAAAGTCTTAGGTTTAGAGAGGAGACTCTCCCTTAACGAGATAGTAGACTTCAGCTACCTACCACCATTAGAGTATAGGCTACCCTAGGGTCGCTTCCCCATGGGTAACTACCTAATAAAGCTTAGGGATGTTGAGGTAAGATACAACAACAGAAATGGGGGTCTCGTAGCGATCACTGGGATAAACCTAACGGTATCGCCGGGTGAGGTCGTCGGTATCGTTGGGAGGAGCGGATGCGGTAAGACAACTCTACTAAAGGTTATCGCAGGCCTTGTTAAGCCTACGCGTGGTGAGGTGATATATAACGGTTCCCAGGATGGTGGGGGCTTTAGAGGTATTGGAATGCTCTTCCAGTCACCGCTTCTCCTACCCTGGAGGACTGTCCTTAGGAACATCCTACTACCAATAGAGCTAAGAGGGGAGGACTTAGATAAGTACGTTGGAAGAGCCCTTGAGCTAATGGAGAGAATGGGCTTGAAGGGGTTTGAGGACAGCTACCCGTGGGAGCTCTCAGGAGGCATGCAACAGAGAGTAGCCCTATGTAGAGCCCTTATACATAGACCATCTCTTCTCCTCCTTGACGAGCCGTTCGGCTCCCTAGACGCCATAACCCGGGAGGAGATGTGGGTACTGCTACAGGGGGCTATATCCTACGAGAACTATACTACGATACTGGTTACACACGATATTAGGGAGGCCGTACTACTCTCCGATAGAGTAATCGTAATGGGGGGTAGACCCGGGAGAATCAAGGCCGAGATCCCGATACCATTTAGGAGACCTAGAAGTCTCGAACTTCAGTACAGCCGGGAGTTCAACGACTACATAGCTGAGATCAGGGGTCTTCTAGGCGATTAGCATGCCCTACAGAGTTAGATCTGCTAGCTCAGTACTCGCACTACTGGTGGTATGCACGGTTTGGGAACTCGCAGTACGTCTGCTTAACGTACCGCGCTACATACTCCCAGCACCTTCAGCTATAGCACTTACCATAGTTAAGTACAGGGACCACCTCCTACTAAATCTCTTTGACACTCTACTCACCTCAACCCTAGGTCTAGCCCTAGCGGCGGTGTTCTCCCTAGCCTTAAGCACGGTGTTAGCGTATAGCAGTAGCATTAGGGAGGCTATCTACCCCCTACTATCAGGGTTTAACGCAATACCTAGGGCTGCTTTAGTACCTCTACTAGCTCTGTGGTTCGGTCTAGGTATGGTACCGAGGGTCCTTACAGCATTCCTAATAGCTTTCTTCCCGATACTAGTTCCAACACTAACAGCTATGGTGACTATCGAGAAGGAGCTCTGGGAGATGCTCGTAGCCTTTGGAGCTACCAAAGCCCAGATACTAACTAAGGTAGCTATACCGAGGGCTACCCCGTACTTTCTAAGCTCCCTACACATGGGCCTTACGAGTGCTATAGTTGGGTCGGTCATAGCTGAGATGGTAGCATCAGATAGGGGTATAGGCTACGTAATACTCTCCTCAACCTCCAGACTGGACACACCACTAGCTTTCTCCTGCCTACTACTCCTAGCTCTCACCACGTTTGCTATATCTAAAACCCTGGGCCTAATTGAGAGGAGGGTTGTAAGGTGGGCCTACAGGGCAGGTCTCTGAGCTTTAACCCAGAGCTCTGTACCGGCTGCGGTATATGTGAGCTGATATGTAGCTTCACGAAGTTCAGGGTATTCAACCCGAAGCTATCCCTAGTAAGAGTGGAGTACGACTACGAAGTAGGTAGGGTGGAGAGAGCAATCTACTGCACACAGTGCGGTGAGTGTTGCAAGGTCTGCCCCAC
>JAJHQJ010000052.1 GCA_020833415.1 Desulfurococcaceae archaeon | reverse complement strand
ACGGTCACGGCCCTGAGGAGCCCGCCGCACTCGGTCAGGAGCTCGCTGAACTCCTCCAGGCTAGCGTCCCGCGCGTAGGCGGGGTTCTGGGCACCGGCCCTAGCCGGGTTTATGTAGGGTCCCTCCAGGTGTACGCCGACCACCCTAGCGCCCCCCGGGACCTCCCCAGCGCTAGCAACGCTCCTGCAGAAGGACCTCAGAGCCTCGCGGGGTAGGGTAACGGCCGTCGGGACGTAGGAGGTCACCCCGTACCTGGGTAGCCTCCTAGAAAGCTCCTCAACCTCCCCGGCCGATGCCGTGCTAAGGTCGACGCCTAGGGCACCGTGGGTGTGGGTATCCACGAAGCCGGGTCCGACTACGTAGCCGTCGAGCCTGACCTCGTCGAAGCCCTCGAAACCCCTCGGAGGTTCCCCACCGACCCCGACAATCCTATCACCCTCTACAGCTACGTAGCCCCTCCTGAGGATGCGCGTTGGGGTAACGACCGTAGCTCCGCGCAGTACGTACCTCCTCAAGCCCCATCCCCGCCGGGGGAGCCCGCCGCCACCCTCGGGGAGTGCGTTAAAAACTTATCGTAGCTTAGGGAGGGGGTTGGGTTGAGGGTATCAGCCCTAGCCGCTGCGTCCCCCATGCACGACCCGCGGAGGGTCTCCAGCTACGTCGAGGAGCTCAAGAGCTCCCTAGCTGGTGTACCGTTCCTAGGGCTGGTCACGGAGCCTACCAGGGTCGATGCGGAGGTCCTGGTAGTCCTAGTAGCTACGGGAGGTGTGGAGCACGTCGTACTGGGTACCGCTAGGCTTAGCGGTGCCAGGTACGTCCTCCTAGTCTACCACGACTCCGACAACTCCCTACCCGCAGCCCTAGAGGTAGCCCCAGCCCTCAGGGAGTTCTGCGGGGTTGGGCTAACTCACATCGGTACCGCGGGGAGTAGGGTGGGGCAGCTGGTTAGGGCTGCCCAGGCCCTCTCCAGGATCCGCGGAGCGGTGGTCCTGGTACTCGGGGGGCCCTCGCCGTGGCTAGTCTACTCGTCCGGGGCTGAGGGGAGGGTCACCGAGAGGCTGGGCGTGGTGCTGAGGCTCCTGGAGCTCAGCACGTTCTACGAGGAGCTCGAGGGGGTTGGGGAGGGTGAGGCAGTCGGGGAGTGCTCGGAGGTGGTCTCGAGGGCCTCCGGGGTATCGGTAGACGGGGGTGGCCTACTGAGGGCCTGCAGGCTATCGGTAGCACTGAGGAAGCTGACCTCGAGGCTCGGGGCCGTCGCCGTGTCGGTTAGGTGCTTCGACCTACTCAAGGACCTCGGGGTATCCGGCTGCCTGGCCCTGTCGAGGCTCCTGGACACGGGTGTTGTAGCCGGGTGCGAGGCCGACGTACCGTCTACGGTGACCATGCTGGTACTCAGTACCCTGTCCGGTAGGCCTAGCTGGTTAGCCAACGTCGTCGGGGTCGGTAGCTCCTCGGTAGAGCTCGCCCACTGCACGGTAGCCACCTCACTAACCTCCAGCTACTCACTGGTAACCCACTTCGAGAGCGGCCTACCCGTAGCCGTAGCCGGGGTACTGGGCGAGGGGGCTGAGGTCACCCTAGCTAGGTACGACCCCAGGAGGGACCTACTGAGGGCATCCAGGGGCGTGGTTAGGTCCGGTAGGCCCACCCACCCGTATAGGTGTAGGACCCAGGCGGTCGTTGAGGTACCGCCGGGGTTCGCCAGGAGCCTACTCGACGACCCCCTAGGCGCCCACCTAGTGGTGGGGTTCGGGGACCTGACCGGTGAGCTCGAGTACCTAGCCACCCTAGCAGGTCTGAGGGCAGAGCTCTTCAGGTAGTCCGGGTTGTCGGGGGAGGTACGCGGTCTGAGTAGGGGCGGCTACCTGGGGAGCTACGCACTGGTACTGGTAGCGGCATCGATATGGGGTACCACCGGGGTTGCTGCTAGGTACTCCTTCGACCTCGGGGCCTCACCCGAGGGTATACTATTACTTAGGCTAGCCCTAGTAGCCCCGGCCTACCTCTACCTAGTCCTGGGGAGGCGCCGGGTGAGCCCCTGGGTAATAGCTCTAGGCACCCTGGTGCTAGGCCCCTACCACGTAGTCTACTACAACGCCGTGAAGCTCGTGGGCGTCTCAACAGCCTCCCTACTACTGTACACCCACCCGGTAGTCGTGGCGCTGATCTCCAAGCCCGTACTGGGTGAGCCCCTGAACACCTACACGGCTCTAGCGCTGGCCTCGGCGGTCTCGGGGGCGGCTATGGTGAGCTTCGGCGGTATCCACCTAGACCCCCTAGGCCTAGCACTGGCCACAGCCTCCTCAACCCTCTTCGCACTCTACGTAGTCCTATCCAAGAAGGCCCTAACATCCGGTATAGAACCCGAGGAGCTGGCACTGGGGACCTCCACGTGGGCCCTACCTACGGTAGCTCTAGTGTACCTAGCTAGGGGGGCCTCGGATGACCTCCTCAACCCCTACGTAGTCGCCGCAGCCCTGTACCTAGCCCTGGTAGTAACAGTGCTAGCCTACGTACTCTACATGAGGGGGCTGAGGGGGGTGAGGGCTAGCGTAGCTACAGTACTATCCACTGCGGAGCCCCTAACAGCTACAGCCCTCTCCTACATACTCTTCGGGGAGCCCCTAACGCCGCTGAAGGCGTGCGGAGGGGGGCTGATACTGCTCGCGGTACTACTGGTCTCACGTAGCCGCGGCTAGAGCTACCGTGGGCCACGGTGACCTAGGGGTCCTCGGAGAGCCACCTCAGGCTATCCAGGTAGTCCCTGAAGTCGGGCTCGCCCAGGAGTCTACGGATATCTACATCAGTAACCCACTCCCCCAGGTGCTCTTTATCGTAGCGAACTCCCCTAAGCCTGTGGAGCACCTCCTCCGGATCCCCCCTGCAGTCAGACCTGCCACCACCGAGCCCTATGCAGAGCCACGCCTCGTGCCTAGGGTCGACGGTGACTACCCTAACCGAGACCCCCGGCGGTGGATTCCCGAAGTGCCTTAGGATAGCCGCGCGACCCGCCTCCGGGTCCCCCTCGCTATCCACTACGAACACGGCCTTAAGGGCCGCGGCACCCAATTCAACAATCTTAGCTAGGACCTTCCTCTGCAGGGCTTTGTTGCACTTACCCGCGGGGAGTCTCTCGATCCTTGGGTTTAGGTCGGAGCTTAGTAGACCAGCTCCCCTAAGCTTCTCCAGTAGCCCCCTGTGGAAGCCCACGCCGTAGGTGTCCTCAACGTAGATGATCCTCCTCACGTACCCCCCTCGGGCCTCGTCTTCTCGTAGAAGATGTAGTCCGCGAACGACACCCCGAGCTCACTCAACCTCCTCCTAAGCTCCTCAGCCCTCTCGAAGTACTCGACCGTGGTACTGTAGTCGGGGGGTTTCCTCGATACCACCATAGTCCTCTCGGGACCCGCCAAGTCCACTACGACCGGTGAGTGTGTCGCTACAACTACCGGTACCTCGAGGTTGTTGAGGAAGTCGAATACGTACTCCAGAGCCTTAGCGTGCAGGCTGTTCTCAACCTCATCTATGAGTAGAATGAACGGTCCCAACGCGACCGCCGCCGCGATAGCAAGGACCTTGATGATACCGTCAGCTACGTTTGGCGGAGGTAGCTCCAGACCGCGCTCATTAATTACTAGGAACACCCTCCCAGCCGAGCTCCTGGGCTCTACGGAGACCTCACCGAAGAGTCTTCTCAGAGACTCGTCCACGAACTTCAAGAACCTTGGATCCCTTTCAGCGAGGAGCTTGTAGATAACCTGAGATAAGTTGCGGGCTCTGACATCTAAGCGGTCCCCACTGGTAAATGCCTGGGGCTCTGAGATCGCACCGATATCCGGGTGCTTGAGCAGGATAACCTTCTCAAACCACATACCAATCATACCAACAATATACTTGCCTAAGGTAGGCTGAGGCATGCCTTTGAACTCCTCACGGTTAGCCGGCCCCCACTTTAGAAGAATTGGTATCCGCATAGAGGGTAGAGGAAGTGAAGATACAATACATAGCTCGGTTAGTTCGTCCTTAGCGACACTGGATTCGGTGAAGATTGGGGGAAAGAGTAGTAGCTCCATCTCTTTAACGCTTTGCGTATCAAAGAGCAGGTATCTCCCGCCCTCGCCGGTACCTGTAGTCTCCTTTAACTTGGTCAATCTTTCAAACTTTCTCAATAAGCCTCTAAAGCCTCTACCTACTTCCCTTTCAGCACTTCTCAGGACTTCAAGGTATTCGTCAATGTAGTCCGAGTTTATATAGACCCTAGCTTCACCGGAATCTAACTCGAGCTTTGAGGAGCCCCAGTCGACTGAGATGTAGGTAGGCCCTACCGTACTTCTATCGGGTGATACGGTGAACTTCGTTGAGAACCTTACGTAATGCTTTACGTACTCCCCGCCGGACCCCCTAGTAACCCTCAGTAAGACCTCGAAGCCCAGGGGGTTCTCTGTGCGTCTCCCATAGAACACGTCTTCAGGACTCCAGTAGAGAGGTATGTGGGGAGCGTACGGAACCTTAAGTAGCTCTAACGCTGAGAGGGCTTTAGCGAAGAAGTACACGGCCTCGAGGATGTTGGTTTTGCCAGCACCGTTAGGTCCTACGAGGACGTTTATCCCAGGTCTGAGCCTAAGGGTGATCCTCCTAATGCTCTTGAAGTTCTCTATAGTTACCTCCTCTGGGAATACCCTGTACTCATACCCCCTCCCAGAGCTCACAGCTAGAGCACCTTAGATACGCTACCTCCTCGCTCTATAGCTTAGGCAGGATATAAGGTTTCCTAAGGCTCCCACCGGTACCGCTCCTACCCGTACTACTAAACCCTCTACCTGCCCTCCTGTAGGGTCGGGGCTGCGAACCGATTTAAGGGGGTTGTGTAACTGTCTCCGGGGTCTACGCGTGGGTTTGGAGGTTATAGGTGTTCTACATCTGCCCCCACTCCCCTACGTAGGGCTCAGGCCTGCCCAGAGCTTGGAGGAGGTTATCGGGAGGGCTGTTTCCGAGGCTAGGGTCCTGGAGGAGGCCGGCTTCACGGCCGTCCTCGTAGAGAACTTCGGTGACAGCCCATACCGTAAGAGGGTTAGGGACCCCCTGGCGCTCGCCTCCATGGCTGTGGTAGTTAGGGAGGTGGTTAGGGGGGTCTCGGTGGGTGTCGGGGTTAACCTACTCAGGAACTCAGGGCTGGAGGCGTACTCCGTAGCTGTAGCCGCTGGCGCCAGGTTCATCAGGGTCAACGCCCTATCGGAGGTCGTGGTCTCGGACTCGGGGGTCCTGGAGCCGGAGGCGCCTAGGCTTAGGGTCGTGAGGGCTAACTACCCGTGGGTCAGGGTCTACGCGGACGTACTGGTAAAGCACGGGGGTAGCCTGAGCTGGACCACCCTAAGGGGTACCGAGGGGCTTAAGCACCTCAGCCCCGAGGAGGCTATCCGGGAGCTGGTACTGGACTACGTCGAGAGGGGTAGGGCGGACGCCCTGGTGGTCACCGGCGGTAGGACCGGCGAGCCACCGCCGCTGGAGCTCCTCAGGAC
>JAJHQJ010000051.1 GCA_020833415.1 Desulfurococcaceae archaeon | reverse complement strand
CCGACGAAGTTCGGGACCCTACCGTAGACGGGTCTCGGGAAGGCCGCTACACCGGTCTCCTCCATAGCCCTCCAGACCCTGTACCTAAGCTCCTCCCTACTAACACCCCCTCCGCCGGTTACCACTGCGAAGTCCCCGACCAAAGGTTCACCTAGGCTTTAGTTTTATGCTCGAGCACCCCAGTAGTGGGGGCTGAGGTGAGGTATAAGGTACCGGAGTACCTGTTGATAGACTCTAGGAGAACCGCGGAGGTCCTCGAGAGCTTCCTGAGGGGTTATGTAGAGGCTAGCGGAGCCTCCGGCGTGGTCCTGGGGTTAAGTGGGGGTACAGACTCATCTGTACTAGCGGCACTAGCTGTGAGGGCTCTGGGGCCTGAGAGGGTTGTAGCCTTGGTGATGCCCGATTCCGAGAGCTCCTACCAGTCCCTCAGGGATGCTGAGGAGGTTGCCAGGCTCCTGGGTCTGAGGGTGATTAAGGTGGATATAACCGGTGGTGTGGAGTTCGTCCTAAGGTCCTTCGGGGATGGATATGCGACAGCCCCTAGGGTAGCTAGGGGGAACGTAAAGGCTAGGCTTAGGATGGTCCTACTCTACTACCTAGCTAACAAGTACAACATGCTGGTACTAGGGTCGTCGGATAAGTCTGAGTGGTTACTGGGGTACTTCACTAAGTGGGGTGATGGGGCTGCCGACATCTACCCCCTCCTAAACCTCTACAAGACCCAGGTTAGGCTACTCGGGGATTACCTAGGGGTTCCCGAGCATATATGCTGGAAACCCTCAACACCCGACCTATGGCCTGGTCAGAGGGCTACCGACGAGCTCGGTGCGGACTTCGACGTTATAGACCCTGTCCTCTACCACTACGTAGAGCTCAGGCTAGACGTAGGTGAGATCTCCAAGGTCTTGGGGGTTGAGGAGTCTCTGGTTAGGTCTATAGTGAGTAGGATCTCATCTAGCGAGCATAAGAGGAGAATGGTGGTAGGTCCACCACCCGTTAAGTAGGTAGGTGAGGTTGTTGTGGAGACTTGTCTACTCCCTAGCTGCAACCCTAAGTACCTTCATGTGGGGGATCTACTTCTCGTTTACCCGCAGGTACCTATCCGTAGAACTCGGTGGTGGTACTAGGGCTGTACTACTGATAACCGGTCTCGAATGGGTGTACGCCTTCTTTGCAGTCCTAGCTGGTAGACTGGTAAACACCCTCGGAGGTAGGAACCTGGTTAGGTTAAGCTCCATCGGCTTCCTACCACTCCTCGCGGCAGCTACCCTTAGAGACCCTAACCTACTAGCACTAGTCTTAAGCTTATCCAGCCTAGCCTGGTCCGTCTCCTGGCCCGCGATCCTCACAGCAGTCTTCAGCTCCTCTCGGGGTAGGTATGGCTGGGTCTACAGCATCTTCACCCTAGGGACAGGTTTGGGGTGGAGTGCAGGCTCTGTAGCTATGGGCTTCATATACTCCGCCGGGGGTCCGGTATTGGTTTTCTCTACGTGCTCCCTCCTCTACCTGCTAAGTTACCTAATTTTCTCAGAGCTCTACCCAGGAGATACGGAGTTACATTCGAAGGATCCTCGAGAGGGTTTTGGGGAGGTGCGTAGACTCTGGTACATACTAACTCCCTACACCCTCATTGTGTTCTCGAGGGAGCTCTACTACTCAGTAGCACCGGTTAAGCTCAGCACGGAACTGGCTAAGCTACTTAGGGACTCCCCCGAGAGTCTGCAGTACGTAGCGTTCGGTATAGCCTACGGGGGTATCTCATCCATACTCTCCATCCCCACTAGGGTTATCTGCGGGAAGCTTACCGATCTCTACAACCCACTACTACTTTTAGTGATATCCTCGCTCGCCTACCTAGTTAGCTACTGGGGTTTTGTGTTAACTGAGGGACTAGTCTCCATAGTTATCTGGCAACTACCCTTGTACCCGCTAGTCGATACAGCTGTAAACGTAGGGCTGGCTAAGGCTACCTCTGGTAGCTCTAGGGCTACAGCTCTAGGAGCTTCACTAGCCTTCAGTGCTCTAGGAGGGCTGGCTGTGCTACCTCTTACAGCTAGCCCTGAACTGAGTCAGGACGTAATCGGGGCTCTAGTCACCTTTGCACTAGCAATCTCGGTAGCCCTAGCTACGTACTACTACCGAAAGCCTCGCCTTTAGGGCGGGGAGGAGGTCAGTACGGGAGGCACCGACCTAAGCTTAGCGGCAGAAGCCCTTCTGAACCTCAACTACAGTAACTAGGTGTGTAAGTGGTATGAACGCCAGCATAACAGCGTTCCTAGGGGATAGGAGGTTACAGTACGAACTGACCAAACCTCCCCTACCTACGTAGACCTCCGAGAATGCTGCATAATGCTCCTCAAACTCACGTACTCTAGCTATATTCGATAGAGCTATGAAGAACGTTGCTACAGCTATATCCCAACTACCTAGCTCCTCCTTGAACTGTGTAGACTGCTCAGCATCTATAACGTAGGTGGAGTCCCTGCTTACTAGGAAGTTGGTGGGCTTAACATCCCCCAGGCTAAACCCCTTACTGTGGGACTCAGCTAGTACTGAGCCCAGCCTCGCTACATCTTCAACCCTCCCACAGTCCAGGTACCTACCCTCCACGTACTCCCTTACGACCACCAGCTCCTCCTCATCGGAGGATAGTATCCTGGGTACCCTAAACCCCTCCCAGCCCTGGAACATCATAAACCTCATCTCCCTACCGAACCTCTCCCTAGGGGATAGTGCGTAGGGGTAGCTAGCCCTTAGGAAGACGGCTGGTGGAAGCCACTTAAGTAGCCCGACCTCCTTAGTGAACCTCTTAACCACCACCCTCATCCCTCCCTCCTCCCTAACCTCGGACTGGGCTATGAGGGAGTCCAGCCCCTCAATACTCAGAGCTCTCCTCAACTCACCGAGAAACCTGTCTAACTCCGAGGAGAGCCCCTTGAGCGTGCTCACGGAGCCCACCTACTCGTACCTTAGGGCGATAGCTGGGGGTATCTTAGCGGCCATATAGGCAGGTGTGAAGCCTCCCACCAGCCCTACGAGGATTGTTAGACCGGCCGTTTCAGCTAGTAGCCTAGCGTTTATATCTGGTCTAGCCGCGATCATCAAGCTCTGAGTCCCGGCTCTTATGGTCAGTCCCCGGCCGGACAGTACGTGGGCACCTAGGATCCCTATGGCTATACCTATGGTAGCCCCTACAGCACACATAACCAGGGACTCTGCTAGTACCATGGTTACTACCTGCCTACTGGTAAACCCCACAGCCTTCATCACCCCGATCTCCCTAGTCCTCTCTATGACAGAGGTAATCATAGTCGCCGAGACTCCTGCTACAGCTACTGCGAACGCCGAGAGGGAGGTTACGTAGTTTATGAAGGATACAGCAGCCGTAACACTTGAAATTACATCAGCTATAGCCGCGAAGGAGATTACCTCGACATTACCCCCGTAGGAATTCCTAATAGCTCTGGTGAAGTTCCTAACGTACTCAGAGCTCTTAAGGACTACGAAGATCCCCGACCACTTCCTAGCGCTAAGTAGCTTACTACCAGCCTCTAAGTTTACTACTACCATCTGGTCTGGGCTGAGTATGAACGCACCACCGTACTCGGCAAGGACCCCCGAGACGATTAGGTTTACGTTGTTAACTCTCCTAACCCTACCTCCCTCGATCTCAGCTACTATGAGGTTGACGATATCCCCGACGTCTAGGCAGATCTCGCTGTCTGCTGTAGCTACCTTATAACCTACTATAGCCCCCAGTAATTCAGACTCCGATGGGATCTCTCCGCGTGCTATTCTGAGGTTACCCATGGCCTTGAATATGACCTCGGGCTTTATGGCGTAGACGTATACCTGGATCTCCGAGCCGCACCTCTTAGCAAGGCCCTGGAGACTGTAGAAGGGCTCAGCTGAGTCCACGTACTCGAAGGACCTTACGTAATCGAGGTCTGCCTGACTTAAGTCATAGGTTCCGGAGGGGAATATCACTACTACGTTCTGACCCAGACCCTGGACTTGCGTAAGTATGTAACTTGAGTAGCCACTAACTACAGACCCCATCATAACCATCATTAAGGGGCCTACTACTATCCCGGCTATTGTTAGGGTAGACCTAAGCTTTCTCTCACCTAAAGCCTTAACCGCAAATGTTATTACATCCCGTAGGAAGACTACCGAGCTCACGGCGGGAGTACCTCACCGAGGTGTTTAAGCCTCCTGTGGTAACCCGATACGACTCTATACATTAGGTAGCCAACTACAGCTAGGAAGGCTACTACAGCTAACGTTACTGCAACTCTCTCTACAGTGTAGAGGGGGGTTTCCGGGGTCTTCGTAGGAGTGGTCTCTGCAACTACTTGGACAGATACTGGGAACCTTACTAACTGTAACTCGTTATACACATTGTAGTACTCGACCACTACCTCAACCTCGCCTACTGGGGTAGCCGGAGATAGGCTAGTACTGAAGGCTCTCTGAGAGCCTGGCTCTATATCCCCTATGAAGGTATCCACACACCTCTGCCCTCGAGCTACGCAGACTACTACCCTAGATCTGTAGGCAGTAGCTGAACCGTAGTTAACTAGAGTACCTGAAATCCTTAGAACCCCACCACTTATGGTAGCCCTAGCATCCCTCGGTGCTAGATCCACGAAGGGTTCTACAACTACGGCTATGGTGTTGTTGAAGGACCTAACCCTACCGCCTACATCCCTAAACACTATAGTAACTAGTAGAGGTACGGTACCGTAACTAACTACTGTAGTAACTCCAGCACCTGCGTAAACCCCCATTGGGTTATACACCAGGGTAACCTCCACCTCGTAGAAACTGTTAGCGTTTACCCTATCTATGTAGTGAACGGAGGGAGATACTATGAGTACCGGGAGTTGGCTATAGGGGAGTACAGCTACGTAGACATTGTACGCTGGACTACTCCCGTAGTTCACCACCTTAAGAGTGGTCTTAGTAACCCTCGACGTAACCCTAACGGTACCTCCACCCATGTCTACGGAGATGTACCTTACTGAACCCAGTACCGGTATAGACACGCCCAGCCTACAGCTCCTCGGAGTACCCCACTGGTCTACGTAGTGTAGTAGGGCCTCAGCTCGGTAGGTACCGGTGGTATTCACTAGGACATTAAGGGGTACCACGAAGTCTAGGATACTACCCCGGGAGTACGTAGCGGTAGCCGGGGGCTGCTGCAGTAGCTGAGCTATGGCACCTACAGCCTGCCTGCCCCCAGTTGCTAGGGCCTGGATAACCTGTGGCGATAGTGGGGGTACCCTAGCTACGGAGCTGTTGTCTATGGAGCTAGTGAAGCCCTCCGGAAGCCTAAGCTCTAGGAAGACCCCGGACACCCCGTCTACGTAGTTATTCCTAATTGCTACACGTAGTAGGGCCCCGTAGGTCCCTGGCTCGACCGAGCCCTCGACCCAGCCGGAGTTAACGACCTCGAAGGCCAGACTCTCGTCAACTACCCTAAGCTCTACGTAGTGCTCCTCAACTAGCCTAGCACCAGGACCTCCGGACTGGGCTACGTAGTCTAGCCTTAGCACGGCTCTGTAGACGCCGGGGGCTACGTCACCCACCGAGACCCTGAAGGGTACGGACGTCGCGGTGTAGCTCCTTATGGGTCCGTCTACGTAGGCCGTCGCCCTACTACCTGCGTTACCCCTGAACCCCTCGGGTAGCTGTAGCTCTGCTAGAACACCCTGAACGGGGTACGGTAGCCTGTTCGCTACGGTAACTACGTACGTAACGTTATCGGTCCTCGGGAAGACGTTGTAGTTGTTTAGCCAGCCCCAGCTAACCGGGACCAACCCCCCGCTGGTAAGCCCTACGGGTTCCTCAACGTGTAGGTACA
>JAJHQJ010000001.1 GCA_020833415.1 Desulfurococcaceae archaeon | reverse complement strand
TGCATAGAAAGCTAATAAATCTAAGAGGTATTCACAACTAATTACAGCTGATACAGTTCCCGCTGCGGCTCTCCGGGTGCACTGATAGTACCTCAGAGCTCCTGAGGATCTCCTTGAACAGCTCCCTTCTGAGGTCCTCGCTCTCCGCCTTCTTGTAGTACCTAAGTGGGGTGAGCACCTCTCCCAGTACCCCCACATCGACCCCCCTGAGCCTGGCTAGCCATGAGAATAGTCTGCAGATATTGCAGGGCCTCTCCACTACTGCTGCACTCTCGTAGTCGAGTATCCTAACGGCTCCGGTTCTATCTATGACTACGTGTTTGTGGGCTCTACTAAGCTCTCTGTGGTCCACACCCCTAACGTCGAGCCACCTCCCGGCTGCTAGAACCTTAACTACGTAGGGGTACCTAAACCCCTCGCTAACTAGGACCTCCACAGCTGGGTACCCCCTAACCAGCTCCATAACTATGAACTCCTCACTACACGAGTAGACCTTCGGTGATACCGGGTAGGCTAACTCAGCAATCCTACACTCAGCGGTGAGGTCCGTCCTCTTGGAGTCTACTCTAAGTACCTTAACTGCTACGGGGGTACCGTTGCTGAGGCGTGCCTCGAGTACTACTGCGGCGTGGCCTTTACCTAGTAGGTTCAGTACCTCGACTACCCCTAGGGTCCTGAGTTCCTCAAGCCTCCCCCTTACACAGTCCTCGGAGGAGCTCGGGTAGCATAGGTAGTGGCTCATACCTCGACATTAGCGTGGAACTCCCTGAGGTCCTCCTCGTCCTTACCTAGCCTAGCCATAAGCTCGGAGATTGCGGAGTCTAGGAGTACCTGAGCTACGAGTTCGAACTGCGTTCCCAGAGGTGCTAGGGGTTCGTGGAGACCCATGAGTTGCCTAACCTCCCACCTATCCTCCTGACTTACCTTAGTCCTACCGGGTACTACAACGACCATGTCCGCTAGCTTAGCTAGAGGTGAGTCCGGGTACGACGTTAGGGCTGCTACCCTAACCCCAAGTCTCTTCGCTACCTCAGCTACAGCAACTACAGCTGCAGACCTACCGGAGCCAGATATGGCTACCAGTACGTCACCCTCCCCAGCGGCTGGGGTCACCGTCTCCCCGACGACGTAAGCTGAGAAACCTAGGTGCATCAACCTCATAGCGAAGGCCCTACCTACAAGACCCGACCTACCGACCCCCACAACGAAGACCTTCCTACCCTCCCTATAGGCAGACTCCAGTACCTTAACGAAGTACTCCACCGAACCCTCATCAATGAGACTCAGCGAACCCTCCAAGAACTTAACCAGGGACAGGTAGGCCGTCCTGAATACCCGCAGCCTCCCACCGAACAAATCTGCAGGAAACTATATAAGCACTCCGAGACCTGGGGGAGGGCCTACCGAGCGCCGTGTACAGGCCTATAACGCGGTACCACCCCACCCAAGTCGTCAGCCTCGGGCTATTGGGAGCGGCAGGCGTACACCCCCGCCCCATTAAACCCGTCTTCTACGGGTGCCCTCGCCCCTCCCGGGAGACCCGGGAGGAGACGGCCGCCTCTTTTCGGGGAGGGGTTCCCGCTTAGATGCTTTCAGCGGTTACCCCCTACGGCGTAGCTGCCCGGCTATGCCCTACCGGACAGCCGGTAGACCAGAGACCGCGACCCCCCGTTCCTCTCGTACTAGGAGGGCCTTCCCCTCAGGCGGCCCGCACCCCCCGTGGGTAGAGTCCGACCTGTCTCACGACGGTCTAAACCCAGCTCACGTTCCCCTTTAATGGGCGGGCAGCCCCACCCTTGGGGGCTGCTGCACCCCCAGGATGGGAAGAGCCGACGTCGATGTAGCAAACCGCGGGGTCGATGGGGACTCTCGCCCGCGACGACCCTGTTATCCTTGGGGTAACTTTTCTGTCATGCCCGGCCCCCACCAAGGGGGGCACGAGCGTTCGCTAGGCCGCGGTTTCCCGGCCCGGCCCCTTACCGTCAAGGGCCGGGTCAGGCCGGCTTTTGCCCTTGCACTCTACGGCGGAGTTCTGACCCGCCTCTCGGCCCGCGGTAGCGGGGGGCGGATGCATCAATTATTACTGAACAATCCGATAATGGAACCCAATAATATATGCGAAGAGCACCTCTTGATCGACTACTGTACTCCCATATCTGGTTAAGGAGTATTTAAAGCGAAGCCCCCCACTAGCCGCGGTGAGCCGACCTTTGGGCGCCCGTGTTATCTTTTCGCGGGCGTGCCGCCCCAGCCGAACTGCCCACCTGACGCTGTCCCCCGGGAGGACCCCGGGGTTAGACCCCCAGGTCGCCGTAGGCGGTGTTTCACTTACGGCTCCACCACCCCCGGAAGGGTGGTCTCACAGCCTCCCGCCTACGCTACGTACAGCAACCCGGAGGTCAACGCCAGGCTGCAGTAAAGCTCCACAAGGTCTTCTCTCCCTACGGGGGGATGCCGGCCTGTGCACCGGCTCCGTGGGCTTCACGGGGTCCCGGGCTGGGACAGTGGGGCCCTCGTTGATCCATTCATGCGCGCCGGAACTTACCCGGCAAGGCATTTGGCTACCTTAAGAGGGTCAGAGCTGGGCCCCGGCTTCCCGCGGGGCAAGTTGTATGTAGTTATGCTTAGGGTTTGGGGTGGAGGAATAAGATAAGTGGAATAACCCGCGGGATAGCCGAGTTTACCCCCGGCCTTCAGCGGCGCTTCACCGGGTTGTACCCCGGTTTCACGTACCGCCAGTGGCCAGGATTCGGCCCCCGTACTCACCCTTTCGGGCTAGCGGGGACCTATGTTTTTATTAAACAGTCAGGACCCCCTAGTCACTGCGGCCCGCGGTTCCGGGGTTGTGCCCCAGAACCGCAGGCACCCCTTCTCCCGAAGTTACGGGGCCAATTTGCCGAGTTCCCTAGCCCGGGTTAGCCCCCACAGGCCTTGGGCTCCTCACCCAGGAGCACCTGTGTCGGTTCTCGGTACGGGCGCGGGGGATCGTTCCCGAGCCCCTTTTCAAGGGCCCCGGGGCTCGGCCGAACCGCCCTAACGGGCGGCCATTCCCCCCTTCAGCCGGTTCTCGCCGTTACGGCACTCCCCGGCCTTCGGGTGGTTAGCTGGGGCGATTGCCCCAGTCGGCCTACCCCGAGGCGTCGGGGCCCGGGCTTGCGTTGCCGCACCTACCCCCGCGGCACGGGAATATTAACCCGTTTCCCTTTCGGCGGGTCCGAGTTACGGCCCGCCTTAGGGCCGGCTAACCCTCAGCTGACGACCGTTGCTGAGGAACCCTGGTCCTTCCGGCCGAGGGGATTCTCACCCCTCTTTGCTGTTACTACCGCCGGGATCCGCACTCGAGGCGGGTCCACCGGACCTCACGGCCCGGCTTCTGCCCCGCCTCGACGCCCCCCTACCGGATCACGGCCGCAGAGCGGCCGTGCCCCGGGGTCTCGGCGGCCGGCTTAAGCCCCGACCTATTTTCGGGGCCCGCGGCCTCGGCGGGTGAGCTGTTACGCACTCCATCTCCGGCGGGGTCCCCGTAGTAGACTGACCTTTATATTGCATCACCTTCCTCATAACAAATAAAACATGCGTATTTTAGATAATCCACGGGGACCCCCGCCTTTAGAGGATGGCTGCTGTTAGGCCCACCTCCCCGCTGTCTTAGGCCGCGGACGCCCTTTGGGCTTGGCACTTAGCCGGCACTTAGGGGCCTTAACCCCGGTCTGGGTTGTTCCCCTCTCGGCCCCCAGGCTTACCCCGGGGAGCCCCACTCCCGCCATCTACGGGACCCGCGGGTTCGGAGTTGGACTGGGGGCCCAGGGCTTTCGCCCTGGTACCCCCAATCCGTAGCTCTACCCCGCGAGCTCCCTCCGGCGGGGCTGCGCTGCGACGCACTTCGGGGGGAACCAGCTATCACCGGGCTAGATTGGTCTTTTGCCCCTAGGCGGGGGTCATGGGAGCGAATTGCACGTCAGCACCCCTTCGGGCCTCCACCGGGGTTTCCCCCGGCTTCACCCTGCCCCCGCCTAGATCGCCCGGTTTCGGGTCTCACGGCAGTGACTCCGGGCCCTGTTCGGACCCCGCCCCTCGCGGCACGAAGCCGCTGCGGGCTCGTCGGTTTCCCTACGCCTCCGGGGTTAACCCCCTTAGGCTCGCCACTGCCGTGAACTCCCCGGCCCGTGTTTCAAGACGGACGGTGCGACCCTGGTCTGCCCACCTCGTACTCCCCGGTCGCCCAGGTTTCCTTCGGGGGCCTCATCCCTTCCAGGCCGCACCGTGCTTCGCCGCCCGGTTTCAGGCTCTTTTCACCCCCCTTCCGGGGTACTTTTCAGCTTTCCCTCACGGTACTTAGTTCGCTATCGGTCTCGGGACGTATTTAGCCTTGGAGGTTGGTGCCCCCCAACTTCCCACGGCAAAACCAAGCCGTAGTACTCTACTCCGCGGCGCGGACCCCCACGGTTTCGCCTACGGGGCTATCACCCTCTACGGCGGGGCTTTC
Organism: Desulfurococcaceae archaeon; assembly: GCA_020833415.1. Lineage (GTDB taxonomy): Archaea > Thermoproteota > Thermoprotei_A > Sulfolobales > NBVN01 > DRZP01. Next base: position 90,186 of record JAJHQJ010000001.1, on the reverse strand, counting down.
CAGCCCACTTCGGCTACCGTGGGTCGGCCCGCTGGGGGTCGGACCCCCAGCCGCGGAGTCGCTAACCCCACATCCCCACCGACTCATCGCCGGCGGGTTTGGTTTGGGCTCTCCCCCTTTCGGTCGCCCCTACTCAGGGGATCCCGTATTGGTTTCTCTTCCTCCCCCTACTAAGATGTTTCCGTTCGGGGGGTTCCCACTCGGTACTCCCCGGTTGCCCGGGTTTCCCGAGCGCCGCGGGTTAACCCCGCGGCAGGAGGTCCCATTCGGGGATCCCGGGTTCGACGGCTGCCTGCGCCTCCCCCGGGCATATCGCCGCTTGCCGCGCCCTTCCTCAGCGCCCGAGCCGAGCCATCCACCGGACGGCTTCGTGCCGACGAGCTGGGCGGGGTGGTACCGTCTCGCAGGCCTGTACACGGCGCTCATAGAATCGCGCCATCTACCTGGGAGGGAACCCCTCCCAGGCTTCACCGGGGGCTACCCAGACACTCACGTAGGCTGGGCCACACACCCGTAGGTGGGAGGTGATCCAGCCGCACCTTCCGGTACGGCTACCTTGTTACGACTTCTCCCCCCTCGCGGGGGTGAGGTTCGACCCGCCCAGCAGGTTACCCCACTAAGCAGGCCTCACCCCACCCCCGCTCGGGTGGAGCGACGGGCGGTGTGTGCAAGGAGCAGGGACGTATTCACCGCGCGATGTTGACGCGCGGTTACTAGGGATTCCGCGTTCACGAGGGCGAGTTGCAGCCCTCGATCCCAACTACGGCGGGGTTTGAGGGATTACCTCCCCCTTTCGGGGTCGGATCCCGCTGTCCCCGCCATTGTAGCCCGCGTGCAGCCCGGGGGTTTCGGGGCATGCTGACCTGCCGTGGCCCCCTCCTTCCTCCGCCTTACGGCGGCAGTCCCCCCAGAGTGCCCCGGCCCCGGAGGACCGGGTAGCAACTGGGGGTGGGGGTCTCGCTCGCTCGGCCCCCGGTGGGCTTGTTGCAAGATGGCCCCACACAGGGGTTTGCCGGACTTAACCGGACATCTCACGACACGAGCTCGCCCACGCCATGGCCCCCGCGATTTTACCCCGTACAGTGCGGAGGCCGTGGACGTGTCTGGCGACGGCCATGCACCTCCTCTCAGCGCGTCGGGCAAGGTCGTCAGCCTGGCCGTCATCCTGCTGTCTCCCCCGGTAAGATTCCTGGCGTTGACTCCAATTGAGCCGCAGGCTCCACCCCTTGTGGTGCTCCCCCGCCAATTCCTTTAAGTTTGCTGGGCGGTGGGCGTGTGGGACTATGGAATTCTCCTCATACTTGTCGCTAACTTCAACAAAATACCTCCCAACGTAGCCATCACCTTGAATAACACCAAGTAACCACGCAATCCTCGAATCAATCACTTAAACCACCTAATAATTATGAAACCCCCGCACGCCCACCGCCTTTCAGCCCTCCGCCCCGGAGGGGTAGACAACCCACTCCGAGTTTGCGGCCGTACTCCCCAGGCGGCGGGCTTAACGGCTTCCCTGCGTCACTGGGCGGGCTCTGAGCCCGCCCAACGACTAGCCCGCATCGTTTACAGCCGGGACTCTCCGGGATACGTGTCGCGGGTAGATACATAGAGTAACCCGCGACACGTACCTACCCGGGTATCTAATCCGGTTCGCTCCCCCGGCTTTCGCCCCTCACCGTCGGGCGCGTTCCAGCCGGCCGCCTTCGCCACTGGTGGTCCTCCCGGGATTAACGGATTTCGCCCCTACCCCGGGAGTACCGCCGGCCTCTCCCGCCCCCTAGCCCGGCAGTATCCCCCCCGTCCCCGGGTTGGGCCCGGGGCTTTAAGGGGGGACTTACCGGGCCGGCTACGGGCGCTTTAGGCCCAATAACCGTCCCGACCACTCGCGGAGCTGGTATTACCGCGGCGGCTGACACCAGACTTGCCCCCCGCTTATTCCCCCGCCTTTTTACAGCGGGGAAAAGCCCCTCTTCGGGGCACTCGGGGTGACCCCGTCACGGTTTCCCGCATTGCGGAGGTTTCGCGCCTGGTGCGCCCCGTAGGGCCTGGGCCCTTGTCTCAGGGCCCATCTGGGGGCTCCCGCTCTCACGGCCCCTACCCGTTATAGGCTTGGCGGGCCGTTACCCCGCCAACTACCTGATGGGCCGTGGCCCCATCCTCGGGCGGCTACGCGGACATCCCCGTGTAGCCCTTTCGGTAGGGCCCCTTCCAGGAGTCCCTACCTATCGGGGATTAGCCTCAGTTTCCCGAGGCTATCCCCGTCCCGAGGGTAGGTTAGCCACGTATTACTCAGCCGTCCGCCACGCCCCGGTGACCGGGGCGTACGACTCCCATGGCTTAGCCCCACCCCGATAGCGGTCGGGTCCGGCAGGATCAACCGGAGTCGCGGCCGCAGGCCGCGGGGTGTGTAGCCCAGCCTACTACGTGGTCTGGGTAGCCCCCGTCGGGTCTGAATGTTCCGGGGTTAGTGCCCCGGGTTATTCAGACCCCCACGTGATTAGAGTGATTCCCTGTCGCCGCAACCGGAGGCGACCCCTCATCCACGGGGGCTCTGCCCCCAGTCCGGTCCAGCCGCCGCCAGGGGGTTGCGGCGCCGTAACTACCTAGGACTAGCAGGCTTATAAGCTATGTACTGCGTGATCTCACGATCTCCTCGAGGTCTTTTGTATTAAATATCTCTAGGGTGTTTGTATCAAGTATTTTAAGTCCGGAGGTCTCAGCCCCCTTATAGCCACCTCTGCGTAGTCTACTGGGTGTAGATATCTAACCTCTGCGAGGGGGGTCCGGTTGCGGTGCCTTAGGATGCCGGAGGCTCTCAGGAGCTCCCTAGGGAGGGGTTTTCTAGGGGTGCGTATCTGCGGTGAGGAGTCCTCGGTAACCGGTAGTGCTGTAGAGCTGGTTAGTGACTGCGTAGCAGTGGTAGCTGTTGGGGATTATGTGTGCAGGAGCTTCGTAGAGCTGGGGTTCGTACCCTCTATCTGCGTAGTTGATGGTGTTACTAGGAGGTCACTAGCACAGCCCTGGATAGGTGACCGCTTTAGCTACGTCTACGAGTGCTTTAACCCCCGGTCCCACATATGTCTAGAAGCTATCGATAAACTTAGAAAGGCTGTGCAGACCTCTACCTCAGGTCGCAGAGTCCTACTCCTCGTTAGGGGTGAGGAAGACCTACTAACACTGGTAGCACTAGTGGAGGTACCGGATGGGTGGTGCGTAGTATATGGAATCCCCGGCTGCGGTGTGGAGGTAGTATCCGTAGATAGCTATGTGAGGTACGTCGCGCGGAGAATCCTCGAGCTCTTCGAAGAAGTAGAGCTAGGGGAAGCCCCAGAGCTAGGGGAAGTACTGCGAGAAGGTACCAGAGGAGGGTAGAGGGTACGCGGATAGACTCCGAGAGACTACCGGTTAGGGCCGTGTAGGCGAAGCCCCTCACGGAGACCCCTAGGTAAGCCTCTAGAACCTCCCCAGGGTCTGCACGCAGAGCTGTCCAGGTACTCCAAAGCCCTACGTACAGCTCTAGCAGGGGGTTCGTAGAGGTGTTGAGAATTCTGGCAACCCTACTCCTTACGGCTTCGACAGCCCCCCAGGAACCTCGGTACTGGCCTAGGTAGAGGAGCTTAGTTAGCTTAACTAGCGAGGTTATGCATAGGGCTAGGGTAGCTGCTGGGTCTCTGACTAGGAGTTTCCCAGCCTTTGCTAGTAGGTTCCCGACGAACTCGAGTTCCTCAACCCGGCCCACTACCGTAGGGGAACTACGCAGAAGTGAGTAGAGGCTACCCACGTACCGGTATAGGAGGAGTAACCGACTTAGATCTACTACGTGCTCGGACCTCACCACGTTTGCGGAAGCCCTTAAAGCTCTGAGGAGTGCTAAAGCACTCTCGGCGAGAGTATAGCCCAGTGCGAGGTCATCTACAGCTTCCACAGTACTTACCGAGCCATTGACCACCTTACCGAATAGCTCCTCAGCCCTTACTAGAGTTGCGTAGACCTCAGAAAGAACTACGAGGACCTCTGCAGTCGTAGGTAGGGAGCTTGACCACCCCCAGTACTCCTCGGAGAGCCTGGTAATCTTACTCCGAACTTCAGCTACGATATCGCTAAAACTGATAGCACCCGTCTCCAGTCCACAGGTCCAGGTAGACCTAACTACAGTAAGCAGGTGTGTAAGTACTGAAGCCCACCGGGACCTCACCGAAATCACCGTCTCGGGGTAGCCCAGACCTCTACATGTACCCCTAAGGTCCTCCAGATACCTTCCTAAGCTTTCATTGACTAGCCGAACCCACTCCCCGAGGAGTTGTTCTAGGTAGCTCCAGTCACCACCCCCCGCACCAACCACCTTAAACCCTCCGAGAAGCTGAAGAGCCTCGTAGAGGTCGTCCACTTCCACAACGCTAACCCCCTGCTTCTCGCAGAGCCTTAAGGTTTCCCGGCTTAGGTTCTGAAAGCGTGGTACTAGAACAGACCTCACCCTACCTACTAGGGATCTCACCTTCTCATCTGCATAACCCACGTAGCCGAACCCCCCATCGGGTAGTAGGATACCTAGTACAGCTACGGGTTCTGGTAGGGTGGTGTTGAGTATGGCCAGAGCTGTGCCCAGCCCTACAGCAGCACTTGATGAGGGGCCAACAGCCCTAACCGTGGGTGGGTCTAGGTATATGTAGTAGCTGTAGCTACTTGGATTTACCCCGATAGCTGCTGCCGCGATTAGTATCGCTGCAGAGGTGAAGAGAGTGAAGTACTCGTCCGCGGAAAGCCCTGCCTGGATAAATACGAGACCCCTACCGCTAGCTACAGCTACGTACAAGTCCAGGGGTAAGCCTACTACGCTAACCCCGTCGGAGACCACTCCAGCAGTCATCAACCTTACCTCCCTACAGTGACCTGGGTTACCTACAGCCTGGCAGAGACTAAAGACTTCGCTAACTACGTTAGCTAACGAACTGAGGACTAGTAGGACCAGTAGTGAGACAGCTAAGGTCCTCGTAGCCATACCCACCTCTTTAAGCTTACGAGAGGTTATAGCTGTACCCAACTCCCCACTCCTGACCTCCTCCCCGCCCTGAAGGGCGAGGGTTTCCCGCATCTATTCGGGGGCTACGTCTGTAAGACATAGGTAGCCTCGATGCATTAGGGTAGCGGAGCTTGATATACATCTCCACGTTGCCGGACGCGAAGCCCTTGGCTACAGGTCTTTAAAAGCCGAGTAGCTAATTATGGGTGACCCGGAGTGCTGGTTATAGTAGAGCACTTAGAGCGGTGTATATCTCCATGGCTACTTAGCGAGTACAGCTACGTAGTGGAGATCTTTGGAAGGGATGCCCTCTTCACCAACGTGAGGTCTAGGAGGGCCAGGGAGATCCTAGAAGACCTCGGTGCGAGGGTTGAGGAGAGGGGTGTGGTGGAACTTGTGAGGAGTGGAGCTATTCTGAGACCCTTAGTCCTCGACCCCAAGGCACCTCAGGAGCTCAGACCGATCGATATCTACAACTTCGATGCAGTAATCATAGGAGGTATAATGGGGGAGCACCCACCGAGGGGTAGAACATTCAGGGAGATCGTGGCAAAGCTACCTAGTAACACCGTTTCCAGGAACTTGGGTAGGTACCAGCTAACTATAGCTGGAGCAGCATACGTCCTACGCAAGGTAGCTGAAGGTAGGGAGCTCGGGCAACTCGACATACGTTTCGGGCTCAGGTTTACCGTTAGGCTGGGGAATTATGAGGTCGAGATCGAACTTCCGTACGCCTTCCCCTACGAGGATGGGAGACCTGTTTTACCCAGGAACTACCTAGAGGTGATCTCCGCGAGGTCCCTCCTGTTCGAACAGGGTTATAGATGCTTAGATAAGCCCGAGGAATAGGGTAACACATCCCCTCCCACCTAATTACGAAGTTTAATAGCACGCCGGAGCTTACTAGAGAGGATAGGTGCCTTGAAGCAGGTGGAGCTGTTAAAGAAGTTGATGACCCTAGCCTTAGTAGAGGTTGACGAGACTAAACTAGGGGGTATACTCAGAGACCTAGAGAAAATTGTTGAGATGTTCAACAAGATACTCAACCTAAACCTACCTAATGACCTGGAACCCCTCTACACCACCTACTTCGGTGAGAGGAATGTTCGAGAAGATGTTGAGGAGAGTGTAGAAGAATCCGAGAGATGCGAACTCCTCGATAGGGAGCTTGAGGAAGGCTATCTAAAGGCCCCTCGAACTCTGTGAGACCATGTCCCCACCTCAGTGTACGGACCTAGCTACTATAGGTATTAAGAGTCTTAGAGCTAGGGTTGAGGAGGACCCGGACTTCCTATTCAAGTACATAGAGGAGGTCTATAAAATCATAGAGAAGTACGAGGGAGTAATTAAGGCGTACATAACCCTTAGACCTATGGAGGAGGTAGTTAGAGAGGCTGAAGAGGTACTAAAGAGAGGGACCCTAGGACCTCTTGGAGGATCTCTAGTAGCTGTAAAGGATAACATCAGTACCAAGGGTATCAGAACTACCTGCGGCTCTAAAATGCTAGAGAACTACGTACCTCCGTATGATGCGACAGTAGTTGAGAGGATTAAGACAGCTGGTGGTATCATCATCGGTAAGACCAACATGGACGAGTTCGCGATGGGTTCCACTACGGAGAACAGCTCCTTCTTCCCAACTAGGAACCCCTGGGACCTAGAGCGCGTACCGGGAGGGTCTTCTGGGGGTAGTGCTGCAGCTGTGGCAGCCTGCGAGGCTACGGTAGCCCTAGGGTCAGATACCGGCGGTTCCATAAGGTTACCAGCAGCTTACACAGGTACTGTAGGGCTTAAGCCCACCTACGGGTTGGTAAGCAGATACGGACTGATAGCTTACGCGAGTAGCTTAGACCAGATAGGTCCTATAGGTAGATGCGTGGATGATGTAGCTAGGGTTCTATCTGTTATAGCAGGTCACGACTCTCGGGACTCTACGAGCCTTAAAGTGGAAGTACCGGACTACACACAGTTCGTCAGCGAGGAGCCCCTCAGAAAGTACCGCGCTGTTGTCATAGAGGAGATGATTGGGGAGGGAGTTGATAGGGAGGTCATTAAGGTCTTAGAGCACGTTGTTGATAAACTGGAGGGCTATGATATTGAGGTAGAGTTCAGAAGCATACCGATACTAGAGTACTCCCTACCAGCCTACTACATCATTGCTATGGCTGAGGCTAGCTCTAACCTAGCTAGGTACGACGGTCTTAGGTACGGGATACACCTAAGTACGGAAGGGTTGCTGTGGACTAAGACCTACGCCCAGGTTAGAAAGATGGGTTTCGGAGATGAGGTTAAGCGTAGGATTATCCTAGGAACTTACGTTCTTAGTGAGGGGCTTTACGAGGGGTACTACCTGAAGGCCGCCAAGGTTAGGAGGGCGATCTACGATAGTTTTAGGAAGCTGTTCTCGGAGTTCGACTTCGCCGTATCGCCGACAGCTCCGACACCCCCACCTAAGCTTGGTGAGGTGGTAGCGGATCCTCTTAAGCTATACAGCCTAGACATAAATACGGTGCCGGTGAACCTAGCGGGGCTTCCTGCTATAAGCGTTCCAGGAGGGTTTGTAGGAGGTCTTCCAGTTGGCATACAGCTTTTCGGACCCCCACTTTCTGAGGGGGTTCTAATTAATGTGGCACGAATGGTAGAGGTGATTGTAGGCTATGAGCGATAGGGTCATCATAGGCTTAGAGGTCCACGCGCAAATAACCTCCCTTAAGACCAAGCTCTTCTGCAGTTGCTCAAGTGATTACAGGGGTAGGAAACCTAATACCAACGTCTGTCCAACGTGTTTAGGCCTTCCAGGATCCCTACCCGTACTTAACCGAGCCGCACTAGAGAAGGCTATAGCACTAGCACTAGCACTGAACTGCAGGATCTCGGAGAAGCTGATCTTCGTTAGAAAGCACTACTTTTACCCAGATCTACCAAAGAACTACCAGATCTCCCAGTACGATAGGTATGGCCTTATTCCATTTGCCGTGAGTGGCTCGATCGCTATAGACATGGGTAACTACAGTAAGGTTGTTAGAATTAGGAGGATCAACATAGAGGAGGATACGGGTAGGATCGTGTACCCGGGTGGTAGCCCTCTCGGGAGTACCTACTCTCTAGTAGACTACAACAGAGCTGGTATAGCTCTTCTCGAGATAGTTACTGAGCCTGACTTCTCCAACTCTAGGGAGGCTAGGGTATTCCTAGAGAAACTAGGCTCGATACTCGAGCACCTCGACATAACTGATACCTCACTTGAGGGAGCCCTACGCGCTGATGCCAACATATCTGTTGCAGGCGGTCCTAGAGTTGAGATAAAGAACATCGGTTCACCTAGAGAACTCGAGAAGGCTCTTAACTACGAGATAGCGAGACAACTTAACATACTAAAGTCCGGGGGTACCCTAGAAAGAGAGACAAGGCACTGGATAAAGGAGAAGGGTATAACAGTACCCTCCAGAGCTAAGGAGCTTGAAGGCGATTACAGGTACTTTCCAGACCCAGACCTACCTCCAATCAGTATACCACCGGACCTCATAGAGTCTATCAAGAGGAGACTCCCCGAACTACCGGATCTTAGAGCTAGGAGGTTGGCTGAGGAGTACGGGATAGGGAGCTACATGGCGTCTGTATTAGTGCTCAATAAGAGACTCTGCGACCACTTCGAAAATACCGTTAGGCTTTGCGGGAATCCCAAGCTAGTTTCATCAATACTTGTTAATGAGTTCTTGCGGTGGGTTGACGAACTCGACCTAGACCTAGGTGAGGGGTTGAGGCGCCTGAACTCCAAGAGGTTGTGTAGAATCGTCGACTACCTAGAGAAGGGATTGATAAGCGTGAAGCTCCTCAAAGAATACGTTAGGAGAGTGATCGTGGAGAACACCGACCCTGAGAAGATCGTGGAGAGCGGTATGACTACCCTGAGCTCCGCTGAGGATATTGAGAAGATCGTGGAGGAGGTCTTCAAGGAGTACCCGAAGGCTGTTGAAGACGCTAGGAGGGATCCTAAGGCGGTGAACTTCCTAGTAGGTCAGGTAATGAAGAAGACTAGGGGGAGAGCCGATCCTAAGTTGACTAACGCAATAATCCTGAGGAGGTTGCAGGAGCATGAGTCTGGCTAGCTATATCAGTAAGGCGGAGGAGGTTTCCAGTAACGTACAGGCCGTCCGCAGAGCTATTGAGACCTACAGCGAGGTTCTCCGAGAGTCTCTGAGAAAGTATGGAGAGATAGTCAACCTCAGAACTTACGGAAGGTACGTATTTGTAGGCGATATACACGGTAGCCTTAATGACCTAAAGGAAATCTTAGAGAGGTACTCTAGGGAGCAGTTAGCAAGGGGGGAGGTAGCCCTACTGTTCCTCGGAGACTACATAGACCGAGGAGAGCATCAACTTGAAGTACTTCTCACCCTCCTGGAGATTAAGGTGGATTACCCCGAGTCGGTATTCCTACTACTAGGTAACCACGAGGGGGTTAACATGATCGAGCCATCCCCTCACGACTTTCCAGATGAACTCATAGCGAGGTATCTCCTAAGAGATGGACTGGAAGTATACCGGCACATTGTCGAGGAAGTATTTGCATACCTACACGTAGCAGCTTACTTAAGAGATTCATTCTTAGCTGTGCACGGAGGTCTCCCGGTATCGAGTTACCGTAAGGCCCAGAGCATTAGGGAGTACCTACTGGGTGCTGAGGATCACGTAGTTAAGGAAACTCTCATCGAGGTACTCTGGAACGACCCTATAGAGAGTAATGAGGAGGGACGCCCGTCCCCTAGGGGGGCTGGTATGCTCTTCGGACGCCCAGTTACGGAGTGGGTAACTAAAACTCTTAACGTTAAGCTAGTTATAAGAGGGCATGAGCCGTGCATCTACGGTTACAAGTTTAACCACGGATTCAGAGTTCTCACGCTCTTCAGTAGAAGAGGTCCTCCGTACTTCAACCCTAAAGCGGCATACCTCGACTTAGATCTCTCCGATAAGAATTGGCCTAAATACGTTAGGGAGACTAAGTACATACACCTACTTTAAGCTGACCCTGAGTGAGGCGTACTTCGCGAACAACTTTACTTCGACCTCGGTTTCTGCCTCTACTCGCACTGGAACAACCCACCAATGCCTTTCGCAACTATGTCGAGTTTCGTAAAGGTTACAAGGGTTGTTGGTGCTTCCTCTACCGGGGAGACGCCTCGAGATGCAGGTATATCGCGAAGACCCAAAAGGGGCGGGTTTGAGGGGGAGCCAGGATGCGGGGGTTCCCCCATAGCGATGACCTGGAGAAAACAATGAAGGGGGAGCTGTGGGTAGGGGTTACCCCGAGGAGGTGGAGCCCTGTGATGCGGATCCCGATGAAGAGGAGTCCCGAGGGCTGTGAAGCCAAGGGTAGAGGGCTCGGTATCGTTTGATACCAAGCCCTATGAAACCTGAACCCCGTATCACTTAGAGTCTCTATTAGAATTTCTAACAAGTACTCCGTCAGTCCTACAGCTCCCTAACACTATGTAGAGAAAGAACTTAGCAGAGATATAGTTTAACCGAGTAATTCAGTAGGGTAGTTAGGTGAGCGTGTTTAAGTCGGCCTTGACACCTGAAACCGCCGAGGGTCTGCAGTACCATATACACCTAAAGCCCGGCGACGTGCCTAGGTATGTTCTACTACCTGGAGACCCCGGGAGGGTACCCCTTATAGCAAGCTACTGGGATGAGGGTAGGAAGATATCTGAGCATAGAGGCTACGTATGCTACGTAGGAAAGTACCGCGGCGTGGGTCTTGCCGCCATGTCCACGGGTATAGGGGGTCCATCCACAGCTATTGCCGTAGAGGAGCTTCTAAGAGTTGGTGCAGATACGTTTATTAGAGTAGGCACTACGGGAGCTCTTCAGGAGTACGTAAGGTTAGGTGATGTGGTGATCTCCACAGCTGCGGTACGATTCGATGGTGTAAGTAGGATCTACGTAGACCCAGAGTACCCGGCCGTAGCTAGCTACGATGTTTTACTAGCATTAATAGAGGCTGCTGAAATACTTGGGGTTAGGTATCACGTCGGAATAACTGCAAGTAGTGACAGCTTCTACGTAGGTCAGGGACGTCCCGGGTTTAAGGGATACCTACCGGATAGGTGGAGAGGTATTGAGGTAAAGCTTAAGGAGTTAAACGTCCTCAACTTCGAGATGGAGGCTTCTACAATATTTACGCTAGCTAACATATACGGAGCTAGGGCAGGAGCCGTCTGTGCTGCTATAGCGAACAGGGTTACTAACGAGTTCGATCCTCATGCAGGTATTACTGAGGCTATTAAGGTGGCTAATGAGGCTGTTAGGATACTCTACGAATGGGATGAGCTACTGAGGTCTAGTGGGAAGAGGTACCTATCGTTCAGTGTCTTAAGGTCGGTTCTACGTAGGTAAGCATTTAGGGGTCGGTCTTGGTTAAGATACTGATAGAAGGGGTTTCACTAGTACTGCTTAGGGAGAGGGCAGAGTTCGTAAAGCAGGGCTATATATACATAGAGAACGGAGTTATAAGAAGCTTCGGGACCGGGAGAGCTCCCGAAGAGTACCAGTACCCAGAGCTCCTACTATCCGGTAGTGGGAGGCTGCTTTTGAAGGGGTTCGCGTCGGGCTTTACCGTCCTCACCCTCTACCCGCTCAGGTATAAGGTCGACTTCGTGGACTGGTTTTTAGTCAAGGAGATACTTAAGTCTATGCGAAGGAGCGACATGTACTACGTAGCTGCCTTATCCCTAGCGGAGCTAGTCAGTAGCGGGGTTACTGAAGCCTTGGTGACGGATGTTTACTTAGATGAGGTAGCTAGAGCTGCTAGGGATGTAGGGATAAATGTTACTCTCGCACCTCCTCTTAATTGTGGCCTTAACGATGAGCACCAGCTTCAGGAGCTTAAGCTACTATTGAGTAGGTGGAGGCAGGTGGAGGGAGTTAGAATTGCCGTAGCTGTATGTGGCGAACTTGAGGAGAGGTATGTAAGCATCGCTAGAGAGTTTCGCATACCTCTCTACGTTATCAACCCGGAGAAGGAGATCGAGGAGATACCGGACGGTGTTGATGTTGTCCTAGTAAATCCCCGCGTGGCCTCGAGATTAAAGACTATCTACTTCGGCAACATGCTAAGTAGTTGGCGGGAGGACTGTGGACTCGGTATTGGAGTTAGGGCCTCGTATAGCATAAGGGAGGTACTAAAGGAGCTTATCTGGATGAAGAAGGCGGATCCACTAGGAGCTCTTATAGCAGGAACTAGGATAACCTCTGAGTTCATAGCTTACGAAGATTCATCTCTAATTAGGGAGGGTGCGAGGAGTAGTATTGTCATATTCAATCTATCTGAACCCCCTGGATGGCCTCCTCCAGACTCCATAGATTCGGCAGCTAAGGCTATTACTGAGGGGAACCTCCGCATAGAGACGGTAATCATCGGTGATGATATAGTGCTAGACAGGGAGGGTCTTCTAACGGTAGGATACGAAATCTTTAAAAAAGCTATTAAGAAGGTGGAGGAGGTCTACTCCACTACTCCTCCTCCTTAATCCTCTCAACTGTAGCCGAGGGTATTACCCTCCTCTTTATTACCTCGTACATTCTCCTAGCCTCCTCATCCGTAACGTACCTTGCTGATGTTGTTAGTACGGCTATGTTACTCTTCACAGCATCCTCAGCAGTCTTACCGTCCAGCGGTACTCTCTGCTTCTCAACTATGGATGGGGACGGGGCTATCATAGCGGCCTTCTTTATGTATAGAAATTCCCCGTTTATCGGGGTAGCCACTAGGGCACCTACCTCCCTATCACCTAGCTTTATTGCTAGAACTACATCTCCGTCCTCCGTCTCGCCAAGTCTCTCTATGGAGTACTCCACTATACCCTCCATGATGGACTTAGCCTTAGGTAGTACGGATTCTAGGACCTTCTGCACTTCCTCGGTGGGGACCCTTCTGAATAGCTCGATCTTTAGGGTGTCTAGTTTCCACTCCAACTTTCCTTCTGAGACCTCGTAGTCTACTATTATTCTCACTACATCTCCCTTCTCGACTTTGAGGTTCTCTACAAGGATGTTGTAGAGTAGCTTATTTAGTTGAGCTACGCTGAAAGCTACATCGCTACTCCTAATAGCTCCCTCCTTAATCATGTCCCTAAGCTGTGCGAAGACCGTTCTCCTAATCTTATCAGCATAGACTCCGGCTATGATTAACCCTGAACTTAGCTTAGGCATACTTGCACCTCATTAAAGATTTAAGTTAGGGAGTTATTAAGTACTTTTGAGAGAGCTTGCTACGGGAAATCGCGAAGACCCTAGTAGGAGAGGAGGTTGCAAAAATGCTGTGGAAGAGGGTTGAGATTATCGGTGACATAGCTGTGCTCAGGAAGCCTATCGAGGTAGACATAGACTTAGAGGTGTTCAGACTGATAGCCACCGAACTGATTAAGAGGTACCCAAACATTAGGTCTGTGTGGCTAGCTGTAACCCCGGTAAGGGGGTTCTATAGAATCAGGGAGTACGTACACCTAGCTGGAGAGATGAGGACAGAGACTCTCTATAGAGAACACGGGTGCGTGTTTAAGGTAGATATAGCTAGGGTGTATATATCCCCAGCCCTAAACTATGAGCACATAAGAGTAGCTAGAAGTGTAAGAGAGGGTGAGGAAGTACTCAACATGTTCGCTGGGGCAGGTCTCTTCTCTATAATAATAGCTAAACACTCTAGACCGCGGCTCGTCATCTCCGTGGATATAAACCCGTACGCATACGAGCTCATGGCAGAGAACGTAAAGCTGAATAGGGTTGAAGGAGTAGTTGTCCCAGTCCTGGGAGACGCCAAGGATGTTGCTAGAGCATATCCAGGGAGGTTCGATAGGGTACTAATGCCCCTACCTGAGCTAGCTTACGAGTACTTTGAGCACGCCGTATACGCGTTAAAGAACTCCGGGTTTATCCATGTTTACGACTTTGTAACAGCTGAGAAGGAGACTGAAGCTCTGGGAGAGGCTCAGGACAGGTACCTCAGGAGGTGTAGAGAACTTGGAGTCACCTGCTCGACTAACCTAACTAGGGTTGTCAGGTCTGTTGGCCCCCGCTACTACCAGGTCGTTCTCGATCTCTACGTCGAGAAGTTTTCTCAGACTTCTTAGCTTTTCCCTCCTCACTTACAACAGGGATTACACGTACGCCTAAGCCCATAAGCTTATTGGTAACCTCTTCGAGAAACCTTATGTAAGAGCCCTTCTGCCCCATCAGGGGTCCTAAGTTCTCCCTCTCCACCTTTATAGCAAGGTAGGAACCTATTAGGTCAACCTTAACCCTCTTCCATATCCACGATACTGGGTGTACTGCTCTGATGTAGTTGGTTAGGTCTAGATCTAGCTCTAAACCCCTCACCCTTCCTCCTAGCTCCTTCTCTATAGCTTCAACCCTCTCACCGCCCTTACCGACAAGCCTACCTAGGTGACCTGCCTTCACTACGACTAGGTACTTAGGTACGTGCTCTGACGAGATCCCGTATTTCTTAGCTATTTCCTCTACATCGAGTACTGTTATGACGTCCGCATCTGGGGAGTGCATCTTGATGATCTGGTAGACCTTAGCCTCGGAGTCCGTTAGCTTTCTAACTCTCAGTATGTACTCTAGGAGGAACCTTAGGCCGGTTTTAGCTCCTGCTCTGACTACATCCTCTACACCTAGGTCTACGACTACCGCGTTTGTCTCACTTAGTAGTATCTCCCTCAGGGTAGTTACGTGGTCCTGGTGTACCCCTCTGAAGGTTTGGAAGATCGGGTCAGCTGCTATTATCAGCCTGCTTCTATTACCTAGCCTGACTATTACCTCAAGCAAGGTCTCGAGCTTTACATGCTGAGCGTCGTCCACGAATATGAGGGTATAGTCAAAGGTTCTTCCCTTTAGGTAGTGTCCATCAGCTAACAACAGCTTCTCCGAGGATATTAACTCATTTATCTTTTGAATATCTATGAAGGGACCTATGACATCGACTATATACTCCCTTACTAGCCTTAGGTACTCCTCCCCTGCTTTAGCTAGTGTGAGTTCCTCACCAGTAACGACGTCTACCACAGGCTTTACTACTAGGAACCTCTTGAACCTGCCGTCGGTTACCGCATCTATACCGTAGGCTAGTGAGAATAGAGACTTCCCACTTCCCGTAGGTCCGAAGATGCCGACTATCGAGTACGCCTCATTCTTCAGGGACTCTACTAGGCGCCTCTGCCCCTCACTCTGCGGTACTATACTATCTAGTACCCCCACCTCTAGGCACCTAAACCAACTGAGTCTCTAGACCTTAAAAAGCTTCCTAAAACTATCCGACCTCCCCCCACCTAAAGAGTGGAGGCTCTCTTTAGGGGTTCATAGATTTCCCGCATCTATTCAGGATAAATCTGTCATCTGTGGGCATCCAGGGAAGTCAGAGTTCCCTACATCTCTTCAAGGGCCTCCTCTCGATACCTAAGACTCCGACTTTCTGTATCATAGAATCGGTAAAGCAACTCTGCACTCCTTTGGAAGTCTTCTCGAGTTTTCTATCAAGTTTGTCAAGTCTTCTCTAGCAGCTGTGTACTGGTACTGTTTGCTGATGTGACTACCCTATGAGATACCTTCTTAACCCAGTCCTTAACTACATTCTTAACTTCTGTAGAAGTACCTAACCCTCTCTCTAACACCTCCCCTCCTAAGCTAGGCATTATACCTAGTTGATGAGTACTTCTTTTAGAGGTTTTCAGCTAACCGCTTGTAGTGTAGAGCTCTCTCAACAGCTATTTCAAGTCTCAGCTCAAAACGTGTGTTACCGATAACTACATGCCTCTCATTAACATCAACAGCTAGACACCTCTAGGACTGTACTAACCGGCTTAGGTAAGTGTTTGGAAATTTCGAGAACGAGCTTGCCGTCTCTGAGCAGTAGCCTAGCATCTCCACTAGGTGTAGGAAAATATCTCTTTGCGGAGCTCTACTCGGGTCCTCACTTGGGTGTAGTAGATAGAAGGCTGTGGAGTGAGCATAGGCAGAGGATGTTTAGAAGGATGCTCGAAGACATTGAGGTAGGGTACCTCGACCCAGATATTTACAGTATACTCCAGCTGCTCTTCAATAGACAGGAGTCGTTTCCGGTAAGCTCGTGCAGCGGGAGGATAACATTGGTCGACGCCCCAATGCCCTGGCATAGGAAGGGGTCTACGGTAATCTTCAAGAAGCACTCGGCTGTGGAGAGGTCTGAGGTGGAGCCCCTACTGAGTCAGCCTCCGTTAAGTAGGTTCTGGCTTGTGGTAACAGGCCCCATACTTCACGTATCAGCTCTAACTCTACGTGAAGCCTCCACACTACTTAAGATAGCCAGGAAAGCCGGCTTGAAGCACAGCGGGGTGCTCTCGATAAGTAGGCGCGGTATATACCTAGAGCTAAGGACCGGTGTAAGACTTACTATACTACTAAAGAGTGAAAGCTATACGTGTGAGCACCTAGCAGAGGTAGTTAGAGTAGCTAACGAGGCCTTAGCAGAGGGTAAGAGTAGGCTGAAGAGGCTCTACGAAGAGCTTTCGAGGTCTTCTACTTAGCTTAAGCCCTCTTCCAAGTAGATGCAATAACGCGAAGACTTTCGTATAGGGATTCAACGGAGTCGTGACTTTCAGGTCCGTACCAGCCTGAGCTGAGTCATTCACGCTAGGACTTATTAACACTACTCTAACAATCCCTTAGAGGCTAGATAGGTTTGACTAAGGGATGCTCAGTACGAAAGGCCCGCAGGAGAGATGTGCCGAGGGACATAGCTTTGGAGAGGTGTGCAATACTTTACAGGTTAGCTGTCGAGGAGACTATGAAGGGGGACTTGAGCAGAGCTAGGAAGTACATTGAGCTCGGCATGCGCTTACTGCAGAAGTACAGACTGAGGAAGCCTGTATACTACCGAAGGTGGGTGTGCGAGAACTGCCATATACCACTCATACCTGGTTTAACTACCTCAGTGAGGATAAGGAGTACTAGAACCCACGTCATAGTCGTTAAAAGGTGCTCTGTGTGCGGGTGGATTAACAGAACCCCCTTAAAAAAGTAGAGGTAACCTTATTAATTCCGTAGGGATACTATAATGCGGCCGGGGTGGCCGAGCGGTCTAAGGCGGTGGGCTCGAGTTCCAGCCATGCGTGAGACCCACTGGGGATCCGCCCCCACGCGGGTTCGAATCCCGCCCCCGGCGCCTACGGTTCACCCTAAAAATTCGTCTAGAGAAGGTCTCGGCTAACCTTAGCTATTACCCTACGCCTTGCCTTTGCAACTAAAAGCCTTGCTCTTTAGGGCGGGGGTGGGTAAGCTATGTAAAGCTGTTTCAGTTATAACCCTACTCTACACAGTATAAATCGGTGTCTTAAACTGCGAGTTAAGGAGGTACTAAAGACTGCAGTACCTGTTGTTGCACTAATCGTGCTAACAGCCTCTATGTGGAACTGGTATGACGTAACCATATTTGAGAACTGGGTTAGGGCCTATAGGGAGGCCGGACTCTTCAGGATATACGAGATTTCCTTCGTTTTAGGTAATGCTAGCTATAGGGTAGTCTACCCTCCAATACCGCCCATAGTCTACATTGCAACACATGCGTTAGCGGAAGCCCTAGTCTCGGGGATCAACCTGATCGCTAGTACAGTACCCGAGCTAGGTCAGGTACTGGTAGCTGCGGCAGATCACCTAATTAGGGTAGTCCTTAAGCTCCCCCTACTAGTCTTCACAGCAGCCTTGGGGGTAGTCCTATGGAGGAGATTCGGCTCGGAGGCCGTTTACTGGACTTTACTGGGGGTACCTACGATAGTTACCCTAGCTAACTACCAGTTTGACCCTCTAGTAGCTTTCTTCCTGTACGCAGCAATAGTACTCGTAGATAGCCCTAGGTGGGGTCTCTACGTAAGTGCCTTAGCATTAACCCTAGCCGTACTAACGAAACCTCTAGTAGCTCTGCCTCTACTCCCACTGATCCTCTACGTATATAGAAGGTACGGATTTAGAGGACTCTCTAAGTATGCCAGTATATCGCTCTCCATAGGTATAGCCGTGGTTACACTATTCCTAATCCCCAACCCTAAGGCCTTCATAAGTAACGTAGTGCTTTTCCATAGTAGTAGACCCCCTCAGTACATATCCCTCTGGAACCTACCGGTCCTACTCTCGGGGAGAAGTAGTCAGGTGATAAGCCTAGTCAACACTATATGGCTCCCAGTTATGCTTATAGCAGTCCTAGCTTCAGTAACTATCCCAGTGAAGGCTAAGTACCTTCAGGTAGATTCCCTAGAAGATGTTGTGAGGTTAGCCCTACTTACACTTGTAGTAGTCTTAGTTTTCAATAAGGTAGTCAACCCGAACTACCTGTTGTGGGCGTACCCCTTAGTAATACACATAGCCTTCAGTAGAAAAATCTGTAATAGAGGGATTATAATTACCTACAACCTAGGGTCAGCTTTAGCAGCTCTCTGGGGAGGGCTCTACATGCTGATACCGGCGTTAGTGAACGACGTAGTAGTGATAGAAGAGACCGGGGAGCTTCTACCGGCTAGGTACCTACTATATAAATCCCTGGACACTCCTCTCAATGAAACTCTTCAAGAGCTTATAAAAATTAGTGAAAAGTACTATAAGTACGCAAAAAGTCTAGAGACCTATACCAACATAATAGGCGCAGCCCTCATCATATTATACACCCTAGTAATGCTGAAATTCGCCAACGACGTGCTTAAGGGAGGTAAGAGAACACTCTCCTAAAAGCTTCTAGCTTCTCTAACGCTTGAGAGTAAACTGCTATAGCTACTCCTCAGTCCTTTGAGGCAGGCTGAGCAAGTGTACCTGACCTCCTCCCCGCCATGAATGGCGAGGGTTTCCGCTAAGGCGGGGAGGTTCGGGGCTACATCCCCTCTTCTTGAGGGTTCAACCCCGGGCCGGGTCTCCGGCCAACTATCCTACCCCTCTCGGGGCTCGGGGTTATGGGTACTCCAACCATCATAGCCCTAGGCTCACAGAGCCTAAACACTCATCACCAAGAATAATTAAAATGAGAGAGTTTACAAGCTTTTATATTTCATCCCCGCCGTGAATGGCGGGGCTTTCAGTTGTAACCTACGCAACGCTAAGCTCCTTATCCTTCTTGGTAGTAACATAGGTTGATACCAGTGCTATAGCTACTGAGGGTATAGCTGCTACACGAACGGGCTCAGTCTCGTATGGTCCTATGGCATTATAGCTAAAAGTGTACGTTGCTGGGGACTTATCCACCCTATAGGCTCGGACTATAACTACCTGAGTTACCATAGTTCCCTCAGCACGTACTAAAACTCCTGCACCGTCGTACGAGGCTCTTGCGTAAACAGCTACAGGTACGGTCTCCGCGATCTCTAGGTAGCCAGCTAGAGATATCCTTAAAGTAACGGTCCCTTGTAGAGGTTTTTGAGTAGTATCGATAGTTCTTCCGGAGTAGTTCTGGTTCACTAGAAAGCCTACCTTAGAGAGCCTAGTTAGAACTATGTTTACATCGGTATACTGAGACTCACTTAAGCTGTATGAACCGTTAGCTGAGACCTTCAATAATACGATGTCATCTACCCCATCAACCCTTAGGTAACCCTGGTACACCATTACGGTAGGTGCTCCGAGGCTACTAGCGTAGTAGCCTAAGGTCGCTGCTGTAAGAGTCATCAGGAATACTAGCACAGCCTTAGTGAAGAACCCTAGACCCTCGTTATATACCTGAAACACTATGTACCTAAAGACCCCCATAAAGCTCCTAACTACCTTTAGCTCACGTACCTTACCCGACCCTAGGACCCAAGCTAATGCTATCCCGGCTATAAAGCCACCTGCATGTGCGAAGAAGGCGACACCACCTATCTTCATATACCCATACACCACTTGCGTAGCAAACCAGAGAGCTAGGTAGGCTGAAGCCCTCAGTGTATAACACACTGGGAAGAAGAGTATGGGGAAGCACGCTACCAGCGACGTCCTGGGGAAGAACATCATGTACGCCCCGAGAATTCCGCTAATAGCACCCGAGGCCCCAACAGCTGGAATAGCTATGGACTCTAGACCTACTACCGGGGTAGACGCGGTGTGAAAGAGAGCTGCTCCGATACCCGATAGGAAGTAGAGAGTTAGGAAACGTACGGAGCCAAGTATGTCCTCAACCCCGCGGCCGAAGATGTAGAGGAAGTACATGTTGAAGAATATGTGGAAGAGGTCTGCGTGTATGAACATTGACGTGAAAATCCTAGCTAGACCCTCATATGAGAGAAGCAGTGCTGGTATGAAGCCATACCTATATACATACCTAGAGGCTGTAGCTGTTAAGAGGTTTTCGGATGAGGTAAGGAGGTATACAACTACATTAGCTAGCACTACGCTAAGGGTAGCTATGGGGAACCTCCGAGCCTCAGTACCTCCGAAGACGTACCCCATCTAAGCACCAGAGGTAAGGTTGTACTAGAGCTATATTAGTACAATACCGCGGAACTCCTTACCGTGTGTTAAAAGCGTTCTTGGGATTCTAAGTCGGGCGGGGTGTGTGACCGAGATAGTAGTACTACTAAAGGATGTTTGGAAGACCTACGCTACTTCAGAAGGAGTTGTACCTGTACTTAGGGGAGTTAGCATGGTGGCCTACCGCGGTGAGCTGGTCGGAATCCACGGTCCAAGCGGTTCCGGTAAGACGACCCTACTTAGAATAGTAGCAGGTCTCGAGAGGCCTGATAGAGGGGAGGTCATAGTCGACGGGTACAATCTAAACATGCTAGATGACTACGGCTTAGCTATGTACAGGAATACTGTTTGTAGCTACATACCGCAGGACTTTGCCGTAATAGACTCTCTAACAGTATTTGAAAACATCGAAATACCCCTAATACTAGCCGGTGTAAGCTCGGAGACTAGAATTAGGAAGGTAATGGAAGTACTGGAGTACGTAGGACTTAAGGGTAAGGCTAGACAGAAGGTAGCTAGGCTCTCCGGGGGTGAGAGACAGAGAGTAGCTATTGCGAGAGCCCTCGTTACAGCACCATCAGTCCTCCTAGCTGATGAACCTACAGCTAACCTGGACTGGTCGAACGCTATTAAGGTTGCGGAGCTCTTCTTAAGCATAAGAAAGGACTTCGGTACGACCGTGATCATAGTGACCCACGACGCGAGACTCCTAGAGTACGTCGACAGATCTATGACCCTCTTCGAGGGAACCCTAAAGGACATTAGCTCACCTAAAGCAACCTTAAGTTCTACAAGTAGTCGCTACTAAGGTCTAGGCATGAGACTTAGAGTCCCTGTTCATCAGTGTCTGCTCTGGTTCAACAACAATCTATTCTCTATTAGTAGTCTAGGGGGTCAGTTAATACGTAACTGTAGAGCTTTTTTCCGTAGGCTCCTCATGGCTAGCGGGGTTGCGTATGCCTAGAAGGCTTGTCGTCGTTGATGCGAATAGATGCGTCGGCTGCCAGTTATGTGTTTACGCCTGTACTAGTAGATTTGGCTATGCTGGGTTAAGTAAGTCCGCTATATTCGTTAGGTCTGCCGGTGGAGTTGAGAGAGGCTTCGTAGTTATTGTCTGCAGAGCCTGTAGGGACCCTCCCTGCGCTAGGTCGTGTCCTGTCGAAGCTCTATCACTTAGAAGTGGGGGTGGGGTTATACTTAACCCGAACAGGTGCATAGGCTGTGGGAACTGCGTTGAGGCGTGCGATATAGGTGCTGTTATGTGGGACTCCGAGCTAGAGAAACCTGTGATATGTACCCACTGCGGTTACTGCGTAGGTTTCTGCCCACACGGGGTTATAGCTCTGGAGGAGGTGGTCTAGGTGGTTGACTGGGTTAAGACCCTCTCTAGGGTCCTGTACATAGACTTAACACGTAAGATCTTCTGGGTCGAGGATAGGTCTGATCTCTTCGAAAAGTGGTTAGGAGGTATAGGGGTTGCCGTACAGCTGTATAAGGAGGAGGTACCCAGGGGGGCGAATCCGTTAGGACCAGAAAACGCGGCTATATTCGCAGTAGGACCTCTTACCGGAGTCTTCCCAATGGCTTCGAAGGTTATAGCTGTGTTTAAGTCACCCCTCAATGGGTACATAGCTGAGTCCCACGCTGGAGGTAGGGCCGCTTCAGCCATCAGGTTTGCCGGTTACGGGGCGATCGTGATTAAGGGTACTAGCGATAGGCCGGTATATGTAGTAGTTGACGGGGATAGGGTAAGGTTCAGGGATGCTGGAGCCCTCTGGGGTATGAGGAGTTCAGAGACTGTTGGGAGGGTTCTCAGGGAGGCCCTACCCGGAGCCGGCTATAGGACCATAATGAGGATAGGTAGGGCTGGTGAGAGGCTGGTTAGATACGCCAATGTTACCGTAGAGACGTATAGGCACTTCGGTAGGATGGGTTTGGGGGCCGTCTTCGGCTCTAAGAAGCTCAAGGCACTGGTAGTTATAGGTAGGAAAAGCTTCAAGCTACCAGACGTCGTAGCTTATAGAGAGGTGTTTAAGGAGGTATTCAACCTGACAGTAGGTCCAGCAACTAGGAAGTACCATGACCTAGGGACGGCAGCCAACGTCCTTCCCCTAGATAAACTCGGAGCTCTACCTACTAGGAACTTCTCCAGCGGACGCTTCGAAGGAGCTAGAGAGATAAGTGGGGAGAAGCTTGCTGAAGAGAGCTTGTCCAGGAGAGTCGCGTGCTCAGCCTGCCCAGTAGCCTGCATACACCTAGCAGCAATTAGGGAGGAGTATGAGGATGAGAGGTACTTCTACAAGACTGAGTTCGTACCCTACGACTACGAGCCTATCTACGCCCTAGGCAGTAACCTAGGTATAAGCGATAGGTACGGTCTTCTAAAGCTAATAAAGGCCGTAGAGGACGAAGGTCTCGATGCGATATCTACGGGAGTAGTCCTGGCCTGGGCTACCGAAGCTCTGGAGAAGGGTGTAGTCGATGTAGGTAAGACCATAGTACCACTAAGGTGGGGAGACTGGAGGAACTACATTAAGGCTGTATCGTACATAGTTCTTCAGCCAAACGACTTCTACCAAGCCCTAGCCCTAGGAGTGGAGGAGGCAGCTAAGCGTTTCGGGGGGGCTGAGTTCGCCTTAGCCTATAACCACGTAGAACCGGCAGGTTACCATACAGGACCCCTCTACCATATATCGCTTGCGATAGGTCTACGTCACTCCCACCTAGATGCTGGAGCATACTCCCTAGACCAGCGCCTCATCATTACTGGAGGTAGCTTACCGGAGCCCGAAGAGGCTGTAAGGATGATCCAGGAGGAGGAGGCTTGGAGGCAGGTACTGAACTCCCTAGTTATATGCCTCTTCGCTAGGGAGGTCTACGGTAGGGCAACCGCAGAGAGGGCACTTAAATCTCTCGGCTACAACCTAAGCCAAACAGATCTGGTTGAGCTGGGGAGGAGGATATACTTCGAGAAACACCTAATAAAGTTTAGTGAGGACTTCAAGCCTGAGGATATAGTACTACCTAAGAGACTCTTCGAGACGCCGACACCTCTAGGTCAAATATCTCCTGACTACGTGAGGAGGGCTATAGCATACTACTTTAAGACTCTAAGTGATGAGGTAAAGGAGTCGACCGGGCGGAAATCCTCCTAACTCTAGGTACCTGAAAGGTAAAGACCTTAGAGGCACCCCAGCGTACTGTAGCAGTGGAATCGCACTGACGTGTGTAGATACTTAATCTTTAGTGCTTTTATAGTTGGTCATCGTACCACGTAATGAGGGTAGTTTGGGGTACATCGAGTTAAGGGAAACGTCCTACGTTGTGCTCCGGGTACTTAGGGGTACGTCTGCACACGTACTCCTACCTCTAGTATCCATTCCGATAGCCCTGCTCTCGCTAATAGTTCAGACCGCAACGGCTACTGAACTGATACCCTGCCTTGCTGCTCTAGCCGGGCTAACGGTAATCGAGTACGGTAAGCAGACCTATGTACAGCTCTTCTACTCAATGCTCATAAGCGGCGCACTGCCGCGACACTTCAACAGCTTTAAACTCCTGAGCTCTCTCGCCGTATCTACCGTGGTCTCCGCAGCTACGATACCCTCTGGGAGGCTTCACGTAGTGTTATTTACCTTTGCCCTCTCCCTAACCCTATCTACAGCTCTACTCACATACTACATCAGGAAGACTAAGGAGGTCTGTAGAGCTATCACAATTTAGGAGCTACCTATTCCCTAGTTGTACTGAGGGGTTCGGGTTTCATAGGGCTTGGTATCAAACAATACCAAGCCCTCTACCCTTGGCTTCACCGCCCTCAGGATCCCTTTCATCGGGATCCACATCACTGGGCTCCACCCGCTTAGGGTGACCCCGACCCACAGCTCCTCCATCATCGTTCTCTCCGGTTCATAGCTGTGGGGAAACCCCCGCATCTTGATGTACTTTAGGTATATGTTTACTGATGCTAGCTTCTGCCTATCTAGCTCAAAGCCGCACCTGGGGCACTTGAATACCCTACCCACTCGGGTCTTCACAACATACCCACATCGTGGGCAGGTGCGGGACGTATTTTCCGGAGATACTTTGATTATAATTGCTTTCTCAGAGATCTTCTTTTGAATATTTATCCACGGTGTTCTAGCATTCCTCTTCCTCCTAACCTTCTCAACCCTCTTCTTACTAACGAGATCCTCCTTATCTAAATTCTCGAAGACGTGGATAGTGTTTAGAAGTAACCTGGTTAGCCCGCTTGTCAATTTATTTATGAAATCCCTCTCCCTATTACGCTCTCTAGCGACGTACTTCTCATAGATGTCCTTCAAACCCTTGCTCTGAGCTACCCTCTTCTTCCTCTCGTACGTGATCTTCATGCTCTGCAAAGGCTTTAAGTCAACCCTGATGAAGCCTACCCCAGGCGAGAACCCATCGAGCGATAGTTCATTAGAGTCCCATGCAACAACGTCCCTCACCTCTATAACCCTCGTGGACTTGAACGGTATTAGTATCCTGTCATCTTTTAATATAACTTCTCCAACCCTCCAGCCCTCAAGCCTCTTGGTGAACCACCTACTACTCCAGGACACCTCTATATACTCTCCTGGCTTAACCGCGATCCTGATTTTCTTCTCCTCATAATCCACCTTCATCAGGGTTATCTTACACCTAGCGAACCTCCTCCTAACTCCCGGCTTGACCTTCCTAGCTCTTCCCTTAAGGTACCTCTTCCTCCAGGACTCCATTATGGAGTACGCTGTCCTAATAACAGCGTCAACCCAGTGCCTAGCGTATGGGCAGTCTAGTAGGAGCTTGTCACGTAGCCTCTTCTTGAAGGCTCTACTCTTCGGTAGCTCTGGGACTTTGAGCTTACCGGGGATAACTACTACTTGCCTCCCTTTCCTCCTCTCTATTCTAGGGAACTTATACCTCCACTCAATGTTCTCCCAGATAACGTCTATCGCCCTCTGCAGAACCCTCAAATACCATGTTATTAGCTCGCTAACCCTTGGATCGCCCACCGGTATCGAGTACATTCTGACCTGTTTAAGGGTCTTCAATGAGCTTCCTTGCACCTTCGACCACCTTCTCGTACTTATGGCTCCTCATGCCGTATAGCTTTCCTGCGAAGTGGGATATTATTGTGATTAGGTCTTCCACGAGCTCCTCCCTAGGATCCTTGTCCTCGTGGTTTAAGACAACTACTTCCACCCCGAAAGCTCTCAGCAACTCTTCAATCGTTTTGAAGCCAAACCTCGTCAGTCTATCTGGATATGCAACAACAATCCTCGATATCTTCCTCCCAATAACAAGCTTCAGTATCCTCTTGAATCCCTTCCTATCCTCGTTTAGCCCGCTTCCAACATCTGTCACCACCTCGTAATCTACTATATTGTTGCTTCTAGCCCACTCCTCTAGTGCTCTAACCTGCCTCTCCAAGTCGTTTCTCTGGCTACTAGATGATACTCTAGCGTAGAGCACCACCCTCCTCTGCCTAACCACACCAACTAATCTCTCAACATCCTCCTCCCTAAACCTCCACCTACCACCCGGCGTCAGCACAGGCTTTATGTAGCCCCTCCTAACATAGTCCCTCAAAGTAGTATAACTGATGCCGAGCTCTCACAAACCTCCTTAGGTCTCAGCACCTCCACTCCCAAATAAAAGAATAACATCAACCCTTATAAACCTATATGAAAACCAAAGCAGTTTCATGGAGGCGTAGGTACTTCTCGTAAACTCTGCTCGCGATTACCGCTGCCGCACGAATGTCTTTAGGTAGCTTTGCTAGGTCTGACGTAGGTAGTCTAACCTCCGCGTCACTCCTACTATTACTGTGAACCTCCTCTACTAGGTAGGCTCTCGTAACCTCTCTACTCTCTAAGAGCTCTAGCACCTCGTCTGGGATGCTCTTAGAGAACTCCATACCTATGCCAAGAAGTAGTACTCCAGGGTTAAGCAAAGCGATCTCTTCGATTACCTTACGTATATCGCTAATACTATCTACGTGACCGTATTTAACTAGCCTCCCCCCTACGAGAACAGCATACGCAGCTCTCCTACCTAGGTCTACCCCCAGTGATACTACTTTTAAGTCCCCGATGAGCTCTCGAACGATTTCGCTAAGATTATCCCTATCTACGTGAATTACCCTGCAGTTAGTTAGCTGAGCACTTCTAGAAGACTCATTAAGATACCTCAACCCCTCATGGTCTAGAAGCACTACCTCCTCCCTATAGCAGATCTCCTCCAAGGATCTGGGAACTCTAAAGGATATACCAAACTCCCTTAAGAGTCTAACCACGTTTAGCGAAAGCCTGGGGTCAACTACGAATACTGAGACCCCGACTACCTTACTACCCCCAAGAATATTCTCAGTACGAGTAATAAGCTCTCCTAGGGCCCTTAACCTTGAAGAGCAGGGCTAGCTTCAAGGTCGCGACCGAGGAGGTCCCGTTTATTGAGGGGAAGAAGTCGCCAATTTATTCTTAAGTCTCTTAAGGGTGGTTCTAAGGTCCTCCGGTATTACCTTCGTCTCGGCTATGATGGGCATGAAGTTCGTATCGCCAGACCACCTAGGTACTATGTGGATATGTAGGTGGGATTCTACACCTGCTCCTGCTACTCTACCTATGTTTAACCCTATATTGTAACCCTCGGGTCTGTACTCCTCATCTATAGCTCTTATAACAGTCTTAACAAGCTTGAAGAGGTCCACTACCTCATACTCCTCGAGCATCTCAATCCTCGGTACGTGCCTCCTAGGTGCTACCATTACGTGCGCCGTATTATACGGGAAGGCGTTTAGGATAGCTATACCGTGCTCACTCCTAGCTATCACTAGGTTATCCTCATCTCTACTGGAGGATGCTGCAATGCAGAATATACACTCCTGCTTACCTCTCTCACCCGACCACCTCGAGATGTACTCCATCCTCCAAGGTGCCCACAGAACCCTCAACTACACCACCCGCTGACATTTACGAGACCGCATTATAACCCTTGCTAACTCTATAACTAACCGGTTCTGGAGGCTGTCACGTTGGTAGTGGGGGTCTTAGTAATGGGAGTTACTGATACTGTTTCATTAGTTAGAGGTAGTGCTGTGGTTACCTGCGATGCTGTTTCAGTAGAAACTGGGGTAGTTGTTGGCGACGTCGTAGTAGTTCCACTAGGTTGTACGACTACCTTATTACCGTAAAACCCCAGAGCCGTAGCAATAGCTACTAAGGTTAGCAACATGTAGATACCTGGAAGCTTCCTCTTCCTAGCCTTAACCACCTAGACTCACCGTAGACACAGTTAAACCGGCTCTTTAAAGCTATACTGCAAAGCTGAAGCTAGGGAGGTGCTCGCTAAGATAGCTCTCGAGCTAGGAGTGTGCAACCCTACCTCCTGAGCTAATCCTTAGATCTTCCACAAGTTTTCACTAAATAGAGAGCTAAGCTTCTTTTAAACGAGTTCTCGACCGCTTCGACTAACTCAAGAGCCTCCCAGAGGTTCCTTCCAACACCAACTAATCCGTGGTTCCTTAGTACTATGACCCTACATCCCCCTG
Organism: Desulfurococcaceae archaeon; assembly: GCA_020833415.1. GTDB lineage: Archaea > Thermoproteota > Thermoprotei_A > Sulfolobales > NBVN01 > DRZP01. The sequence goes on along the minus strand of JAJHQJ010000001.1, from coordinate 62,149 downwards.
CTACAGCTACCCTAACGGCCTCTGCAAGCTCCCTAGAGCTAGGAGGGAGTTCGTCAACATAGCAGGGAGAGGCACCGTACACCTTAAGCTCCGAGTCTATGTATGGCTCAACCATACCTGCCAGTACCGGCGCCACTACGCCATGGACATGGACTACTGCACTACAACTACCGCACACTCTGTATATCTCTAAATGCATAACAACCTCGGACGAGGGTTTCGGACCCCTTACGGCCTCACCGCTTAGTCTAACAATTGAGATGTCCTCAGGTCTCAGAAGAAACTTCGGTTTACCAGTAGGCGTTATAGCAATCTGGTCAGGACCTAATCGCACGCTAGCGTTACCTGTCAAGGCTGATATCAGTCCTCTAACGTAGGCGTACCTCATGACCTCGCATAGCTCCTCCAGTAACCTACTCTCCATGACCTCAGCCAGAGGTGTCTCTAGTATCGAGCCTAAATAATGTCCAGCTAACAGAAGGTTTAAAAGACTACTGAGTGCTAGGATATAGAGTGCCCGAGAGTACGGGGTCTGGGTGGGGTTGGCGAAGGCATTGGCCCTCTACAGCGGTGGTAAGGATTCACACTACTCCTTAGTACTCTCTTACCGAAACGGTATCATACCGTACGTACTGGTAACAGCAGCACCCCTAAGAGAGGACTCCTGGCTATTCCACGGGGTTAACGTATCGTGGTGCAAGCTTCATGGAGAGGCTATGGGTATCCCCTCATTCCTCATAGAGGTGAGTGGAAGAAAGGATAGGGAACTCAATGAGTTTAAGAGAGGGCTCTCGAGGGTACTCAGCCTCTACCCCGATGTGGATTACCTGATAACCGGTGCTGTTAGGTCTAGGTATCAGCTTGAGAAATTTAAAGAGCTCTCCGAGGAGCTGGGCTTGAGGCTGATAGCACCCCTTTGGGGTGCTGATGAGCTGATATTACTGCGGAGGGAGTCTGAGGAGCTGGGCTTCATAGTGACTGCGGTACAGGCTTACTGCCTTGACTACGGAATTCTCGGAAACCCACGTACCGAGGAGGTTTTTAGGAGCTTACTTAAAGCCTATAGGGAGTGTGGCGTCAGTCCAGTAGGTGAGGGCGGGGAGTTCGAGACCTTCGTAATAAGGTCCCCCCTCTTCAGGGGTACGTCTGTGGCGTTGAGTAAGGCTAGGAAAGTTGTTTACCCAAATATGTACGTAGGCTACTACATAATAGAGCACGCTTACTTAATTTAATCCCTCCCCCTCTAGGGTGGGGGTCTACAGACTGAAGTGGAGTTAGCTGCGGGGGGTACCAATGGAGAGCTTTGAGGTGAGGCCCATAGCCTCGGAGGAGGAGTTGAGAGCTGTTATAACTATAAACGAGGTGACGTTACCCGAGCACTACCCGTACTTCTTCTGGTATGAGCACTACGAGCTCTGGAGGGATATATTCCTAGTAGCCGTGGTTGGGGGGAAAATAGTAGGCTACAACATGTGTAGGATGGAGATGGGAATAGGACACATTAAGAGGGGAATTGTAAAGCAGGGTCATGTAGTTAGCATAGCCGTACTACCCGAGTACCGGAGGAGAGGTATAGCAACGGCCCTCATGTTGAGGGCTATGGACTCCATGAAGAACAAGTACGGGGCTGCTGAGGTCTACCTAGAGGTGAGGGTAAGTAACGAACCAGCTATAAGACTTTACGAAAAACTCGGCTTTAAGAAAGTTAAAGTTCTAAGGGGATACTACCTAGACGGGGAGGATGCCTACCTAATGGCTAGGGAGCTCTAGAGCTCACCTGAGGTGCTTACGAAGGTCCCCGAAGCTAGGGTTTTTTAGTTGAGTAATCGGCTGATAGGCGTTCTTCGAACCTAGCTAAGGCTCTATCTATAGCCTCGTCTAGCTGAGCCAACACCTCAGGTCCTAGAGGTACAGAGCTGTTTACGGTTATATCAATAGCTACTAGGAGAGCTTCCCGAACTCTAATATCTATCCCTATTTGAACATCGAGTCTGGTAAAACCTCTCTTCTCAAGTTCTTCGTAGAGATCCTTCTCCAAGTCCTCCGCGAGTTTCTCCACGTCCCCTAGGTCTAACCTAGCTAAGTCTAAGCCTATAACCTTGGCGAAGCCTTCCTCCACGCGGGATCACACTTATTAGCTCTTCAGGTATAACCTCCATGGTCAGGCCCTGAGGACAGCCGCGGAGGCGGCGGAATGATTCAGGGTCCCCCGGCCGACCACACCAACTTATTGACCCCTTCAGCTAGTTCCCTAAACCTCCTATCAATGTGGAGTAATACTTCAGCTAGCACTTTAGCGTTGTTATAGTTCCTCAGTATAACCTCCAGTTCAGCTCTAGGCTTGCCCCTTAACTTATCTACAGCTTCACTGATCTTAGGTAAGGCCCTAACGACGTTATCAACTATCGTTATGGAAGCTGCTAGAGATGTTCTCGATAGGGGGTTCAGATCTATGGCTATCACGGTCTTACCCATCTTCCTAAGGGCCTCGGTTCTATCGCCATCCTCTAAAGCTACTAGAACTACGTCAGCTGCGTATATACCTCTCGGACTAACCCTCCTCCTCTCGCTAAAGAGTTCCGGTATGGTTGCTACGGCGTCATCAACCCCTAAAACTTCGTCAGCACCGCATCCTCTAAGAACCTCCGCGATCCTCCTAACACGCTCCTCGGTTCTGTAAAAGAGGTTAACCTCGATCTTAGCGTTAACCTTCTTAGCTAACCTTACCACTTCCTCAGCTACTAGAGCTGCTACGTTACCGTTTACGGATATTACGGGGTACTTCGCTAGGAGTAGAGCTGCGGCAGCAGCTTCAATAGCCTTCAGCGCGGGTTCTATGGTCCTCTCACCTATTATGTAGTCGAAGCACTCCCCCCTACCGTGGGCGATCAGCCCTTGAGCCACTACATACCCCTCCTTAAACCCTCTAACTAACCTTTCCCTGATTACCAGCGACTCGTACCTTGGGTGGGACCTCGGTATCTCGATTTCCACCTCCATAGTCTCCAAGAGTACGTATACCACCTAAGCAAATAAGGTAGGTGTAGCCCGCATAAAACTAGATCGGCGGCGGATCCCAACTTGAGGGAGCTGCGAGGCCTCGCGGACCTCACTGCTCCCTCAACGCGGCCGGCTTAACTTCCGGGATCTGACGAGTCCGGGTGTTGCCCGACCGCTATGGTCGGGACCCGCCGCCTCTTCAATCTTTGCAGAGAGCTTTTTAAGTTTTACGAAATCCTTCGGTTCGTGAGCTAATACGTTTAGGCGGTGTCGCAACGTGCTGCGAGTTCCCGGTTATAGCTTAAAGCCCCAGCTTAGGAGTGAGTCTGGGACCCGCCTTGGAGGGGGGTTGCAGGACTTTTAGGAAAACGCTCCACGTTCAAACGAAGAGAAAGTTCGACGTTATTAGGGTAACGGAGGTTGTAGAAGAGGCTGTGCGTGAATCTGGTATTCGTGAGGGCTTTGCACTAGTATTCATACCCCACGCAACTGCTGCCGTTATCTTAAATGAGTACGAGCCTAGGATTGTAGAGGACTATATCACCTGGATTAAGAGGGTGATACCCCCTGGAGGCGGTTGGAAGCATGATGAGATAGACAGTAATGCCCACGCACACCTAGCATCGGCCTTTATAGGGCAGTCTAGGGTCCTACCAGTTTCGGAAGGGCTCTTAGTTAGAGGTACCTGGCAGGAGGTACTGTTGCTCGAGTTCGACGGACCGCGAAGTAGGACCTTGGTAGTTGAAGTCGTAGGGTGTGGCTGACGGCTCTCCGCCCTAGAGGGCGGGGGCTCTGCACCCTCTGGGGCCTTCCCCCATCTATCGGAAGCCCCCGCGGGTGCGGCATCACTGTTCAGACCCCGCCTCCAGCTACGTGGAGGTGCTGGCTCACGGCCTGCTAGACTCGCCTACACCCAACTCCAAGAGATGCTGGAGCAGAGACCTGTAAGCTTCCACCTCCCCGCCTTGAGAGGCGGGGCTTCCAGTTATGAGCTCTCTACACCTACGTCCCTAGCTTGAGACGTACCCGCGGAGGTCGAAGAAGGTGGCACTACTTATAAATACCATGTACTCCTCTCCCAGCCTATACCTGTCTTCACTGCCGACGAGTACTACTGGCTTGTAGTTGTACGTCCTACCAATAGCACTACCGCGGATACTCCTATGGGTTACGAGAATCTTAGCCAAGGACCCTACGTACTCCCGGTTTATCTCCAGCCCTATCCTCTCAACTAACTTAGATAGAATCCCCGACCTAAGCTTCTTAACGCTCTCTGGAACCTGCTCCATGGCTGCCGACTCGGTTCTCGGTCTAATCGTGTATTGAGCTATGTGGACCTTATCGAACTGGAGCTCCTCAACAGCTCTTAGTGTTCTCCCAAAGGCCTCGTCATCCTCCCCCGGGTGCCCAACTATTATGTCCGTAGCTATGGATATGCCGACAACCTTCCTCCTGAGCTCTAAGACAAGCCCCCTGAACTCGTCGTACGTATACCTCCTCTTCATAAGCTTCAGCACCCTATCGTCAGCTGATTGTAGGGGTATGTGGAGGTATTTGTAGACCCTAGGCTCCCTCAATACTTCCACAAGTTCGTCAAGTATGCTAAGTACGGTATCAGGGTTAGCCATACCTATCCTAAGTACGTACCTCCCCTTAACCTTGCCCAGGATCTCTCTAACGAGGTCGGGTAGCCTCAACCCTATGTCGAGTCCGTAGCACCCGGAGTCCTGGGCTGCTAGTTCAATCTCGACAGCACCCTTCCCAACGGCCTCCTCAATAGCTCTCACTATAGTTTCCGCTCTATAGGAGCGCAGTCTCCTCCTAGCTATCTTAGTTATACAGAAGGAGCACTGACCCAGACACCCCTCAGCAATCGGCACAGCTGCTACGACCCCCTCTACGTATGGCTTTAGGTAGGTAGTATCCCTCTCTCCTAGGATTAGGTCCTGCCCACTCTCTACTGCTTCCAAAAACTTTGTGATATTCTGGGGTGAGACCAGAACCACCTTGGGAGATATCCTCTTAATTGTGTAGGGCTGTGCCGCAGCCATACAACCAGTTACTACAATACGCTTAGAATCACCGAAGAGCCTGTAAAGCTCCTGCAACCTCCTCAGCATCCTGACCTCGGTATCTAGGCGAACAGTGCAAGTGTTAACTACGACGATCTCAGCCTCCTCAGGGGTCTCCGCTATCCCATACCCTTTCTCCAAGGCCAAGCTCTTCATCAAAGCTGTATCAGCCTTATTAAGGGTACACCCGTAAGTCTCGAAATATATCAGCCCCCTCGAAGCCCTGAGCGGGCTCTCTGCCTCCACTATGCTACTACCCTACTCTAATAATACCTAGAGTGCGTTACTTAAGGTTAAAGAGCCGGAGAGCTTCACAACCGAAAGCCTCGCCCTTTAGAGCGGGGAAGAGGTCAGACCTAGGGTTGAGTAAAGCCGGAAAAGCCTACCTGAACTGCAGCGGTATTACTGCGTTTTAAGCCTAGCCCTAGGCTCTACTTGCTAACGTGACAGTTTAACCTCCTTCCCCAGGAGTCTATAGGGTATCTGGGTGCCGGTGAAGGTAGTTAAGGTATTAAGGGAAGAGCTGGAGACCTATATAGAGGATATGACCCAGAGGGGGTTCACCTGTAGAGAGATAGATGTGGGGGAGTATAATTGCGTTAAAAAGATTAACGAAGTTCAGGACTACATAGTAGTACTTCTCACACCTCCCATACGTAGCTAGAGGTGAACTCAGTTTTAGGTAGTAGAGCAATACCGTGTTTGAACCCTTCTTCAACCTCTCAGCTGAGGTCTGAACTCCAATAGAGAGTTCTGGACCAACCTATAGTAGGAACTACGTGCTTCAAGTTTTTAACTAATTCCGCAGTAGCTACGGCTGTGGGGAGGGCTCTGGCTGAGGTAGACAGCGTTATACCTATACCGAGGATCGCGGAGGTTCTGAAGGCTCTGGGTGTAGTTATGCTAATGCCTCCTCAGGCTGAGGCCGTTAGGAGGGGTCTACTTAGCAAAAACTCCAACTTAGTGGTGGTGTCTCCTACGGGAAGCGGTAAGAGCCTGGTAGGTTACATAGCCATCCTTAAGTCTGTCCTGGAGGGCTTGAAGGGGGTTTACCTAGTCCCCCTTAAGAGTATTGCGGGGGAGAAATTCGAGGAGCTTGATGTTCTGTGCCACGAAGCTGGTTGTAAGGTATGTATAACCACGGGGGACTACGACCAACCGTCTGAGTGGCTCTCAGAGTGTGACGTTATTGTAGCAACTTACGAGAGGTTCGACTCATTACTAAGATTGAAGCCTAGCTGGATAGGTAGCGTTGGTACCGTAGTAGTAGATGAGGTACACAACGTAGGTGACCCGGAGAGAGGGCATGTTGTGGAGCTTATCGTAGCTAGAGCTTTGAGGAGGGGGTTTAGAGTGATCGGCTTGGGAGCTACTGTTGGGAATCCCGAGGAGCTTGCTGAGTGGTTGAATGCCGAGTTAGTCTACAGTAACTGGAGACCTGTTAAGCTTATCGAGGGATACTACAGCAGTAGAAGAAAGACCATAGTGTTCGAGGACGGACGTGAGGAGGTTGCAACTGAGGGACTCGAGGTTTACCTACTGAAGAAGGCCCTTGAAGAGAATTACCAGGTCCTGATGTTCAAGCACTCAAGGCATTACGCCGAGGGTTTAGCTAGACAACTGGCGTCAGTCTCCCGGGAGCGCTGTGATGACCTAGCTGAGGAACTACTCAACCTCGAAATACCGAGAGTTGAGGTGGATAGCCTTAGGTACGTAATTAGCAGGTGCGTAGCTTACCACCACGCTGGACTGTCCCTAGGGACTAGGAAGTTCGTCGAGAGGAGTTTTAGAGGAAGAAAGCTGCGTGCAGTTACGGCAACACCTACGCTAGCTGCAGGTGTGAACCTACCGGCTCGAAGGGTAGCTGTAAGCATAAGGAGGTATGAGGAGGGCTATGTGAAAAGTCTTAGCATAGCTGAGTACAAGCAGATGGCCGGTAGAGCTGGTAGACCCGGCCTAGACCCCTACGGTGAAGTAATCATATCCGATGCTAGAAGTTCTGAGGAGGCTCTTAGGTACATTAGGAGTCCTCCGGAGCCTGTCACCTCTGTCTTGAAATCTGAGAGGGCTTTAAGAATACATACGCTCTCCTTAATAGCCTCAGAGGAGGCTACCGATCTAGGTTCCCTAACAGAATTACTCAAGCTAACCCTAGCGTATAGGCAGTTGGGGGAACAGCTCGTTAAGGATGTAGAGAAAGCCTTAAGGCTCCTAGAGAATATGGATATGGTTTTAGCTGGGGGTACGTTGAGACCTACTAAGTTAGGTAAAACCGTTACATCGCTGTATGTAGACCCACTAACAGCCTGGATGGTGCTAGAGCATCTAAAGGAAAGACCTGGTAGGGGGCTGTACGACATATACTACCTAACCCTCATAGCGCTTACCCCCGACTTTCCTAGGGTTAGGCTCGGTAGTTTGAGGTCTAGGGAACTCCACTCTACTCTAGAAATCCTAGAGGAGGGGGAGCAGATACCGTTACCTGGGTGGGCGGATGATTACGATGTACTAAGAGCTCTGAAAGTAGGTCTAATACTTCGTGACTGGGTAGAGGAGGTTAAGGAGGATACCATAGCTGAGAAGTACGGGATAGGTGTAGGAGACCTCGTAGTTATAGTTGACTCAGCTCAATGGCTCCTCTACGCCTCTGGAGTTATATGCGGTGTTGAGGGTCTTACAGACCACGCGAGAAGGTTAGCTACCTTAAGTAAGAGGGTCGAAACCGGTGTTAGGGAGGATGCCTTAGAGTTGGTCCAGGTAAAATGGATAGGTAGGGCCAGAGCTAGGAAGTTAATTGCCTCCGGGATAAAGACCCTGAAGGACTTAGCTAACAGTAGCCCCGAAAGGGTAGCGGAAATATGCGGCATGGGGGTTAAGCAGGCCGAGGAGGCGGTTGAACACGCTAAGGAGCTCTTATTTAAAACTCGGAGTATGCTACCTAGCTAAGGTAGGCTATTTCGTAGCTGATGCCTAGTTTATAAGTTCTGATCCGTTATTGGTGTGAATGAGGGGCTGTGCCCCGACGAGGTGGGGTAGCTCCCGAGAGGTGCGTACCATCCACCCCAATACCCTGTGACCCGCTCTAGAGGTAGCAGCTACCTATGGAGGGGTGGGTGAGGAGGAAGTCCCTAGGTGCGATGAGTAAACGTGAACATATAGGAGCGAGCACCTAGGACAGACGGTTACTTCGAGCTTGACTGAGTTAGTTAGGGTTTAATCGGTGGATTTAAGGAGTAAGGTGTTCTCAGCACCGGCTACTGCTAGCTTATTAAGCATATCGGGATCAGATACCTCTATCGAGATCCTGCTAAGAACTCTACTCACAGCCTCAGAGACGCTAACTCTACCTAAGTCTATGACCTCCCCCAGGACGTAGAGTTCCGCACTTTCACCTCTCTCCACGACTACGTTTACTCTCAGGTCGTAGTCCGAGAGTTCTCTGACTATCCTCCTCAGCTTAGCTAGGTAGCTCTCACTATTTCTCGCAGGTACTTTAGCTATGAGTGTTAGGGAGTTCACATACACCACGTAGGTAACTCTATGCTCAGCTTGCTAAAAAGGCTACAGCTCAAACAAGCACCCCACTCAGTTGTAAGTACTTCAACCGGAGAACTTAATCCTTCGCGAACTTGAACGCCCTGCAAATAGCTTTGACGGAATGCTATGTACTGCCTCCCTTAAAAGCTCTACCCTGGAGAGCTCTCTGAAGGGGTCTGAACAGGGTTACCAGAGCGCTAGCCGAGATCTCGGCCTTTACCTGGTCCTTGAACGTGCTTGTACTCCTCCTTAACGAATTAGATACCCCTACAGTACTCCTAGCCTTCATTCTATACACCCTTCTACGCACATTAAACAGTGCGAGGATCCCCGTAGCTACTATAAGATTGGGTAAGGTTGGCGGGGATTTCTACGATGTTGTAGAGTGGGAGAGGGGGGTCTCTGTAGTTAAGGTTAAGTTTGGTGGTAGTACCTTCATTGAGATCTACCTATCGCTAACATCCGCTGTCTTCCTGGTTCTATCAATTACTCCAGCAGTGTGGACTATACTAAAGCTCGGGACTTACTACGTAGAGTTAGTTATACTCCTCACCATCTCGATCATATTCTACCGCTTTAACTCCAGTTACCTAAGAAACGTCGGGATATCCGTATCTACAGTTCCGTCAGTACTATACTCCACCACCGTTAGTGCGTACCTAGCGCATTCCCTAGGTAGGGGCGTAGGCCTACCCCTAGCTCTAGCCACGAACACCCTCTCCATTCTAATAGGTTGCGACCTACTTACACTAAAATACTCAGCCCTGGGTAGTAGATCCATTACTATAGGCGGTTTAGGACTGTACGATGCTGTAGTGCTAATACCGTCGCTCTCACACCTAATAGCACTACTACTGACATAGGGCCTCACACTCCTCACTCAATGGGGTGAGCTTCGCACTTATAGGTGTTACAACACTTGAATGGCTACTACAATACCTCGCCAATGGTAAATGATCTACAGCTGGGGGAATAGTCCCTCACGGCAGGTAGGAGGTTGAAGCACCTTACTAAGTGCTAACCCTCTAAAGAGGTACCCCACCACCTCGTTAACTATGTTAGTTAATCATTCCAACGCTTCCTGGACGCTCGAGCGATTCTAGTTAAAGGGGTTCTGTACTACTGCTCTGAAATTTCGTAAAGAGTGGTGGTAGGCCGGGAGAACTTAACCACACATTAACGACGAAACTCTCCTACTCTACTTTGGTGGAAGACCGAGGAGTTAAGTCCTTCGGAAGAGGAGGTTTTAAATGAACCCTCACTGGGAAAACCTAATATTTCGCATAACTAGGAGTTTACGGACCGGTGCATCTGCATGATCGTAGAGCCTTATCGAGATGTCTGTAGGGGGAATTCTATATGCATCGTCGAGAGGTTTAAGGCTCTCCTAGAGTCAGGGTACCAGCCCGATCCTCTGGAGGTTCGCGAGGTCTCATCACTGCTGGGTGAGCCCACTAAGAAGGTGGATGTTTTCAATAGTAAGTACTTAGACGTCTTTACTAGACTTCTGCAGAAGAACTGTATTTACCAGGGAGATGTAGCACTCTGCATATACTCCTGGAATCCCAGGGCCCGCATTAGGTATTTCCCTATTGCACTAGATGCTACTGGAACTATACTACTCTTTGAGAAGGAGATGCCCCAGGTGGTAGCGTACCCAACACATAGGGCCCACGATATAGCACTTGGCGAAACCCTGGTCCACAAACCTGAGGAGGTTAAGGTGGCTGAGGTGACAGCTAGAGTAGACGGGTTTCAGATCACCTTCTACTACAACCCCCTAATAAAGAGGTGGGTCCCTGCAACACGCTACGTACTCCACAACATGAGGTATGTTGGGAGCAGGCTTATTACCGGAGGACTGGAAGAGGTTATAAACCCCTATGCAAAGATAGCCGACCTCGTAGCTGAGAAGGAGAGTATCTACGATAAGCTTAGAGGATATGAGGGTTGGACCTTCACTTTCGTTCTAGAGGCTCCCGAACCAGCTATACTTAGACCCAACGTTGAGCTCTACAGGTATGAGGAATTCAAACTCTACCTACTTAACGCTAGGAGATATGACGGGCTCTTACTAACTGTACGTGAGTCCTCTGAGATAGTTAAGGCACCTCACATTCCCATTGAGGAGGTCTCCATAGGTACATCTGAGGAGTTGGAGAGGTACATAAGTAAGTGGTCCAAAGACCTCTACGTTAGGTCTAGGTTCATCAGGTACGCAAACCAGGACCCATTCAGACCCTACACCGTGGAGGTGGGGTCTAAGCTCTACGAAGATGCTGTAGCTGTAAAGTTTAGTTCCAGCCCTAAGTCCCTGCTTATACTGGCATCCTACGGCTTTGCTAACGAGGCCGTCAACCTACTGGTAGACTACAGGGACCTTAGGGAAGTTGGGAGACACTTGTGCAGCCTGTACTTCGAGCTTAAGGAATACCTAGCTAAAGCCCTAGAGGTAGGTATTTTAGGGGGTCTACTCGAACGTCTTAGACTACCCGGAGAGCTCCTAGGGGAAGTGGAAAAGGCTAGGAGGACAGGTGATGTGGATAGGCTTGCCAGGAAGGTTGCAGCGAGCTTAGCTGCGGATAGTATTTATCAGACTAGGGATAGGCTACTCGAGTTCCTAACAGCTCTTAAAAACAGCCTCCGCCTAACTACACACCTAATTAACGCGGAAGGTTAACGTACTTGAATACTCTGTATCTAGCTATACCCCGGTTCCTTAAGACCTCCTCCCAGTTCTCGCCGGGGTATGCGAAGACAGCAATTAGAGCTATGGGTGTGGAGCTGTTCTTCTTGACTAGTGCTATAGAAGCCTCAAGTACTTCCCTATTGTGTAACATAAGCGTTGCAAGTACCACACGGCCCTTCCTGGGTAGGCAGTTCTTACTGATTGCTAGGAAGTTCAGGGATAGGGAGCTGTCCCTGTAGTACTCAACTAGGGCCTCACCTATGGAGACAAGTCTAGAGGTTACACATACATCACTCCTAGCCCAGTGAGCTATAACCGCACCGAGAACCCCGGACTCCTCCGGAAAGGCTAGAACAGCATCGAACTCCACCCCCTCCAGAGCCTCCATAGCTTCAAATGCTATTAGGTCTAGGAACCCTATGTTCTTGACGACTTCCCATATATCGCTGACGCTCTTGATCCTCTCGAAGTTTCTCTCCAAGGCGCTCTCGATCAGCCTCTTCTCTCTAATTAATCGTAGAATCCTCCTGGCAGTCCCCTCCTCGGGAGTCGTTAAGAAGTTTGTGTACCTCCAAAGTACTTGGTAAGGTAGACCTAACATCTCCTCAAGCTCCTTGAACGTGTAGAACTCCTTTAAAGCGGAGAGAAGCTTCATAGTTAAGACTTTAATGTCTCTTCTTAATACTTGAGGTTCCTCTATCTCGCTCACTCTTACCTTAGCACCCTACTGAAGTAGGTCACGAGAAGCCTTTTATACACTACCGCGGCCGGTTTCACGCACACCGATGGATGAGGTTAGCTAGAAAATCACCTATCACCTACTAGCTTTAAGACTTTTTAACCTTAATACTGAACCAACCTCGGGCGGGGGTGCCCGAGCTAGGTCAAAGGGGGCGGGCTTAAGGCCTTCCAGCACCGGTTGGAGACCCGCTGGCGTAGGCCTGCGTGGGTTCGAATCCCACCCCCCGCACCAAAGCCTGCTATTACTATGCCTCAAGATAGGCTATTACGATCGTCGATGAGTTTAAATAAATGTAAATAGCTGTGAATACCTAACATTATGGAGTGGTGTTTGAATACTCCTGCTCTCATTATTAGTCTCCAGATAATCCGCTCTGCAGCGACTCAGGGACTCAGATGGGACCCCATGGCGTTGAGCTCGACGGGCACCTGTGGGGTGCGGGTGAAGCTAGTGAGCCCGTACCGAGGTGCAACCCCGCTAACGGTACCCGGATGGTATCTGTGTGTACCTATAATTCCGTTAGCGGGGAAACGCTAGTATTACCCGCAACAGCAGAGTGTAGATGCGGGGAGAACGTAACTTGGAGATGTTTTGTGGCGGGCCCGAGGGGATTTGAACCCCCGACATCCGGCTTCCCCGGCGTTACCGAAGGGAATACCCTTTAGGAGGCCGGCGCTCTATCCTGGCTGAGCTACGGGCCCCCATAGTATATACTTCTAGTGCAGCGCTTTTAAACTAAACACCGTAGCTCCGACATCCCTGAAACCCCCCGTGCTAGTGTAGTCTAACTCCTTCCCTAGCTAGACTGAAAGGTGGTGCTACGTAGTAGCATAGTCCCTTCATTAGTGCGTCTCTGACGGGCTTGCCGAGACCTGGTTCGTGGACTACTACCACCAACGACTTCTTGATAAAATACCCCAGTACCCTCCCCGAGAGAGAAGCTAGTACGTTATCTAACTTCGAGGCCAGCTCCGGTGTTAGAAAACCCACTTCAGCTGAGAACCACCTAGAGACCTCTAAGAACGTGTGTAAACTAGGTCTTGAGAGAAAGCTTGAAAGTGCCCTGCGACCGACCTCTATGAAAGTTCTCCAGTACCTTTCTAGCATTTCCCTAGTTGTAAGCCTCCTACTCAGTAACCCTATGGAGATCTCCACATCCTCCTCCACCGGTATCCTTACCGCCTCACCATAACCTGGAGGACCCGGTCTGCACCTAAGGACGAGGCCCCCTCCGGTAAGCTGGCAAATAACGTCTCCTAGACCTCCTCCGGTATCGAGCTCTATCTTATGGGCTAGTAAGCCCACGTTACTCATACTAGGGTCTGACCCCTCTGTTAGACTTAGGTATGCGTAAGCTAGAGCTATAGCTACGGCCCCACTAATAGCCGAACCAGCACCTAGAGGTATCGGAGAATTACCGTATAGTGTGATTCCGCGTCTTCTGAGGTACTCTGAGACCTCGTGATAGTTCTCTAGGTACACTCCATTAATTGACGGTGACCCGCTACCCCAGGATATCCTGAAGACTGCTGGAGGGTAGAGGGTTAGGCTAGCACCTAGGGAACCTGTATCGAGGTATGAAGTACCCCTGACCGGGACCCAGAAACCGCTTACGTTAAGGGGGACCTCTAGTAGTGTCAACCCCGACTCCTTTCTCTAATATACTTCACCACGTAGTCGAGTACCCTCCTCGCTACCTCAACCTTCCGTGTCTTGCTAACAAATTCTACGGTACCTGAGCTATCGATTATGGCAACCTCGTTATACTCGGATGAGAAGCCTATATCGGGTCTACTTATATCGTTGGCTACGATGATGTCGAAACCCCTCTTTGCTAGCTTATCCCGGGCCTTCGAAATCAGCTCACTAGCGTTCCCTTGCGCGAATTCCGCTGCGAAACCTACTAGAAGACCTTTAAACACAGACCTAACCTCTAGTGATATCTTAGGTGTAGGGACTAGGGTTACCTTAAGCTCATTGATATCGCTACTCACTTTTCCTTCAAAAGTATGCGGGAACCCGAAGTCAACGGGGGCTGCCGCTAGGATGACTACATCGTAGCTACTCCTCGAAAGCTCCGCTAGAACTGCTTCTAGCATTTCCTTGGTCGATACTACGGCTACGGACCTTACGTAGTAGGGTACCTCTACACTTAGCGGTCCGCGGACTAGGGTTACTTCAGCACCCCTGAAGTAAGCCTCCTTGGCTATAGCCACGCCCATCTTACCGGAGCTAGCGTTAGTTAGATACCTAACCCTATCCATATACTCCCTAGTTGGACCTGCCGTAACTAGGATGCGGATACCTTTAAAGTCCTTACCCCTCAGAGTCGACGCTTCTGTAGCTATAACTATATCCTCGATCGGTGGGTACTTAGCCCTACCCTCCTCCACATATGGAGGTACCACGGTGATACCCATATCCTCGAGCTTCTTTAAAGCCCCGGAAATCGGTGGGGACTTTATTAAGCTGTAGTGTGCTGCCGGGACGACCACCACGGGTTTCCCAAGTCCTAGGAAGGACTGTGCTAGTACCGTTACGGAAGTGTCGGAGATTCCGTAAGCGATCTTAGCTATAGTGTTAGCCGTTGCTGGGGCGATTACGTAGACATCGCAGAGCTCGGCTAGAGCTATATGTCCTACCTCACCTGAGAACCTCACGAAGACGTTATTACCTGTAGCCCACTCGAAGAGCCGTGGGTGGATGTACCTAGCGGCCTCGGGGCTCATTACTACGTGAACATCAGCCCCCAACCTTATGAGCTCCCTAGCTAGGTCTAGGCTCCTGTACATGGATACGGACGAGGTCACCCCCAGGGCTATGGACTTACCGGCGAGGGACTTACTAAGCTTACCCCTAATATCCTCCACGGGATGGCGTGGGAGCCTCCTCAGCAGTACCCCCAGATTTGGAGAGCCTAGAATTAAAATATGGAACGGAACCACATCACGCTGCTTAGACCCCGAAGGGAGTTTGCTGGCGGAGCTGCTCCGGGGTGGGGTACTCGGGATCTAGCTGCTGGGACGAGTTAAGAACTTAAAGCTCTGGTAGATCGTAGTCAGCGAGGTTTGAGAGGGGTTTGAGCAGGGGGGTTCCCGCTAGGGTAATAGCTATTAGCGGTACCCCAGGTGTTGGTAAGTCTTTGATAGCGAGACACCTAGCCGAAGCTCTCGGTGCGGAGGTTATTGAGCTCAGCGAGGTCGTCCTCAAGGAGCTTCTCTATGTGGGTTACGATAGTGAGACCCTTAGCTACGTTATAGACGAGTCCCGCGTGAAGGAGTACGTAAGGACCTTGGCCATGAAGAGGGGTGTGGTTATAGTTGTTGGACACTACAGTGAGATAGTAGATGACGATATCCTGGAGAAGCTCTTTGTAATAAGGCTGAACCCCGTCGAGCTTCTCGAAAGACTTAGGAGGAGGGGTTGGCCCCCGGCTAAGGTACTGGGCAACGTCGAGGCAGAGCTGATAGGAGTATGCACAGCTAACGCACTAGCTGAGCACCCGCGAAGTAAGGTATGCGAAATCGATGCTAGCGGTAGGGGACCTGAGGATATCTCGAAGGAGGTCATCGAGGTACTTCAGGGAGTTAGGGAGTGTAGGGTATTCGTGGACTGGCTTGAGAGGGAGGACGTAGTACGTAGCTTACTTAGCTCCGGGGTCCTGTCTCTCCAGGAGTAGGACTACACCCGTTGGAAGCTATGCAGGGAAATTCGCGTAGTAATCCTACCGCGGCTACGCTCTTTCTCACAATATTAGCTACCTAACCTAGGGCTCCTTAGGTGTGGGTTGTGGGGGTGTGTGGGATATGCGGTACTAGATCTAAGATTGTGAGTAGTTTCATAGGTGCGTGCTCTAACTGCCTCAGAGTCCACGGTCCTAAGGCTCTTGAGCCAGCCCGCTCCACCCATAGGAGTTACAGGCGTGAACTAGGACTACCTGAGGAGGTTCCCCGGGGAGGTGGCGTTAGGTGCGGTTTATGTGTTAATGAGTGTGAAATACCCCAAGGCTCTACGGGTTACTGCGGGTTCTGGCGTAACCTAGGCGGCAGGCTATCTCCGATTACTGGAAGACCCGACGTCGGCCTAGTTATGTGGTACTACGACCCACACCCCACTAACTGCGTCGCCGGTCCAGTGTGCCCGGCTAATACCTCTAGGGGGTACCCGAAGTACACCGCATTTAGGGGTATTGAGGTTGGCTACTATAATCTAGCAGTCTTCTACTTCGCCTGTAACTTGGATTGCCTCTTCTGTCAGAACTGGGAACATAAGAGCGTACTCGTAAATGAGTACGCTAGGAGGAGGTACTTTAAGTCCGTAGAGGAGCTGGTCGAAGCCGCCCTCAACCCTAGGGTAACCTGCGTGTGCTACTTCGGTGGTGATCCGGGTCCCCAGGTGGTTCACGCCCTCGCAGCCTCACGTAAACTACTATCTGAAGCTCCCTCCGGGTCGGTTAAGAGGGTTTGCTGGGAGACCAACGGTCTCGAGAATCCGAAGATTATGGAGAGCATGGCTGGGGTGAGCTTAGTATCCGGGGGGATAGTTAAGATCGACTGGAAGGCGTGGACCCCAGAGATCTACGAGGCCTTAACCGGTGTGGACGGACGTAAGGCTGTAGAGAGGGTGAAGACCAACGTAAGGATAGTAGCTAGGTTGGCTAAGGAGAGGGAGGAGCCTCCACTACTTACGGTGAGTACCCTACTGGTACCTGGTTACGTAGATGCTTACGAGGTTGGTCAGATAGCTAACTACATAGCCTCGGTAAACCCCCGGATACCTTACGTACTCCTAGCCTTCCACCCAGACAATATCCTCAGAGACCTGCCGAAGACCAGTAGGCGGCACGCCGAGGAGGCCTATGCCGAAGCTCGCAAAGCGGGGCTTGAGGAGGTCTACGTGGGTAACGTATGGCTTCTAGGAGATTACTACTGAGGCGGGACCCCAGTATCAACTCCTAGCCCTGGCTAAAGCCCTCCTAATGTCTAGAGGTAGTTCACCGTAGTCTACGACCACGTCCTTTACATCCTTAAAGGCCTGGTGCTCTAGGAGATTCCACTCCTCCTCTCTATCTTCGATCGTGTACTTACCCTTAAGGACTTTGTGTAGCACTACGTACCTAGTTCGCGGTCCTGCTACTATCTCTACCACCCCCTCGACACCCCCCTTCCTAAACCTGTAGACAGCTTCGCGGCTAACTCTTATCACAGCTACCCCTAGGTCCTCTAGAGGTCTAGGATAAAAGCATTAAAGCTCTCTTAGAAAGTAGGACTTCGGAGCCGATGATGTGTACCCGGCAAGTAGGTACCGATGCCTTATCAGCGTTACGCTGAGGTCACTCAATCACCTACCGTAAGAGTCCCGTCTGGCTCTAGTGCCGGGTTCTAGAAGACCCCTACCTGGGGCTGCATAAAAGCTTAAATAGAAGAGTTTTATGTAAGATCTACGGGAGTGTAAAGATGGCGGAGAAGGCTAAGGCTGCTATAGTACCAACTCAGGGTATTCCAGTCCTAATACTCAAGGAGGGGTCTACTAGGACGGCCGGCTTCGAGGCCCTGAGGAACAACATGATGGCTGCTATAACGATAGCTGAGATGCTCAGGACCACGTACGGACCTCGCGGTATGGACAAGATGCTTGTAGACACTATAGGCGACGTTACGATAACTAACGACGGTGCTACCATACTCGATAAAATGGATGTCCAGCACCCAGCTGCCAAGATGCTTGTCCAGATTGCTAAGGGCCAGGACGAGGAGGTTGGCGACGGAACTAAGACATCGGTAATCTTCGCTGGAGAGCTACTTAAGGCCGCTGAGGAGCTATTAGAGAAGAACGTTCACCCGGTCGTAATAGTTAACGGATACAAGAAGGCCTTAGAGGAGGCAAGTAGATATGCACAGGAGCTCGCAGAGGATGTTGACATCCAGGACTTTGAAACCTTAAAGAATATAGCCTCAACAGCCTTAACAAGTAAGGCTGTGCACGGTGTTAGGGACTACTTCGCAGAGATAGCTGTAAAGGCTGTTCTGCAGATAGTTGAAGAGAGGGGGGGTAGGAAGTACGTAGACATCGATAACGTCCAGATAATAAAGAAGCACGGAGGCTCCCTAGCCGATACGAAGCTAGTATACGGTATCGTATTAGACAAGGAGGTAGTCCACCCAGGTATGCCTAAGAGGGTTGAGAGGGCTAGGATAGCCCTACTAGATGCTCCGCTAGAGATAGAGAAGACTGAGATAGACGCTGAGATAAGGATAAGTGACCCGGAGCAGATGAGGAAATTCCTGGAGGAGAAGGAGAACATACTGAAGGAGATGGTCGATAAGATAGTGTCTGTAGGTGCTAACGTTGTTATATGTCAGAAGGGTATTGATGACGTAGCTCAGCACTTCCTAGCTAAGAGGGGTATACTAGCTGTTAGAAGGGTTAAGAGGTCGGACATGGAGAAACTTGAGAGAGCTACTGGAGGTAGGATAGTAAGCAACGTAGAGGACCTCACCGAAAACGACTTAGGCTACGCTGAGCTAGTAGAGGAGAGAAAGGTTGGAGAGGATAAGATGGTGTTTGTGGAGGGTACTAAGAATCCGAAGGCAGTGAGCATAGTCATTAGAGGAGGCTTAGAGAGAATAGTTGACGAGGCTGAGAGGGTGTTTAGAGACGCTCTCAGCGTTGTAGCAGATGTAGTGAAGGTGCCGAAGATAGTCTACGGAGCTGGAGCATTTGAAATAGAGTTAGCCAGGCACATCAAGGGGTACGCGAATAAGGTCGGCGGTAAGGAGTCCTTGGCAATAGAGGCCTTCGCTAAGGCTCTAGAAGGTATAGTGGCAACCCTAGTAGAGAACGCCGGTCTAGACCCGATCGAGAAGCTAAGCGAGCTAAGGAGGACTCATAGCCAGCCAGGCGGCAAGTACTACGGAATTAACGTATTTACTGGAAACATAGAGGACACCAGGAAGATGGGGGTCATAGAGCCCCTTGTAGTCAAAATCAACGCCATTAAGGCCGGTACTGAGGCTGCCACTATGATACTGAGAATAGATGACGTAATAGCAGCATCGAGAGCTAAAGAGGAGAAGAAGGAGGAAAAGAAAGAAAAGAAAGAGGAGGAGTAGGTAAAGCCTAAGTAAGTTTTTCCTTAAAACTTAAAGCCACGCCCTTCTAAGGATGGAAAGCTTATAGCCTTTCCCTGATTGGTAGTTCCCGGTGATGAGGTTACATGGATGTGGTTACCCCTAAGCCCTCCACGGGGATGCGGGGTAGGCAACTACGTAAACTGGTTAAGATGAAGGGAGCTCGGCCCTCCTTACTGCCCCGCAGATGATAGATGTAGAGAACCAGTGAACCACCCTAAGGGGGATCCAGCCCTTTGAAACATCCTAAAACCTGATTCCTCCCTTGGGGGGTGTCTCAGCTCTTTACTAGCTGAATAACTAGGTCAGCTATGTGTTCGGCGGGGTTTATCCCAGTAGCTCTTGCGAATCCTTCCCACTGTGGTGTTGCGTTAACCTCGTAGATTACGTACCCCTCGTCAGTCTCCCCTATATCTACGCCTGAGTACAGTAGGTTCAAGGTCTTAGTAGCTCTTAATGCTACTTCAGCCAGCTCTGGAGTGAGCTCCATAGCCTCAGTTCTAGCACCTTGAGAGACATTGGTCTTCCACGTACCCTCTGGACAGTAGCGGTACATAGCACCCAGGACCTTATCCCCTATGACGATTACTCTAATATCCCTCTCGTATTTACGCGTATACTTCTGTACGTATATCGGGAGGCCGTGCATCTGGAGAAGTCTTCCTACATTGTACACCATATCCGGGTCGCTAGCTAGAATACTACCATAGCCCATACTACCTACTAGTGGTTTTATGACGACTCTACCCCACTTCTTAGCTATCTCAACAGCATCAAAAACGTCCTCTACAACGGCAGTATCCGGTACTGAGAGACCCGCTCTCCTTAGTTCCATCAGTGATAGGTGCTTGTCACGTGCTTTTAGGATGGACTCTATGGGGTTTACTACGAGAACTCCAAGGCCTTCCATCTGCTTTAAAACGTTTACGCGACGGAGGAGTGTTTCAAGAGTAGCAACGCTACCCAAACCCCTAACTACCGCAACATCTAAGTCGTCTAGTCGAACATCTGCTCCAACACCTACCCAGCTACCAGAGTTTGAGATGTAAGAAGTTAACCTTGAAAGCCTTAGGTAGACCACCTTAACGGCCCTCTTCATGAAGGCCATCATAAGTTGTCTACTACTAGATGTAGGTACCGGTGCTTCGTGTATTATAGCTACCTTCATCCGGTCTAGCCACCATAAGGGTTCCGGATTCGGAACTTTTTAACTACAGCCCCTGCGAGTAACACATTAGCTGAACACGGATCAAAGCTGGGAAAAGTTTATAAACACCTAACGAGCCAGTATCTGAGGTGAGATGGAACGAAGTTTTGCCCCAAGTGTGGTACGGTAATGATTCCCCAGCGGAGTGGTGACACGTACGTCTATAAGTGCCCTAACTGTGGCTACGAGGAGAGGTCCGGTCGTGGAGGCGGTTACAAACTCTCGGGTAAACCCAGTACTGGGGGTAGGGTTAAGACCACCTCAGTGGTCAGCGAGGGTCGTGGTGCTGGTAGGAGTCAGGAGGAGATAGAGCAGGAGAAGGAGGAATTCTACGAGATATTCCTCGACTTGCTTAGTGAGGAGGAATCCGGAGGGGAGGAGACGTAGGAAATCTAAGAGCTCCGCACCGAGAGGTCTTCCCAAGTTCGTTGAGACCTAGATAACCCCATAGGTAGCTTAATGAGCGTTATGTGAAGTGCGTTGTAGATATATTAAAATAACTTCCCTCTAACTTGGAGGTCCTGGGGGATGTCCCGCTTAGAGTTAATAAGTTACGAGGAGGCTCTAAGGAGACTACTTGAAGAGGTTAACGTAGAGATAGCTAGTGAGGTAGTAGACCTCACCAGCTCGGTGGGTAGGTATTCGTACAGAGACTATGTATCAAAAGTTGATGTACCTCCGTTTAATAGATCCGCGGTAGATGGCTTTGCAGCATCTTTCGCGGACATCGTGGGTGCTTCTGAAGGAAGCCCGGTTTTACTTAAGGTTATCGGGTCTGTAGACGTAGACTCGAATGAAGTACCTGCAATACGTCGCTCTGAGGCGGTTCGAGTCTCGACGGGAGCTCCCATACCTACGGGTGCCGACGTCGTTATCCCTATAGAGTACTGTAGAGTAGTTGGGGATAGGGTCTACGTTTACCGAAGCTATCCTAGATACGCTAACATCTCATTTAAGGGGGAGGACCTCCGTGCTGGCGATATAGTAGTGCGTAGGGGTACTAGATTGAGACCGTGGCACGTAGCCGCTCTAAAGGCTTCAGGTTACGAGGAGGTAGAGGTCTTTAGGGATGTTAGAGTCTCCGTAGTCAGTACTGGAAGCGAGTTGGTGAAGGGGGTTATACCTAACTATACCCTCCCTCTGGTAGTCTCGTATATAGTTGAACTTGGGGGAGAAGTAGCCTTAACGTACGTAGTACCGGATAGTGTAGGGGATATAGCTACGGCTGTTGAAAGATCCCTAGGAATTTCGGATGTTGTTATAGTAACCGGAGGTACGTCGGTAGGTGATAGGGACCTAAGCTCTAGGGCTTTGGAATCCCTGGGACGTGGTAGAAGGGTATTCCACGGCGTTAGAGTAAGACCTGGTAGAACCTGTGGAGCATACGTTATCGATGGAAAACCCGTTCTATTAGTGTCAGGGCTTCCAGTAGCCGCCTACATAAGCCTAGAGCTATTCCTTAGACCGCTGATCTACAAGCTCTTCAATGGTATACCTGAACCTAAGCCCACCGTCCGCGGTAGGCTTACCAGGAGGTTACCAAACGAACCAGGTTTTAGGTCATTCTACCGTGCCGTAGCCTGTATTGAGGGGGGTGAGGTGCTTATAGTACCTCTAAGGCTTACCGGCTCCGGGATACTGTCAACCCTAATAAGAGGGAACGCTGTAGTTGAGGTACCGGAAGATAGTGAAGGCTATGAGGAGGGTAGCGAGATTATAGCTACTCTGGTAAATCCACTAGTGGATTGCTCCTCGATTAAGCCCTTCACTACGGTACCGCACGCAAACACCAACTCTCAAGCTTATAAGTAGTTTCGTGGATTTCTTTAGTTGGTGGCAGGGGGAGGTTGCAGGAATCGGTACAGAGTCCTGAGGAGGCAGGTAAGAAGAGGGATATAAAGGCTTTACTAGCAGTAATCCCTCCAGCTGAGGAGCTTAGGAAGCGGGGGAAGGTCGTTACGGAGATGAGGATTAGGCTTAAGTACAACCCCGAGGTCAAACCCGGTACTATACACCTAAACCCGGAGCTCGCTAAGGAGCTTTCTGTAGGCGATTACGCGGAGATCTCAGTACACAGGAAGAGGGTTAAACTAAAAACAGTACTTAATGAGAATGTCCCGAGAGGGGAGGTCTGGGGTAGCTCTGACTTAAGGAATGTCGGCATCGCCGATAACAGCTTAGTAACTATAAGAGCTGCAAAGCCTAGCGAACTAGGTACATAGCCCGTACGTCCCGAGGTGTTGGGCATTTAGCTCCGGTAACCTAACTATCGGGAAGGAGGAGCTTAAGCCCATAATTAGGGAGCTGAAGAAGTGGAGTGCACACGCAACTACACTTCTGTCGCTCTACATACCACCTGGTAGACCTATAAGCGATGTAGTAGGCCTACTCAGGCAGGAGCTCTCCATAACTGAGAACATTAAGCTAAAGAGGACTAGGTCTAAAGTTCAGTTCGCCTTAGAAGCTGCTATAGATAGGCTACTAAAGATACCTAAAACCCCTCCGAACGGTCTCATAGTGTTCGCTGGGGAGCACGATGAAACCGGTGAGACCATAGTCCTGGTGTTCTCCCCTCCGGAGCCTGTCAGCGTCTTCTTCTATAGAACTGACAAGTACTTCCATACCGAGTTCCTGGAGAGCATGATCGAGGAGAGCGATGTCTACGGCCTTATAGTAGTAGAGAGAGACGAGGCTACTATAGGGCTACTTAAGGGAGGTTCTATAGTAGTACTGGACGAGCTTGAAGGCTACATACCGGGTAAGCATACAAAGGGAGGCTGGTCTCAGAGAAGGTTTGATAGGATTATAGAGGAGATGGTCGAGGAGTTCTACAAGAAGGTTGCTGAGAAGGCTAATAACTACTTCGTGCCGCTACTGGAGGGTGGTAAACTTAAGGGGATACTAATAGGTGGGCCGGGTTACTCCAAGATCGACTTCATTAAAGGCTCATTCCTTGACTATAGACTTCAGAAGATTATTATTGGAGGCCCCGTCGATGTAAGTTCCCAAGGTGAGCCAGGGCTCAGGGAACTCGTCGAGAGGGCTAGGGAATTTATAAAGGAGACCAAGTACCATAGGGTCAGGGATGTACTAGAGAAGTTTAAGTACCACCTAGCTAAGGATGACGGTCTTGCAACCTACGGTGAGGCCGAGATTAGAAAAGCCTTAGAGCTTGGTGCGGTTGAGGCTCTGATAGTAACCGAAGATCACCCGAACTTAGCAGAGTTCAAGAAGATCGCTGAGGATAGAGGAGTAGAACTTGTAGTAGTTAGTGAGGACTTCATGGAGTACGAGTGGCTAAACAAGGCCTTCGGAGGAGTAGTAGCCATACTGCGCTACAGCCTTAGCAGTATTTAAACTTACCGACAACTTCGTAATGGCCTATATGTCTCAACCGCCCTCACCTCCAACTTACCGGAGTCCATCGCTTAGAAAGGGGCTACTTCTCAGCTAGATTTCCGTATTGCCATAACGGGCTTATGTCTGTAGATAGCTGAGACAGGGGGTTTCTAACTAAGATATACAATATACTCCACTACCTTGACCTATGAGCACTCTGTACCTGCTTAGGAGGGGTAGGCAGAAACCCTTACCATTCACAATGGAAAGAAGCTAGCTCTTTATAAGCTACTATTAACTGGGGGTGCTACTGATCTGTGAAACCCTATGGATATACTCTAGGAGACCTGTCGAAGTGAAGGCTGTAGAGCTGATTAGGGCCGCTACTACAGCCTGCAACTCCAATAGAGTTAGGGTAGTAGAGGAGTTCTCAGAAGGATTTCTCAGGGTTTACATTGAAACCTACTCTAAGACTTCGTGTTCAGAGCGTTTAGCTGCCTTAGTTAAGTATGTCCTAGGCGATGATATTAGGGTAATACCATCCGAATGCGGGACAGTCCCTTTATAGTAAGGTTCCTTAGGTCGTGTAATGTTGATGTTAGGGAGCTGGTTTACGAAAGGCCGCACCATTTATCTGAGGGTACGGTTGTACTGGGCATAACTAAGAACTTCCTCAGGCTACCCGTAGTTGTAAGTGTAGACGATGTTCTACGTCACTGCCTTATTGTAGGATCTACAGGCTCTGGTAAGACTAGCCTAGCTAAGAGGTTGGCCAGGCTACTGTCTAGACACGGTGCTGTAGTGGTATTAGACTGGTACGGTGAGTACTGTGATGTCGCGGATAGGGTGATAAGGATAGGTAGGGAGGAGCCTGTAGAGATCCCGGTTGAGGATCCCTTAGACGTAGTTTCATTACTGGAGGAGGTACTAGAGTTAACACCCCCACAGTCGTACCTACTAACTAAGGTACTGAGGAAGACTAGTAACGTAGAGTTTCTACTAGACTTACTAGAATCCTACGTACCTGAAGCTAGGTGGGAAATCGAAACAAAGGCCTCTCTACTTAGGAAGCTCTCGTTTCTTGTTAGGTACGGAAAGCTCCTCAGGATAGCTCCGCCAGAGAAGCTGAACAGCACGCTCCTCTCTAGGGGGAACTGTGTATCTGTAGACCTAAGCAGTCTACGAGTTCTAGAACTTAAGCGTCTAGCAGTCCTCAGTACCCTGAACTCCATTAGGTACATTCAGGAGAGGAAGCTGTTTGATGGTAGGGTATTCGTTATAGTTGAGGAGGCACATAATGTGGCCTCACGTGGGGACCTTCTAGCTAGGTACCTAGCTGAGGTTAGAAAGCTCAATATGGGCCTCATAGTGATTACCCAATCCCCAGCTGCACTAGGTTTCGAAGCTATGAATAACACCAACATTAAGGTAGTGAAGACCTTAAGATCAGCAGAGGACATACAGACCATAGCTAGGTCGATGAACCTGAGTAGTGATAGGTATTCTCTACTAAGTAGACTGGGGTTCGATGAGGCTCTAGTAGATGCACCATCTCTGAGCGAACCTATTCTAGTAGAGCTTTCGGAGATTACGTAGAGATAACTAATATACTCTTAAATACCCTACCGCAGTGTACTATAGCGAGTAGTGATGCTGAGGCTGGTTAAAGTAGAGGATGTAGTGAGAATCCCTCCGGATAAGTTCGGGGAGGATATAACTAAGGTTGCTAGTGATGTACTTACTGAGAAGTATGTGGGGACCCTTAGCCCAGACCTCGGACTTATACTCGCAGTTACTGACGTAGAGGTAGAGCCTGAGGGAACAATAATTCCCGGTGACGGGGCGACGTACCACAGGGCTATCGTAGAGCTACTAACCTTCTACCCTGTAGTCAACGAGGTAGTTACAGGTATAGTAGTTGATGTGAAGAAGATCGGACTCTTCGTTAATATAGGGCCTGTAGATGCTTTAGTACATATATCGCAGGTAAGTGACGATAGGATGATCTATAGGGAGGAGATGAGCGTACTCGAAGGTGAGGAGACTAAGGTCAGGTTTAGTAAGGGGGATGTGGTCCGCGGTAGAATAACTGCAGTATCACTATCCAGGCCATCTATTCTTAAGATAGCTATGACTATGAGACAGCCGGGTCTAGGAAAGGTATCACTAGGGTGATAGTACTTGCCTAAGCAGGTTAGGAAACCGTTTAAGGCCTGCACAAAGTGTAAGCTTCTAGTACCTCATGAAGTCGTTGTGTGTCCTTCCTGCGGTTCGAGTTCTTTCACTGAGGCGTGGTCTGGTATGGTGGTTATAGTCAATGTAGAAAGGTCTCAGCTAGCTAAGGCACTGGGTATAGTAAAACCCGGTAGGTACGCCCTAAAACTGGGGACCTAGAACACCCGCAGAATACACAAAACGGGGAACTGCGTGAGTCCCCCGCTATTGCTGCAGGTTACATTAAATCCCAGGTGGTTCTTGTGAATACCGAAGCCATTGTAGGAAGGTACTACAGGATAATTACGGCATCTCCAACGAGAGTTACCACATCTATAACATTTGTGATAGTGTTAATACTTGTCTACTCTACCTTACTAACTCTTCCAACGTTAGACGCAACTAGACTAGTCGAAGCCGTTGAGCTCTACTCCCTTGAGGTACTACTGTTCGTAGCTACATTATCGCCCCTCATAAGGACTAGGGTATTCAACGCCAGAAGGCTCCTAAACCTAACCTTCGTAACACTCCTAGCCATACTCCCAGCTGAGCTAATCCTGGGTAGATTTGGGGGCCTTGCTGGAGTGGGGCTTTCGACTGGTTCAGGCTTCCTAACGTACATCTTGGTAGCTTTCTTGAGAGTGCCCGTGGCTGTAGCTGTCTCGACGGCCTCGACGGCCTTGGCAACAACCCTAGGTAGGGCTGTAGTTAGTCTAAGCCTACCGTATGAGGTTCTAGCTACAGCCCTACTAGCATCCACAATCTCCTCAGTTACCGGAATTACGTCTATTTTCATCATAGAGAGGTGTGGCTGGAAGAGAGGGGTGTCACCTATTAAGGCTATCAGAGCTTTTACTAGGGCCTGGATCCTCGGAGATCGTGAGGCTCTGGAGGACCTATTCCGTAATTATGGAGTAAGCAGTAGGGTAAGTGTTAAAGTTGTTGTATTCTTTAGGGAGACCGGTAATCCAGTAGCACTAGTCTACCCAGGTTTTCACTTCGGCCCCTTTAGGAGTATTGGTTCGGCTAGGTTCCCCTACCTCCTAGAGGAGAGGCTGGGTCCTGTAATAGACTCCCTAATCTTCCATACCCCAGGATCGCATGAGAGGAACGTAGCTACCTATACTCAGAGCTTGGAGATAGCAGGGGCTGTCGCAGCAACGATAAGTAGTTATAGTCCACTAATAGCTAGGATGGGTCTTTGCAGACCACAGGTAGTTAGAGAGAATGGGTGGGAACTCTACGTCATTAGAGGACCGACTCTTCTCATCGGGTACCTAACGAACATTGAGAGGGGTAACGACGACCTTCCTTACAGCCTTTGGAAGCTCGGTGAGGAGATTCAGGCTGAGAGTAAATCCCTTAACCTAGTTGCGGTAGCAGACTCCCACTCAGCTAAAGGGGAGAGAGTTGGCGAATCCGAAATCCCCCACTCCCTTACTCAAAAGCTACAGAACCTCAGTAGCTGTAGTGAAGAGGGGTTCTACCTAGGTTACGGTGAGGCCTCCGGGGTTATGTGTAGAGAGCTATGCTCCGATAGAGTTAAGGTAGCTACACTCCGCTACAGTGACGGAACTAGGTACGCGATAGTCTACGTCTACGGTAATAACATGAGTGCTGAAACTAGGGAGAAGATCGTTGCTCTACTTAGGGAGAGGGGTATTGAGGAACCGCTAGTGGTAACACCGGACGACCACAGCTGTGCCGCGTCCTTCAAGGAGAAACCCTACCACGTAGTCTCAGACTGCGAGTACCTTTACCAAGCTATACTGAAGGCTCTTGATGACGCCGTAGAGAGCGAGGCACCGGCTAGGTACGTAACTCTAGAGCACATATTCTCAGATGTAGAACTGGCCGGAGATAGTGTATGGAAACTAACCCAGCTAGTGGACTCCCTCGGTAAACTAACCGCAAGACTTCTCGTAGTTACGCTAATTACGACAGGCATAGTGATACCGGCAGCACTACTCCTAACCCTCTAAAGTAGAGATAGCACTAGGTTAACCTAGAGATAGCTGCAAACCTTATAAGGTTCTACCGGGTTTTACTCAAACGGAGCCGCCGTAGCTCAGCCCGGTAGAGCGCCGGCCTCGTAAGCCGGTGGTCGCGGGTTCGAATCCCGCCGGCGGCTCCAAACTCCTCTTAAGTTCACAACCCTTCCCCACCCTAAGAGAGGTGAGAGTTTCCTAGGCGAGGAGGTTTGAGATTACATCCCTCCTGAGGTTCGACCCAAGCCCGGGCCTTCGGTCCTTTACCCCTATCTCAGTTAGCTCACCAGTCTTACTAAGGTTAAACGTTCCGCGGCGCTTAGGTCGTCGATAGGAGATCGCTTCATAAGCTAAGCCGGCTTAGGTCATTATGAATCGTACCTCACAGCCGCTGAGACTATATCTGCTGTATGACTCTAAGATTTCATTGACTTAATTTCGTGAAGGCCCGCTCTCAAACCTCCTTCTTAAGGCTATGGTGAGAAGGGTTAAGGCTAGGAGGAGCTCTCCAGTAGCGTATAGAGCTAGAAATGTTTAAAAGCCTACACTCCTTCAGTAAATTCGGTAGACCTCTAAAGCTCATACTAACACTCCCTATAACACACGTATTTCAGTATTCCAAGTTCTGTATATAAAGTCCAACGCTATTCTTTTCTACAGCTACTTGCTGAAGTCTCGCGAGTATCCCTAGGTTACCTCTATTGATACTTCCGCCCCGAGTTGCTCTTTAATCCTCTTCAATCTTCGCCTTATCTTACTTAGGTTCTTAGCCTCCTCCCTGGGGACTCTAATGGTGATCCTCTCCCCTTCGTATACTACCTCGGCTGACGGTAGGTACGACTTTATAAGGCTCTCCACACTCTTCCCCAACGTCGATGCGATTACCTTCTTAACTGGTACTACCGTAGTCTGCTCACCGAAGGTGTATATCTCGTACTCCAGCTCACCTGTTAAGGCATCCCTTACCTCAACTACGGGTCTAGCTAGGTCAGCCTCCCTGAGTCCTGTCGGTAGTCTAACCGTTATATCTAGGGCGTAGACCTTCCTAACCTGCCCCGAGTCTATGAAGATTAGGGTGTCGACTACGGATGGTAGCATACCTATATCTACCCTACCTATGAACCTCTGTATAGCGTCTATAGGTGAGGAGGCGTGTACCACCCCGACCATCCCTATACCTGCTAGCCTTAGGTCTACGTACAGCTTGAAGTCCTCGTCATTCCTCATCTCATCGAAGATCGTGTAGTCAGGTCTACTCAGTAGCAGTATGTCGTGTAGCTCCTCTGGGGAGGCGTAGACCTTGGAGTACTGGGTAGCCTGAGGTGGTAGTCTCATATCGCGCGGAGACTCCACGGTCTTAACTATCTTCCCCAACCTAACGTAGTACTCTGCAAGGGCCTGGGCGAAGGTCGTCTTCCCCATACCGGGGGCCCCGGCGATTACTATCCCCTCAGCCCTCTCCCTAAGTCTAGCTAGGAGCTTCTCAGGGAGGTTGTAGTCCTCGAGTCTAGGCCTTACTAGCGGTCTCACGGCCGTTATCTCCCAGCCATCGCTCATAGGAGGCCTAGTCACTATTATCCTATAGTCCCCTAGCTGTATTATAGTCGACCCAGGTCTCTCAATCTCTATCACAGCATCCTGAAGAGTCTTAGTAGCCTCGATTATCTCCTCCGCAAGGCCCTCTATCTCCTCCCTTGTTAAGGGAGTATCTGAGACCTTCTCTAAAGTCCACCTACCTGGGTAACCCTTCTTAACCATCGGTGGGGCCCCCTCCTTTAGGTGGACGCTCATAACGTTTCCTACGAAGTACTTCTCGAGTTCCTTGAGTTGAATCCTCTCAGGCTCTCTATAGACAACCTTAACCCCAAGTACCTCTGCAGATAACTTCTGAGGTCTTGATGAGGTAACTAGGGTATAGCCATTCTCGTAGGCAAACTCCCTAATTAAGGTATCTATATCCTCCTCAACCCTCCTACCTATAGTAGCAGTCCTAATCTCAATTCCGTAGCGCTCAGCAAGACTCCTAATTAACCTTAACTCCTCTAAAGCTACCATACCTAGAGCCTTACCCTCCCTAACCATCCTGTCGAAGAACTGTATCAGCTCCTTAGGAATAGCTATAACGCTCCTCACCACCCCCTCCATAATCAACCTTCTAAGGACTCCATTGTAGATAACGGTAGTATCCGGTACTACCACCTCCTCCCCAGCTGTTCTTACTCCCCTACCTGTACTGCCGTCCATCTCCCACTACGTACCTACCTCGTGTTGGATACGGTAAGTAATAAACCTTTCACTCACACCAAAGTACCTACAACTTATAAGATACTGTACTACACATTAATGGTGTTAAAGGTGGTACTCGACAAAGCCCAGGTAGTTGAAAGGGTTAAAAAGGCCTTGAGTACCGTGTACGACCCGGAGATACCTATCAGTGTATGGGACCTTGGATTAGTCTACGGTATAGATGTAGATGAAGAGAGGGGGATTGTTAGAATTAGGATGACCCTAACAGCCCCCGCGTGTCCGGTCTCGTCCCTAATAATCTACCAAGTCCAGGAAGCTCTTTATAGGGAACTTGCAGACCTTAAGGAGATCAACGAAGTGAACGTAGATATAGTCCTCGACCCTCCGTGGGACCCCAGCCGCATGACTGAGGAGGGTAGGAGGAGGTTCCGAGAACTCTTCGGCTACGATATAGCTGAACTCTACAGTAGGAGAGTACCCAAGTAGTCGGGAGGGCCCGTAGTGAGTCCACCCTAGGGATGGGCTGTGCCTGTCGAAGAGCATAGAAGGGTATCAGAGCACCTGGAGGTGACCCTGTGCCTACTAGTGACAAGCGATAAGGTACTCCAAGGTCTGACTAACGACAGGGTCACCCCCTTAGTGGCCAGTATCCTCCCAGAGTACGGTATTAAGCTGGGGGAGACTACCGTAACCCCGAACAGGCCCGCAGACATCGAGAGGGCGTTGAGAACCCTCCTAGCTAAGTGCGATGTCGTCCTAGCTACGGGGGGGACGGGGCTCGGGGCTAGGGATGTAACAGTTGACGTACTAAGACCTATGTGTAGTAAGGACATACCGGGTTTTGGAGAACTCTTCAGATACCTAACCTACCTAAGGTACGGTACTGCTGCCCTAGCTACTAGAGCTACAGCCTGTGCGGTGGGGGATGGACTGGTCTTCGCCGTCCCGGGTTCTCCGGAGGCTGTTGAAACGGCTCTAACTAAGCTCATACTACCGGAGGTTAGGCACCTCATAGCTGAGTTAAGAGGTCTCAGACACTAGGGTTCCCTAGACTGAGGCCCCCTAGCGCAGGTCGGGGGTTTAGAAGTTCTTCAGGGTTTCGAGAGCCTGTACTCCCTACCTCCGTAAAGGTAGACCAACCCCTCCTTTATTAGAGAGTTTAGTAGCTCCCTCTCCATATCACTAAGTTCGTTGAGCTGCGCCTTCTTTATGGGGAACTTCCTGGAGAACTCCTCGAAGAACTCCCTATCTACAACTAGATCTGCGAAGACCTTAACAACCCCGGCCTTAACGTACTCATCTAAGGGTTTGGAGGCTATAGCCAGGGCCTCGGATAGCTTGAGTACCTTCCTAGCCTTAACCTCCTTGGTAAACCTATCCTGTAGCTGCTCCTGAGACTGTTGCACCCTAGTCCTACCTAGAGACTCGACCGCGATCCTCAGCTCGCGGACCTCCTTCTCAAGCTTCTCTAAGCGCTGGCGTAACTCCCTAACCTCGCTCTCCAACCCCTTTACGACGTCGAGAACCCCTGTGGGTGTAGGTGTAGCCGAGGTACCCTCCACCTCTACCTCTGAGGCGTTAGCCGGACTCTGCATAGCTCTCGCGTAGTAGCCACCACCCGGAACTCTCGTTACGTAACCTAGGTCACGCAACCTGTTGAGTACTACACGTACCTGTGTAAGGGAGATACCGAGAGCGTCGGCTATAGCCCTAGGCGTCGCCCCGGGGTTCTCCCTTAGGTACCTAAGGATTCTCTGCTCAACGCTCAAGACCTACCGGGGATTTATTACATTCGAAAGTTAATAAACTTGGGTGCTGGTAACGAACTCCAGCTTGGAGAGTAAGAAGAGGAAGCTCATGAGCCTAGTAGATCTGAGTGCAGAGCCCTGGAGGAAGGTCGCCTTCTACTCGAACGAGGAGGCTGTGGGCATAGTCTCAGAGCTCTACAAACGCTGGGAGGAGGGCGGTAGGAGGGGGACCCCCCTAGACTACGCCTCAGAGGAGGAGCTGGATAGACTCATTTTCATAGCTGAGAGGATCGAGCCGGTAGATATCTCCGATCAGCAGGTTAGGATACTGAGAGCCGCGATCTACGGTGAGGAGGCCGCGGTGAACGTACCTAAGAGGAGAAGTAGGGTTGTAGAGATCATCAAGAGGATCCTGTTAATAGGGTCCTACTAACCTCCGTTTGTCCCTAGATGCTCATCCTCATTAGTCCATGTTTATTTATCGCATCTAGGGACTTCCTCCTCGCCCACTCCTTCATTGGTAGTACAACTACCTCAAGAGCGGGGTCATGGGGCATCGGGGCCAACGGCACGAGCCCCTTGGAAGTTGAATACTTCTTCTCGAGGTTTAACACTGCAATTACATCTCTGCCAGCTCTAAACCCGCACCTAGGGCATTTGAGTTGCCTCGGGGCATCGCCCCTCATCAGCTTAGAGCTGCAGTATGGGCATGTGGAGGAAGTATTTCTTGGGTCTACCTTAACCACGGGGACTCCTCTTTCCAAGCACTTCTCCTCAATAGCTCTAACAATGCCTCTAAATCCTGCTTGGTATATCCTATGCCTTAGTGCTGGGTCTTTAACGCCTTTAATCATGTTCCTCGGGCACTGCTTGGGGAGCTTCTCCAATACAACCACAGCGTTGATGTTCTTAGCAGTATTGGCGACCGTGTTCGCGATCTTCAACCTAATATCTTTCTTCCTCTTGCGCTCTCTACCACGAATAGCTCTACCGACATATCCATTGTCCTTAACGCTCTGCACAACTTCTCTATACCTAGCGTATCCAATGGTAATCCTCTTAATCCCCGTCTCAAGGATATACACCTTACCGAGAACCTTGACGGCTATGTTATTCTCATTAACGTCAACAGAAATAACACGTTTGGCACCGTCTTTACCAGTACTGGTGGTTTTGACAAACACGAAGTGTATTAGCAGTCTCTTGCGCTTGCAGTCGATCTTTACCTTTGGCTGCGTTCTCAGAGCCCATCCATTGTTAATGTACCTCCAGTACAGCTTGTGAGGCACCAGCTCTACTGGTATCCATCCTCTGTGAGTGTAGATGAGAATAGCTGTGTACCCTATATGCCTCCACAAGTGGTCGTCTAGCCAAATACTAACCCTACTGACCTCAGGCTTTTCAGACTTTGCCAAACCCTTCTTCCTGAGCTTGTTGAAGCTCTTAATCCTAGTGGAGGCGTCCTGGCAGGCAGTGTGGATGTAGTGGCTAGGTAGTTGCGGGAATCTTCTACGTAGCTCGCGGTACTTATCCCTCTTCAACCTAGTGAACGAGTCGATGTTGTTTCTAAAGCCGTAGTCCACGAGCTCCGCGAGTATCTGCCTGTAGAGCTCTTCAAGCTCCTTAAAGACCCTGAATTTCTTTTCAGAGAGCTTAACGCTCGGCACAATAACTGTCCTAGTGAGTTCACTCACTCTTCTCAACCTCCTCTAACAACCTCTTAAATCCCTCAACCAACCTCTTTTTCTTATGGCTCCTCATCCCGTAGAGCTTTCCAGCGAAAGACGTTATAATCTCTATCAAGTCCTCTACGAGCTCCTGATAGGCGTCTTTAGGTTCCTCTCCGAATACAACCTCGATCTTAACGCCATGCTGGTTAAAGAAGTGCTCTAGGTACTCGAAGCCAAACCTAGTCAATCTATCCCTATATGTTATTACAACTATGTCCACCTGTCTATTGACAACGTAGTTGAAGAGCTTCAATAGTCCCTTTCTATCGGTCTTCAACCCGCTCGCAACATCACTCAAAACATCTACGACTCTATAACCCTTAGAAGAGCAGTACTGCGTCAAGTACTGCACCTGCCTCTCCAGGTCGCTCCTCTGGTCTGAGGAGCTCACACGTGCGTAGATAACTGCCCTGACCTCCCTGCTTATTGGTAGCCCCTCGGCAATCCTCCTAACCTCGCTCTCGGGGACCCTGTACTTACCACCAGCAGTCTTAACAGCCCTGATCCTACCCTCCCTAACCCACCTGGATAGGGTGGAGTAGCTGATACCGAGCCTCCGGCAGACCTCTTTAGGTCTCAGCAACCTCTCCGAAGGCTCTGAAACAGCTGACACCAGTAGTAGGAACAGAACCAGAGCTTATAAACCTAACTCCAGAACATCAAACACTAACCTCCCCTAAAGACTAAAGCTTCAGCTCTAGACACCTCTCTGGCATAACTACCTGCAGCCCTTCAGCGGGGTTTAGGTATCTTGCTAGATCCTCCCTACTGTATGTACCTAGGTGTACCGGGATTAGGGTACCGCAACCAGCCTCCTCAGCTACCCTCACAGCATCTGAGGCAGTGGAGTGGCCCAGCCTCCTAAGTAGGATTGGGTCCGCGTCTAGGAACGTAACCTCGTGGAGCAGTAACTTACAGCCCCTAGAGAAGTTCACCAGGTCCTCACTGTAGGCGGTATCACTGCTGTAGACTAGGCAATCCCTACCCCGGCTCTCCACCCTGATAGCTAAGCTGGGGACCGTGTGCGGGGTTCTCAAGAACGAGACCCTTAGACCCCCTAGAGTTAGCTGAGCACCCTCATCTACCGGTAGTAGCTCTAGGTATTGGTCGTAGTTTGAGACTCCAGTAGCCTCGAGGATACTCCTCAGGGAGCCGAGGGCATCCTGGGGACCTACTACCGTGAACCTATGCTGGAGGACCTTAGCCCACTGGACTAGTGTTGGGAGTCCTAGGATGTGGTCACCGTGTCTATGTGTTACTAGGACTGCTCTAATCCTCCGCAGGTCCCCGTACCCACAGAGGTGTAGGTCCCTTAGAACCCCCTCACCCGGGTCTATTAGGATGACCGTACCCCCATCCTCATCTACTAGGAGTAGCGATGTAGTACCGTAGCTGGGGTCGCTGAGCCAGCCACCGAAACCCAGTAGCACTACTTTCACTTTCTCAGACCCTTTAGGTACTGCTCTAACCTATAGCCGAATAGCTTATCCTTCTTTCTAGCGATCTCTATGACCTCCTTAATAACGTCCACCAAGTCCTCCGTTACCCTATCCCTAAACTTCTCGAGGAGTAGCTCGAGTTCGCGTTCACTGGGCTCGGTGTAGAGAACGTCACCTTCATCGAAGTGCCTACCCACCATGACGTTCCCCTTTATCGATATCGCTACCTGATCCCCTTTCCTAGCTTCCCGAAGGGGCTTACCCATACTCTGGATCTGCATAACCTCCCCTAGGGTCCTGCCATCACCACGCATTAACTTACTACCAGGTCTCAGCACACCCCCTAAAACCTCTATACCTACTATAGCCGGGTCGCTCCTCCTGAAGACGTAGCCGGGTAGGACGCGGATCTTAGCTGGTAGACTTAATGAGGAGAACTCCCTCTCAGCTTCCCTAGCCTTCTCCTCCTTAACCCACTTCTCGTAGGACTCTATGAGTCTGTACATTATGTTGTCCCTGAATACTGGGATACCCTCGCTCCTCAAGATCTCCTCAGCATCCTGGAGAACTCCGACGTTGAACAGTAGTACAGCACCTAGGTACCTATTTTGCTTAAAGACTAGGGAGGCCTCCAGTGCCTCTCTCTTAGTCAGAGGACCCACGTCCGCCAGCCTAACCGGGACCCCCCTACGTTCGAGAGCCATCACTAGGGCCTCTAGAGTACCTAGGGTATCCGCCTTAACTACCACGCCGTTGATGTTCTTAAGGAACCTCACCTGCCCGACCTCCTCCGCAACCTTAGCTACTAGACTACCCACCTCACCTTCCCCCCTAGCTACGTAGAGGGGTGCTCCAGCCACTACGTTATCCAGTCCGGGAGCTACGATCCTGACCCCAGCTGCAGCGGCTACCTCATCGACCTGGGCGAACTCCGCCCCGGATACCCTCATCTCCTCTAGAGGTCTAGGCATTAGTAGGGCTCGGACCTTAGCTACAACGGGTTCCGGAATACCTCCAACTACTATGGTATCCCCTCTAGCTATGATACCGTCGTATACTATGACGTCTATACACTTCCCCAACCCGGTTACCTCCTTAACCTCCAGGACTACGCCCTTAGCCGGTCCCTCAGCTACCGCTATCCTCCTCGTTAAGTACCTCTGGACTAGGCCAGCTAGGACCGCTAACAGCTCAGCCAACCCCTCACCGGTCTTCGCGGATATGGGTACTATAGCTATGTACTTAGTGAAATCCCTTATCCTATCGAACCTCTCGGAGGGTATTGACAGGGTCGAGAGCTGTCCCACTAACCTGTATATGAGCCTATCCAACTCCTCGAGAACCTCCGGGCTCTGCCCGCGGGCTGACTCCAGGAAGGAGTACGTGTTGTACGTCCTCCACCCGCGTATCTTATCTATCTTGTTAGCAGCTATGAGGAAGGGGACCTTCCTACTTAGGAGTATCTCTATACTCTCAACAGTCTGCGGCATCACCCCGTCGATAACGTCTACGACCACTATAGCGAAGTCTGCTACAGCACCCCCACGGCGTCTGAGGTTTGCGAAGATCTCGTGCCCCGGGGTGTCTATGAAGAGTAGACCGGGTATCGTTAGCTTTATCGGGAAGAGCTTCTTGAGGGGCTCCACGAGCTTCTCTACAACCGATAGAGGTACGAAGGACGCACCGACATGCTGCGTCATCTCCCCCGGCTCCTTCTTAACTATGGCCGTACCCCGGATCCTATCGAGTAGCGTCGTCTTCCCGTGGTCTACGTGACCCAGTACCGTAACTATCGGGGACCTGAGCTTAGCTTGATGCATACCCCACTACCTCTCTACTACCGTACTCAAGCCCTATATAGTCCTCCGCCAGCTCAGCCTAGTTCGTTAAGTTAGTTCCGTCCTCGGACCTACGTTGTCTATCCAGCTACTTTAATAGGCTACTGCCTAGCTCTTTCTCGGTGGGATTACGCACCCTGCGGAGGTATTCATAGCAAGATCCCCGTATACCTTCGGTGGGTTTAGCGGGGACCGCAGTAAAACGCCGTTCAGTATAGTTGGAGTCCCCCTCGACGCGACATCGTCCTTCAGGCCCGGCTACAGGTTGGCGCCCCTGTACATAAGGTTGGCCGCCCAGAACCTCGAGTACTTCTCCATGAGGTTCGGCGTCGACCTGGAGAGCGTGCTTTACGTAGATGAGGGGGATATCGTAGTAGCCCATGAGAATCTCCAGAGGGCCTTGGAGGTGGTGAGGATGGTGTCAGAGTACCTGTTCTCACTGGGTAGGGTACCGGTATTCCTAGGGGGCGAGCACACCATAACCTACGGTACCGCTAGAGCTACTGGAGAGTACTACAAGAACGTCTGCGTAGTGGTATTCGACGCCCACGCCGACCTGAGGAACGAGTACATGGGTAGCAGGATGAGCCACGCCTGTGTTGTTAGTAGACTGGTGGAGGTCCTCGGTAGGGACTCGGTAGTACTGGTTGGGACTAGAGCTGTAAGTCGTGAGGAGTACGAGAAGCTGAGGGAGGGTAGGATACGCTACATACCGACCAGGACCTTCAGGAAGCTGGGGCTGAAGCACGTTGCTCAAGTACTCTCAGACTACGTAAGTAGCTGTAGGGCTGTCTACATCTCGGTAGATATGGATGTCTTCGACCCAGCCTTCGCACCGGGTGTTGCAACCCCCGAACCCGATGGCCTAACACCGTCCGACATCCTAGACCTCCTACCCGAGATCCTGAGTAGTAAGTTCGTAGCTCTCGACGTAGTTGAGGTAGTACCCCCATACGACCCCTCTATGGTTACTTCCATGCTGGCAGCTAAGGTAGTCATAGAGTTCTTGTCCGGTCTCTACAGCCATCTCAAACCCTAAACCCTGTGGGCAGCCCCCGGGAGCTCTGTGATAGACCTAGCCCCCACCCTCCTTACCCACAGCCTAAGTCCCCTAACTATCGACCTAACTACCCCAGGTCCTCTGTAGACTAGGGCTGTCCCTACCTGAACAGCCTTCGCACCGGCTAGTATGAGCTCCGCAGCATCCCTCCAGGTTAGTATACCCCCGACTCCGATGATATCCGCCTGGACCTCCCTAAAGACTGTGTAGACAGCCCAAACAGCTATCGGGTGTATAGAGGCACCTGAAAGTCCTCCGGAGATGTTTGAGAGTAGTGGTTTAAAGGAGTATACGTCTATACTCATACCCCTAACGGTATTTATTAGGGTTAGAGCCCTAGCTCCCCCCTCCACAGCCTTAGACGCGGAGTCCACCAGTCTATCGCTAACACCGAGTTTCACTACAACGGGTACCCTAACTACTGATGCGACATCCCTAACTACCTTGAGTACCTGCGCCGGGTCCCTACCTAACTCGATCCCCCCGCGCTCTACGTTGGGGCAGCTCAGGTTTAGCTCTACAGCACTAGCCCCGCAGTCCTCAGCCGCCCCAGCTACCTCAACGTACTCCGGGATGCTCCCACCCCCGACGCTGACTACTACCGGTACCCCGTACCCCCTAGCCCTCTCGACGAAGGGTCTTATACCGCCGATACCCGGGTTGGCTAACCCTACCGCGTTGAGTAGGCTGTAGTACCTGACCTTAATGACTATCGGCGGGTTGTAGCCAGCTCTAGGCTCCTTAGTAAAGGTCTTCGATACGATCGCTGAAACCCCCCAGGAGGCCATGATATCCGCGTGCTCCGGCAGGTAGCCGAGGATACCACTAGCATTCATAACCGGGTGCTCAAGACTTAAACCTCCTACCACTACGCTGAGCTCTGACTTATACAAAACATTCACACCCAACTACAGGTCCGTCTTTACAGAGCAGTACGCTACCCACTAAGCAGCTACCACAGACCCCTATACCGCACTTAACCATGGACTCAGCTACCACCCCCACCCTACCGAGCCCTAGGTCTCTAAACCTCCTGCAGACCTTCCGTATCATATCGCTAGGACCCGAGACCAGGACCTCGGTGTCTCTACCTACGGTAACCCTATCTAGGTGATCCGTAAGCTTACCGCAGAGTCCGTACGTACAGTCCTCACTGGTTACTGTTAGCTTCCCGAGCTTGGGGAAGAGCTTCGTTAACCTAGCGGCTAGCTCACCCTGTCTAACCCCCCACAGACCCCTGGGCTCCTCCACGTACTCTAGGTAGAGTAGGAAGGGTGCTATACCTGCGCCCCCGGCTAGGAACACCACATCCCTCCCCCGGGGCATGTACCACCTCCCCAGGGGTTCGGAGACCCCCACAACATCACCCCTAGACCTCGTAGATAGCGCCTTGGTCCCCTCACCGACTACCTTGTAGAAGAACCCCACAATCCTCCCGGACGCTACCGCATAGCTAAGGGGTAGTAGGTCCACACCCGGTACCCAGACCATGGCGAACTGGGGTGGTAGTGGGGGCCTCCTGTAGTTACGTAGTACCCTCAGTGTCACGAGGAAGTACTGCCCGTAGACGTTGACGTTGCTCAGTACCTCGGCAGGTACGTAACTCAATCCTCAGTCACCTGGGACATTATCAGGGAGAACTGCTCCTCAGTTATCAACCCCCTCCTCAGGGCCTCCCTAGCTACATCTGCGATACGGCATAGGGAGACTAGCTTAAGGCCCAGCCCCCTAACTACTCTACCACCACCCTGCTGCCTATCGAATATCACCGCCGCTAGCTTAGGCCTAGCCCCGGCGCGGACTAGGGACTCGTAGGCTCTACCTATAGTACCTCCAGTGGTTAGTACGTCGTCCACTATAGCCACCTCCATACCCCCTACATCACCCTCCACCTCCCTACCTAGGCCGTGGTTCTTCGGCTCGCTCCTCACGAAGGTTAC
Source organism: Desulfurococcaceae archaeon (assembly GCA_020833415.1). Taxonomy (GTDB): domain Archaea; phylum Thermoproteota; class Thermoprotei_A; order Sulfolobales; family NBVN01; genus DRZP01. The sequence continues at coordinate 22,229 of JAJHQJ010000001.1, read as the reverse complement.
CGGTAGGTCGTAGAGGGCGCCGATGTAGGAGGCTATTAGAGCCCCGGCTACAGCTACCCCCACTAGGGCGTCCACCCCCTCCTCGATTATGCGGGCGCCGAGCTCCCTAGCTAGGTTCTTCACGTACCTCGGTATCAGTAGGGACTCCCGGAAGTTTACGTAGTAGCTGGACTCTAACCCGGAGGATAGTCTAAACCTACCGAACTTGACCAGCCCGAGCCTTACAGCCTCTAGGCATAGTTCGTGCGACACTCCCTACCCCTCTGCGCAACTAGTTCGACAACCTCGGAGGCCGCTCTAACGGGGTCGGGGGATCTGAGTACGTACCTACCCACTATCTCGTAGTCAGCCCCCGCGCATATGGCTGAGCCGAACTCGGCCCCCTGGACCCCTACCCCGGGTGAGAGTATCTTGAAGGTACTGCCCAGGAACCTCCTACACTCCCTAATTACCTGGGGTCTGGTCGCTGGGGCTATCAAACCCCACACACCCAGATTCCTGGCTACCTCTAGGAAGTCCCTGAGGTTCCTATCGTAGAACTCCCTAGAGCCCTCGTGACTCATGGACACCACCAGGGCTACCCTAATGCCCAGGTCCCTAGCCCTGTTGACCAGGACCTCCAGACCCCCTCTAACCCCTACGAACGCGTGGGCAATGGCTACGTCGAAGCCCAACTTCTTAATACCCTCCAGGGACTTAGCCATGACGTCACCTATGTCGGCTAGCTTGAAGTCGGCTATCTTCATAATACCCAGCCTATCCGCTACCCTGTTTATAGCTCTAACCTCCTCGGGACCCCTCTCGAGTAGTAGTGGTAGCCCTATCTTAACCCCGGCGAACCTCCCGAGAAGCTCCTCCAGATAAGTGGGGCTACCCATAAGGTTAAGAGGTGCCTCGTCCATTGCGAGTACTACGCTCGTATGCCCAACCCACTTAGGAGTGCTGGGCTTATAAGCACTCCGCCACCTAGCAAGTTAGTTACTCTGCTCTCCCTATCTAGGGAGTTGGAGAAGCCGCGGCCGGGATTTGAACCCGGGACCTCCGCCTTACCAGGGCGGCGCTCCACCGAGCTGAGCTACCGCGGCTCCGCTAAGTTCTGTGCAGGTGGCTTTAAAACTCTTGTCCAGGAAGCCTCATCCTAGTTATATTACCTATCTAACGTAGAGTAGATGTGGTGAATCCCTTGCCGAGGGTTCTACTACTCTCTGGGAGGGAGCTTGAGGAGCTACTCAGCCCCGCTATACTGATAGATGAGGTTGAGAGGGCCTTCGTGGCGTTCTCCGAGGGCCGTACGGTAACACCTCCCAGGACCGTTATGTGGGTCGAGGGTAACTGGTGGGGGGTTATGCAGTCCTACGTACCTGGTTACGGGGTTGGGGTTAAGGTAGTTAACGTTATCCCGGCTAACCTAGAGAGGGGTCTACCCACCATCCAGGCTATAGTAAACCTCTTCGATCCCACCACGGGTAGCCCCCTGGCCGTAATGGATGGTGGTGTTCTAACAGCTCTTAGAACAGGTGCTGCTAGTGCCGTATCAGCTAAGTACATGGCTCCGAGGGAGAGGGGGCCTATAGCTATCGTAGGTACGGGTTACCAGGCTAGGTACCAGCTTAGGTTCGTCTCCTACGTCTACAGGACCGATGAGGTTAGGATATACGATATTAGGGAGGCTGCTGCGGAGTCGTTTAAGGAGTACGCGGAGTCCCTGGGCTTCAGGGTGGTTAAGTGTAGGAGCGCTGCTGAGGCCGTAGAGGGGGCTAGGGTGGTCATAGAGGCTACCACCACGAGGACGCCGGTCATAGAGGGTAGGTACCTCAGTAGACCTACGCACGTGATCTCCATAGGTGCCCACATGAGGGATGCCAGGGCCCTAGACGACGACGCTATATCCCTAGCCGAGACCGTAGTGGTGGACTCCCGCGAGGCTGTGATGCTCGAGACCGGCGATATAAGGATACCGGTGGAGAGGGGTATACTAACGCTGGATAGGGTTAGCGAACTGGGGGAGGTAGCCTCGGGTAGGAGGAGGGGGAGGTTAACCGACGAGGGTATAACGGTATTCAAGAGCGTCGGCCTAGCGATTCAGGACGCTGCAGCAGCTGCTGTAGCCTATAGGGAGGCTCTGAGGAGGGGTGTGGGTAGGTACGTAGACCTATAGGTACCCGAAGGCTACTGCTAGAGCTGGGGGGCGACTAACCCTACCTTAGACTCAATATAGGAGGTAGGTATTTTAATGTCCCTAGACTACAGGGAGGTGCCCGAGGCAATCTCCAAGGTACTTCTAGAACCCCCTGAGAAGGCCCTCGAGGCTGTCCACGAGCGTAGAGTAGTTAGACTACGCTGTAGAGGGGGTGGGGAGGGGATAGAGCTCTACGTCTTCCACGGTAGGGAGAGGGACTACCTAGTATTCCCGAGGAGGTTCTGCACCTGTAAGGACTTCGAGCTGAACGTCGTAGTGAGGAGGGCTAAGGGTACCTGCTACCACCTAGTAGCATACGAGTTAGCGGTAGCCCGCAACAGCCTCAGAGATGTTGAGGTGGAGTGCGAGACCCTACTCAACATAGCCCTGGAGGTCCTACTAACCCAGAGATCACCGACCCTCCAGAGACTACTCTTTGAGGGGGTCTCAGCCTCGAGCGGCCTGACCTCCTCCCAGCCATAAATTGCTAGGCTCTTTCAGTCGTGAACACCCAGTTCGGGAGGTTACTGGTTAGAACCTCTTAGAGAGCTTTCCTCTCCCACAGTCCTTGAGGTACGGCATACACGTGGGAGTTCCTGCGGAGCTAGGCCTTCAGTACATTAAAGCACACAGCTAGTAAGTATGGCGGTTGGGAGCTCTGCTAGATTACATAGGTAGGCTGGTCGAGTCTGTGGAGATGGCTGTGTACTCCTACGTAAAGCCTGGAGCCCCCCATAGGTTCTCCACTAGGTTTAGGTATATCGAAGACTACCTACTTACCCTCACCTCGTCCTTGGATACCTACGGTCAGGCCTACGAGGCTGGACTAGGTATAGGCTCCGGTAGGGAGACGCCGCTTACCATTGGGTTGGGTAGGATAGTGCAGACAGCCCTAGCTAGGTCCCACAAGAGGTTGGGTTCTAGAGCTAGGCAGTCCGTTAACCTGGTCTTCATCCCGGTTACAGTTTCGGTAGCCTACTCACTGAGACAGCAGAACTTCGTCGGGAGCTTCAGGAGGATGTTGAGGTCCCTACTCCAAGTGGACGACCCGAAGGATACGCTAGCCCTCTTCGAGGGGGTGAGGACGTACTGCGGTGAGGGTTTAGTACTAGCTGAACGGGGGCTTACACAGTCTAGGCTGGTATCTGAGAGACTCTCAATTGGTGAGCTCCTAGAGGTCCTCTCAACGAGTATTAGGGAGCTGAACTTCCTGACTAGGAAGCTCAACACGGTACTTGAGGTAGGGTCCACCATAAAGACCCTAGTGGAGAAGGGTCTGGAGCTTAACGACGTACTGGTTAGAGCCTACTTAGAGCTAGCTAAGGTTGAGGTAGGCAAACCCTTCACGGAGCTAAAGGAGGTTGAGCTGAGGTCCCTCTACGAGATCGACCGGGAGCTCACTAAAAGCGGTAGAGACCTCTCACACCTTGTAGTCCCCCTAGCCTTAGCCCTACTCCTATCCTACTACATCTAGCTTAGAGAAACTACTCAGTAGCTTAGGGAGGACCTTGGGGAAGGTCTAGTACCGCTGACCCAGGTCTACAGGAGCATGGGTATCTTTATGGAGCTCCTCTCGAGGAGTTCCTTAGGTACGTCGAACCCGTACCTGACCTCCAGGAAGTTCTTCCTGAACTCCACAACCTTCCTTCTAATCTCCGTGGGGTCTCTACCATCTATAACTACGTTCCTCATGAAACGCGCTACCTCCTTAAAGTCACCCTCCCTCATGCCGAACCTGGTCATCTCCTGTGTTCCGAGTCTAATACCGCTCGGGTCCTTGACAGCCTCTGGTGAGTCCCAGGGGAGTAGGTTCTTGTTTACTATGATGTTAGCCTCCTCAAGTAGCTTAGCTACCTTAGCCCCACCACCCCACGGTCTAACGTCTACTACTATGGTGTGCGACCTGGTGTAGCCCAGGTGCTCAGCTAATACCTTAAAGCCCTCCTCCGCTAGTGCCTCGGCGAAGGCCTTAGCGTTCCTAACTATCTGCTCCGCGTACGCCTCCCCAAAGTACATCATCTCGATAGCTGTTACGGCGGTCGCCGGTAGGCGGTGGAGGTGATGGTTACTTACGAACCACGGGAAGACGTACCTGGATACCAGCTTGTACATCTCCTCATCATCAGTATATATTAACCCCCCTTGAGGACCTGGGAAGGTCTTATGCGTTGAGGAGGTCGCGACGTCGGCTCCCTCGTGTATTGGGTTAGGCCATCTCTCACCAGCTATCAGCCCCAGTACGTGGGCTACGTCGTGAACTACCTTAGCACCGACGGCGTGGGCCGCCTCGGAGATCTCCTTAGTTGGGTGTGGGAACAGGTAGACCGAGGCGCCCAGCGTTACGAACTTAGGCCTCACCTGCTCTATGAGCTTAACGGCCTTATCCACATCTATATTCCAGGAGTCTAGGTCGAATGGTAGCTCTATGTGCTCTATCCCCAGGGCCCCTAGGGTACCGAACTTAGTGTGAGATACGTGTGCACCCGCCTGCACGGGGGCTATTAGAGCCTTATCGCCCGGGTTTGCCAGGACCCTGAAGACCACCGCATTAGCTACCGTACCGCTTACAGGTCTAGGCTCTACGTACCTAACCTTGAGGAGCCTAGACATGAGCTCCATCACTAGTAGCTCTACCTCATCCGTGTATACGTTCCCCTGGTAGTACCTCTTACCCGGCTTACCCTCAGCATACCTGTGCATCATGTCCGTAAAGTAAGCTGCCTCAGCTAGGGGGGACATGACGTTCTCTGAAGCTATTAGGTTTATGCACTCAAACCTCCTCCACCTGTTGTGACTAGCCGTAAGCTCTATAACCCTGGTTAGCTCCGGGGGTAGGTTCACACTATCCACCAACAGGTTTAACCCGAGCAAGGTTTATATAGGGCTGAAGGCGGTCCTAAACCAGCCGACCCCCTGCCTCTAAGATGGGGCCTTCGATCGCAACCCTATAGGGCGTAGGTGGGGCGGGGGTGCGGCATTCCTAGACAATCAACAAACCCTATGGGAGGGCTAACTTTTAAACGCGTTTACGTAGCTGAGCTCGGAAGGAGCTAACCGGGTTTGGGGCAAGCCGATGGAGTCTAGGGAGAGGACCTACTTCGGGGTAGACGTAGTTAGGCAGGGCCCTAAGCTCGGTAACTACGTCTACTCAGTAGCTATCGTAAGGGAGGGTAGGGTTGTTAAGGTGGATGAGGTTCCCGCAGCCCGCCTAATAAGGCTTCTATGGGAGTTTAAACCGGTAGTCGTAGCTGTCGACAACATACTGGAGCTTGGTGGTAGCGTTAGGAACCTACTGAGGTTCCTCAAGCTCCTACCACCGGATACTAGGATCGTCCAGGTAAACGTAGGTGAGGATGGGGTGAGGGATGTACGTACTGTCGCACGCCAGGTGGGTCTGGAGGTACCCCACGGTAAGCTCAGCCCTAGGCTCACAGCTATCGTAGTAGCCATCCTAGCTAGTAGGGGGGTCGGCGAGGAGGTCGAGGTGTTTGGTAAGAAGGTTAAGATATACGTACACAGGGGGCGCTCCGGTAGGGCTGGTGGTTCGAGTGAGGCTAGGTTTAAGAGGAACCTCAGGGCCGCTGTAGCCCAGGTAGTTAGGAAGATCGAGGAGAGGCTGAAGTCCAGGTCCATAGACTACGACCTTACCATTAGGAGGAGTAGGGGCGGTATAGACTCGGCCGTCTTTACGGTGTACAGCGACCCGGAGAGTATCCGGGGTTTAGTAAGGGAGGAGTCGGGTTACGACGTAGTTGTACGGATAAGACCTGTGCTCAACCCCCAGCTACTTAGGAACCTGCTCCTCTCTAGACCAGCGGCCCAGAGGTACCTCATCGTTGGTATAGACCCCGGTATCGAGGTGGGTATCGCTGCCATAGACCTGAACGGGAACGTGGTTCTACTAAAGTCCGGTAGGGGACTCGATAGGGAGGACGTGATCTCCATCATCAGGAACCTCGGGAGGTGCCTCGTCGTAGCTACGGATAAGTGTCAGCCCCCGGACTTCGTTAGGAAGGTCGCTGCCGCCCTCGGGGCCCGCGTTTACTCCCCGGAGAGGGACCTCGAGGTATCTGAGAAGGAGTTCGCGGTCTCTAAGTACGCGGAGGAGCACGGGGTGGAGGTTAGGAACACTCACATCAGGGACGCCCTAGCAGCTGCGCTGGAGGCCTACAGGTACCTGGAGAGTAAGGCTAGGGAGCTTGAGGAGAGGCTCGCCGAGATGGGGCTAGACCCGCTAGCCCTAGACTTAGGGAAATATAAGGCTAAGCTTATCGAAGGCTCTACGATAGCTGAGGTAGTGGAGGAGCTGATAGAGGAGTCCCTCGGTGAGGTCGAGAGCTATACCCAAGCCCCGGAGAGCTCCCACGCGCCTAAACCTGCGGAGTCTGAGGAGTCGCTTAAGAGTAGGATCAGGAGGTTGGAGAGCTACATCAGCTCCCTAGAGGCTGAGAGGAGGGAGCTCGTAGCCAGGGTTAGGAGCCTAGAGGAGGAGCTGACCAGGCTTAACCAGGCTGTGGAGAGTAGGCTGAACAGTATATCCCAGAGTCTACTGAAGGACCGTAAGGTGTACGAACTTACGCAGAGGCTCCTAAACGCTATAAGGGACCTGGATAACTACAGGTACGAGTACGCTAAGCTTAGGGAGTCCTACTATAAGCTGGTCGGGTTACTCCCGGAGGTGGCTCTAGGGGAGGTACTGGTCCTCAGGAAGGTACCCTCGGTAGGTAGCTTACTGAGACTAGACCCCCTAAGACAGGGTGAGACGGTCTACGTGGAGAGGGTATCGCTAGAGGAGCTGAGGGGTGCCCTCGATTTTCTACAGAGGAGCGAGCTGAGGATCCTAGTACCTGATAGCGTACCTGACGAGGTGGTGGAGAGGGCTATAGAGGAGCTCGCCATCCCGGTAGCTAAGGCCGTAGACCTCGGAGGTATAGAGGGTGTGGCACTGGTCAGGAGCCCTGTGATGTCAGTACTCAGCAGCGCTGTCGAGAGGGTAACCGAGATAAGGAAGGCTAGAGAGCTGGAGAGGAGGATCCTCTCCCTAGAGGACGTGGAGAGGATTATAGCGGAGTACAGGCTGAACAGAAGCCTTGAGAGGAATAAGGAGTCCTAGTCCTATGAAGGAATGCTGGCTTGCAACTAAGAGCCTCACCCCTTAGGATGGGGAGGGGCTGTCTCTCTAGTCGACCCGTCCGGACGTGAGATTACAGCTGTGACCCCTCCCGCGTTCCTCGGTTCAGCTCTGTGCAGAGCCTTCACGTAGTACCTATGGCTAGGGTAAGCCCGTAGCTTGCTAGCAGGGATGTGAGTACCGGAACTACGTAGGATAGGAGTAGGTATAGGGGTACCCTGTACCTGTAGAGTAGGCTGAAGCCTGAAGATAGCCCTGTACCTAGGGTTGCGGAGAACATTACCAGGGATACCACTAGGGGTATCCCTAACCTATTAGCTAGTTGGGTTAGTACTAGAGCTACCGTGTAGGGGGTTAGGGTGGAGACGTATCTAGTTGGGAATAGTACCCTAGCTATACCTAGGGGAGCCCTCCTGAGCTGAGCGGTTAGGAGGGCTGCAGCGGTTACTGCGGAGACTAGTAGAGTGTTATCTAACTGAATGCCTACACCCAGGGCTGACGCTAGGAAGCCCAGTAGGTTACCCCCTAGGACGTACGATAGCAAGAAGACGTACAGTAGGGCGGTTACCCTGAAGAGGGTTAGTACCCTAGATACTTCGAGCCGGCTGAGGACTAACCTCAGCAACCTGTACACGGTAGCTGATAGGAGTAGCCCGGCGATAAATGAGAGAAGCCACGCTACTGCGATCCTAACTACTGCGTAGAGACCCGCGGAGTACCCGCAGGCTAGGGAGTAGCCTAGGAGGGTAGCTACGTAGAGCTGTGTTATAGAGGTCGGGTAGTTAACTAGTGTAAGTAGGGCGGTCAGGCTCAGTGGGACTAAGTATACGCCTAGGTTACCGACCTGCGGTAGGCTGAAGTTAGGTCCCTCAACTACGTAGCCAGCTACCCACCCGGCGAAGCTTACTAACAGCGCCAGTCTCCTGAGCTCTACCCTAAGGCACTGCAGAGCGCTTAGCGCTAGGCTAGCGTTATTAAGTACCGCTACGAAGGTGGCACCCAGGAAGAGGGCTTGAGCCGGTGTCATCTACACTACCCTAGGAGTATACCGCTGTGAAGATCCTGACGAGCTCCTGGGAGGAGTCCTGGATCTTATCTACTACAGTATCGAGGGACCTCACCATCTCGACTAGGTGGGTAAAGGTAAGTACGTCTAGGTCCTTCGAGCGCTCGTAGATAACCTCGAGGGCCTCGTTCTTAATCTCGTCTACCTCATCCTCTATCACGTCTACCCTAGCCATTTCCTCCGAGGCCTTGGCTAGGTTCTTAGTAACGCTAACCAGTATGGCCTCAAGGGAGTCTATGGCCTTGAGGGCCCTCTCAGCCATCCTAGCACAGAGGGAGTAGACCTCTGGGACCACCCTAGCTCTATGTATACCTACCCTAATACCCCTAGTCAGCTCCATATTTACGAAGTATATCAGGTCCAGGATATCGTCGAAATCGTCGAGTAGTACACCGAGGTCAGCTACTAGAGGTAGCGGGAGAGCCCCCTTGAGGACCTGCATTACCGCTGTATCGTATATCCTATCCCCCTCCTTCTCCAACCTTATAACGGTAGAGCGGTACTTGACCAGCTCCTCGGGTCCTAGACTATCCGGGGACCCTAATAGTTTAGTAAACATAGACAGGGCTTCCCTAGAGAGCGCTAGGTGCCTCCTCAGGAGGTCCAGTAACTCCCTCTCCGAACTTCCGAAGAGCTTCTTGAGTACCATGGCGCCTCTCATACTTTGGAGCAGTAGTTTATAAACGCCTTTAAAGGTAAGCGTCTCCTAAGGCTATTACAGAACTGATGGTAGGTTTAAGTATCTGTGGATACCCGTAAACTTAGTATCATAGTTTCTTGGACGATCCGCGTTGCGGCGACTCCACGGACTCGGATGGGAGCCCCTAGCGCTGGGCTCGACGGGAGCCCGTGGGGCGTGGGCGAAGCCGGTGAACCCACACCGAGGCCCAACCCCGCTAACGGGAGTACGAATGCGCGCAGATATAACCAAGTACCGTTAGCGGGGGAACGCTAAAGCTTAGGCAGTGTAAGCCCCGAGCTAGAGCTCCCAAGGATTAACTGATGCCTAGGTAAAGCTTTGAGAACTCGGGGTGCCTCAGCAGCTCCTGGGGGTCTCCCTCGTACCTTACCGTACCACTAACGAGTAGGTAGGCCTTATCCGCTATCTGCAGGGCTCTCAAGGCGTGCTGCTCTACTAGGACTACGGTGAGCTTTAGGCTATCCCTTAGCTCAATCACCTTCTCGAGGACCTTCTTTACGTATATCGGGGCTAGGTCCGTCGTTACCTCGTCGAGTAGCATGGTGGTCGGTTCCTTAACTAGGGCCATCCCTATAGCCAGCATCCTCCTCTCACCACCGCTTAGAGTACCTGCACGTCTATGCCTGAACTCCTTCAGTACGGGGAACATGCTGTAGACCAGCTCAACCCTATCCCTCAGCTTAGACTCTGGCAGGAGGTAGCCGGCAACCCTCAGGTTCTCCTCAACGGTTAGGTCGGCGAATACGTTACCCATCTGAGGTACGTACGAGATACCTAACCTAGCTACCCTATGCGGTGGTAGCCCAGTTATATCGATACCCCCGTAGAACACCTTGCCCGAGTGTATTGTCGCCAACCCCGTTATACTGTTAAGTAGCGTGGTCTTACCAGCTCCATTAGGACCTACGACTACTGCTATCCTACCCGGCTCCGCACTAAACTCAACGTTAAACAGCACCCTAAGCTTACCGTAACCTGAGTTTAGCACATGCGTCCTCAGCATACCTACTCACCTATGTAGACCTGGATAACCCTCGGGTCCTTAGCTACCACGTCGGGGCTACCCTCAGCTATAACCCGCCCCCTATCCATTACGTAGACGTAGTCCGCGTAGGGTAGGGCTATGTCTATCCTATGCTCTATCACTAGGAACGTTACGTCCATCACCTTCAGTAGCCCCCTGATGTACCTGAAGATCTCACTAGCGTAGGCCGGGTCCGTACCACCTATGGGTTCGTCCAGGGCTATCAGCTTAGCCCCGGTAGCTAGAGCTCTAGCAACCTCAAGCATCTTAAGCTGCCCAGCACCCAACCTGTAGGCCTCGTAGTCCCAGTACCTGTCTAGCCCAACCCTCTTCAGTATCTCGAAGGCCTTCCTCACCCTCTCCTCTTCATCCCTAACCCACAGACGCCTAACCGGGGCTACCAGCGGGTTCTCCCCCCTACCTCCTAGAGCTACCAGCACGTTCTCCAGTACTGTTAGAGCTAGAAAGGGCTGGGGTATCTGGAAGGTCCTGACAAACCCGGTGCGGTATATCTTGTGCGAGGGCCAGCCGGTGATGTCGAGTACCTTGCCCTCGTCCCCATGGGGGCTGAAGAGTACCCTACCTCCATCAGGTTTGAGAACTCCCGTACATACGTTAACTAAGGTAGTCTTACCAGCTCCGTTAGGACCTATTAGTAGCGTTAACCTGTTCCTCCTAACCTTGATGCTAACGTTATTAACAGCTACAAGACCTCCGAAGCGCTTAACTAGGTTTACTGTTTCGAGGATAGTACTCAAGGTACCACCCGGGCAACCTATACCCACATAGATGAGAAGTAAAAAGAGCTAAAAACTATATGTACCACTCAACAGTTTCCGTAAGACCTTTGTAGAGCCCTACAACCTTCCACTCGTACTTCTCCCCAACTCTAACTACAGCCCAGATATCGTAGTCTCCCACAGCTCTATCGCCATTCTCATCTAGCTTTATGTACCCTGATGCACCTAAATACATCTCCAGTATTAGTGGTAGGGTGTTCATTACTGCTACCGGGTCGTACCTACCTACAGCATCTAAGGCTAGCGCTATGGTCCAGGCTATGTCGTATACGAAGTACGTATAGCCCATGGGTTCCATACCCAACTTCTCCCTCACCACCTTCCTTATCTTCTCACCGTGGGGTGAGACCCCTGGGGAGGTCATGGTGTTGTAGAAGCCTACCTTAACTACTACCTCAGCAACAGCCGGCTCGAGTAGGGGGGCTATAGCTGCTGTACCGTCAGAGCCCTGCCACTTAACCTCTAGTAATGTGGGGTAAGCCTTGGCAGCCGCGAAGAACGCTGCAGCCTCCTCAAAGCTTATTAGTAGTACCCCCACCTTATCCTTACCGTAGGCGGCTACAGCTCTACTTACAGCATCGTTAAGCCTCGCAGCCTCCACCGAGAACTCCTTAGCGGCTGGGTCGTACCTTATAGCATACTCCTCTAGAACCCCACACCTCTCACCACTAGCTCTGCATATCTCCTTGAAGTACGTTATGGTGTACTTAGCTAGGCCATCTCCCCAGGTATCACCCCTCCATACCGGTATAATCCACCTTATACCTCTTAACCACATAATCTTAGCTATGGCCTTACCCTGGTATATGTCGTTTAGAGTATACCTCAGGGCCATGTCCTTTAGTGCTAGTGCCGGTGATGTAGATGATGGTGATATTATGAGTAGCTTGTTAGCGTTGCAGTAGCCTAAGGCCTCTGATAGCTCGGCGCTCGATGTACCTCCAATGAATATCTTTACCCCAGCTCCGTGGAGGGCCATGAGCTTATCTAGGTGGGTCTTCGGGTCGGTAGCTGTATCCTCGACTACGAACTTGATCCTCCAAGCTCTACCAAGTGCTGCTAGGTAGTCATTAATCTCTTTCTCAGCTAACTCCAGAACTACCCTGTACTGTGTTCCGAAAGTCGATAACACTCCAGTAAGAGGTATCAGAGCACCTACCCTAATTTCACCGGAGAGCCCGACCGGAGCTGCCGGTACAGTTACGGTAACGGGAGCTGCTGGAGCTGTTACAGTTATCCTTATAGTTGTCGGGGTTGCTACACCCGGAGCGGTTACAGTTACCTCCCTAATAGGGGCCGTAGCCTGGCCTGCGAAGAACCCGGCCACTAGCCCTACGATTAGTAGTACTACTGCTAAGGCATAGACTAGGCGAATCTGTGCGGACATATACCCTCCGCTACCACATCTACTCGAGGTATAAAAAGCTTAAAGTACTTCAAGTGAAGGTGTACTTACATAAGGTTTAAATATGGGTGGTCTGCCTATAGGTAGTAGGTGAGTCGGTGCTAGACCTAGTAGTTAAGGCTGTAGCCTACTCCAGTTGTATAGGTATAGGTGCTGCAGCCATAACACTAGTATACAACGCTACGAGGACCTTCAACTTCGCCCACGCATCTATGGTAGCCTGGGGTATGTACGTTGTTTTCGCCGCTACTTACCTCCTCGGCTACACGCCCTACTACCACCTCCCTCTTGCAGCTCTCTTCGGCTCCCTCCTGGGTCTAGCTATCTACGGAGCGGTGAATAGGAGGCTGCTTAGAGCTAAGGCTAAGGAGATCAGCTTAATGATGTCGACCCTGGGTGTAGACTTGATACTCTTCGGCTTCCTCAACGTGTTCTCAGACTACCTACTTAAGGTCTATAGGTTACCGGCTAAGTACTTCATCCTCGAGACCCGGGACTTCACGGTAGAGTTTGCCGGGGTTCAGGTAAGGCTCGTAGGGCTTGTAGCACCTGTGGTACTCATTCTCTCAGTAGTTCTCCTACACACCTTCCTAACTAAGACTAAGCTGGGTATAGCTATGAGGGCCTCCATAGAGAACCCAGAACTAGCTGGGTTAAGCGGGGTCAACCCGGAGTTAACTTACGTACTAGCGTGGATTATTGGGGGTGCCCTGGCCGGTTTAAGTGGGGGCCTTCTCTCCCTAGTTATTACTGGGTACACAGCTGTAGGCATGACCATAGTTGTAACGTTCTTCGCGGGAGCTATCGTTGGAGGGCTGTACTCTGTTTACGGAAGTATACTCGGGGGGTTCCTAGTCGGGCTAGGCGAGTACCTAGGTGTAGCGTTACTAGCTTCACTAGTAGGTGGCTGGATATACGCCTACAGACCTGCCATCCCACTAGCCGTTATGGCTGCTACCCTACTTACCCAGCCCGGAGGTCTGGCAACCCTCCTAAGGGGTGGTAGGAGGTGATCGAGCTCCCACCTGTAGTTCTGCAGGTAATCGTGAACTTCTCGATAGGTCTGATAGTTGCTACTAGCTTAAACATCGAGGTAGGGTTCCTCGGTATACCCCAGTTCGGTAGGCTCCTAGCTGTAATTGCGGGAGCCATAGTAGCCGCAGCTCTACCCGGTAGGATCCTAGCCGCTTACCTAGGGCTACCGTGGGGTGCTGAGTACGCCTACCACCTCTACAACTTCGGTATAGTAGCTAGGATCAACGATTTCCTAGCCTCTAACCCGGCTATCTCCATAGGGGTACTGATCCTCACGTTAGTCCTAGCCGCCGCTATCGGGGGTGTCATAGGGTACCTATGTGCATACCCAGCGCTTAGGCTTAAGGAGGCGTACCTAGGGATAACCCTCCTAGCCTTCGGCGACCTCCTAATGAACATCGCCTGGAACTACGACCCCCTCGTTGGTGGTACAACGGGAGTGTGGGTGGTAGACCCCTTCAGGTTCGTTGGTGCTGGTGGAACTAGGTTCACATTCTCAGCCCTCTTCATACTTGCAGTAGCTATCGTAGTCTTTATCTACGCTGAGCTGTTGGCTAGATCACCCTTCGGTAGGGTCCTTAAGGCTGTCCGGGATGCTGAGGTAGCTGCTGGTGTATATGGTAAGGACATAGTTGGGATAAGGACTCAAACTCTAATAATAGGGGGTGCCATAGCAGCAACAGCTGGTGCTCTGTGGGCCCTCTTTACGGGGAGTATGAAGGCTTACACGTACACCAGACTTACTTGGACCTTCTGGCCGTGGGCCTTCATGATGCTGGGTGGTACGGGGAATAACCTAGGCGTACTACTGGGAGTTCTACTCTATACCGTAGCTCGAACTGCAATAATACTGTACAAAGAAGCCCTGAGCACTGTAATACCGATCAGCCCTGAGTGGCTTGAGTATATAATGATAGGCTTAGTGGTAGTAGCAGTAGTACTATTTAGACCTCAAGGCATCATACCGGAGAAGCCCACGCTAGCACTACCTAAGAGCAGGGTAAAGGCTATAGCAGAAAGCTTAGAGAAGAGCTGAAGCGTGTCTAAAACCACCCGCTAGCAATACACGTGCGGTCTAGAACTCTACACGTAAGCTTGAACACGTTGACACAATTTAAAGGTGTGGTGGGAGTGTTTAGGGGGAGTGTAGCTGGTCTCTGAGGAGGCCGTAGATAAGTACGAGAGAATCGTGGACCTAGCTAAGAGGAGGGGGTTCTTCTGGCCTTCCTACGAGATATACGGAGGGGTAGCTGGTTTCTATGACCTAGGTCCTCTGGGTACTATGCTTAAGAATAACATAGTTAACCTATGGCGTAAGTACTTCGTACTTAAGCACCAGGATATGGTAGTAGAGATCGAGACCCCCATCATAGCACCTGAGGTCGTGTTAAGGGCCAGCGGTCACCTAGAGCACTTCACGGACCCCATAGTCGAGTGCTTGAAGTGTGGTAGGAAGTACAGAGCTGACCACCTCATAGAGGAGCAGCTTAAGGTTAAGGTCGAGGGGCTAAGGGGCGACGAGTTAACTAAGATAATAAGGGAGTCGAACCTGAGGTGCCCATCCTGCGGTGGGGAGCTGAGTAAGGTTATGGAGTTTAACCTACTGTTTAGGACAACTATAGGACCCTACTCATCCGATGTGGGTTACCTAAGGCCTGAGGCTGCTCAGGGTATGTTTACAGCGTTTAAGAGAGTCTACGTAGCTCTAAGGGAGAGGCTACCCCTTGGGATAGCTCAGATAGGGCGGGTAGCTAGGAACGAGATATCCCCTAGGCAGGGTATGGTTAGGCTCAGGGAGTTTACCATTATGGAAGTGGAGTTCTTCCACAACCCCGAGAGTGATGAACCACCGTGGGATAGGTTCTCCGGGAAGCTCAGGATCCTACCCGCAGAGCTTAGAGCTAGGGGTGAGGAGAGGCCTATAGAGGTAGACGTGAATGAGGCAGTTACCGAGGGGTTAATAAAGAGTAAGTGGTTGGGCTACTGGATGTGTGTTGCTAGGGACTTCGTACATGAGCTGGGTGTTGACTACGGTGAGATGTATTTTGAGGAGAAGATGCCCTACGAGAGAGCCCACTACTCTGTGCAGACCTTCGACCAGCTGGTTAGGGTAAGTAGGTGGGGGTGGATCGAGGTCTCCGGACACGCCTACAGAACGGACTACGACCTTAGGAGGCACATGGAGTTCTCCGGGCAGGACCTAACGGTCTTCAAGCCCTACCCAGAGCCTAAACTAGTTGAGGTAAAGAGGGTCGTAGTAGATAGGGCCCTACTGGGTAGGGTCCTGGGGGGCTCCCTCAAGGAGCTCGAGGAGGTGCTGAGGAAGCTAAGAGCTGAGGATGTAGAGAAGCTCCTCGCTACTGGGAGTGGGGAGGTGGAGGTAGGTGGGTTTAGGGTACCTCGGGAGGCCATTAGGGTAGTGAAGGAGGTGGAGAAGGCCTCCGGTGTAAGGATAATACCGCACGTAGCTGAACCATCCTTCGGTGCTGAGAGGCTAGTCCTCGTGGTACTGGATAAGGCCTATACGGAGGAGGGGGGTAGGGTAGTCCTGAGGATACCTAAGGCTATAGCCCCGATTAAGGTAGCTGTTTTCCCGCTTGTTGAGAGGGAGGAGCTCATCTCCCTAGCTAAGAGGATATACTGGGAGCTAGTAGACCGCGGTTTCACAGTTCTCTACGATGAGTCGGGGAGTATAGGTAGGAGGTACGCTAGAGCAGATGAGATAGGGGTACCCTTCGCTATAACCGTGGACTTCCAGAGCTTGGAGGACGGTACGGTAACTATCAGGGACAGAGATACGCGTCAGCAGGTACGTGTGAAGATCGGGGAACTACCTAATCAACTACGCGGACTACTCGAGGGTTAGGAACCTACCCTCTCCACCTCTATCTCTATGTACGGTACGTACCTAAAGCCCCTCCTCTCGCTCCCGATTCTAACGTTGAGCAGTCTTATACCATCGCCTAGCCTAGACTTAAGAATGTTGTAGAGGTTAACGGCTCTGTAGATGTTCTCACCATTCCCCCTTATGACTACGGTCTTAGCCCCCTGGTTGAAGATTATGGCTATAGAGGCTAGGTACTCGCTGAGAGCTCTTCTCCCAACGCTTATCCTGTACATCCTCGTCTCGCTCACTAACACCACCTAGCCTAGTTTGCCTTAAGTTAAATAAGCTTAAAACTGAAAGCCTTGCCTTTTAAGGCGGGGATAAGGGGGAGCTCACAAACCTTCTTTGTTGGGCTAAGCTCGGTGACGGGTGTTCAAGATCTGTGAGCCTGGGGCGATGATAGTTGGAGTACCCATAACCCCGAGCCCGGGGAGGGGTAGGGGTAACGGGCCGGAGGCCCGGGGTTGAATCCCCGAAGCGGGGAGATGGAGTTCCAAACCTCCCCGCCTTAGCAGGAACCCCTGCTATTCAGGGCGGGGAGGAGATCAGGGTACTCCGGGCTCAAAGTATTTATACCTTACCTCAAAATTACCTCCTGGTGTTCCAGTATTGTGGAGGAGGTACGCGTAACGCCCTGGGAGGCTGAGGCGTTCGTAGATTACGATAGGCTTATAAAGGTATTCGGGGCTAAGCCCCTAACTGAGAGGGAGGTAAGTGCGTTAAAATCCCTTACCGGAGAGCTGCACCCCATGGTTAGGAGGTACGTATTCTACTCCCACAGGGACTTCGATATATACCTCGAGAGACTTAGGTCGGGTGCTAGGTGCGCCCTCTACACGGGTAGGGGTCCCTCCGGCTACACCCACCTAGGGCACATCCTACCGTGGATATTCACTAAGTGGCTTCAGGATAGGCTAGGTCTGGAGCTGTTCTTCCAGATGACAGATGACGAGAAGTTCTGGCACGATGAGAGGCTGGAGCTGTCTGAGAGCAACGCCTACGCCTACGAGAACTCCCTAGACCTCATAGCACTGGGCTTCGACTACAGGAAGACCCACATAATAGTGGATAGCGAGGACATAGGCTACCTCTACCCGATAGCTACTAGGGTAGCTAAGAAGATTACGTACTCGGTGCAGAGAGCTACCTTCGGCTTCACGGACTCTACGAACGTTGGGCTGGTATTCTACCCAGTCCTGCAGATAGCCGTCTCCTTCCTACCTACCGAGCTCTATGATGAGCCTACTGAGGTACTTATACCGGCAGGTATAGACCAGGACCCATACTGGCGTATAGCACGTGATATAGCACCTAGCCTAGGGTACCCGAAGCCTGCTCAAATACATAACAAGCTGCTCCCAGGTCTAGGGCCTGAGGGTAAGATGTCGTCATCCAAGCCTGAGACAGCTATATACACCACCGACCCACCCGAGGTAGCTTCCCAGAAGGTTATGAGAGCCTTCACCGGTGGACAACCCACTGTAGAGTTACAGAGGAGGTTAGGTGGCAATCCAGATCGTTGCTCGGTCTACAAGATGTACGAAATGCTCTTCGAAGAAGACGACGAGAAGCTGAGGGAGAGGTACTGGAGCTGTAGGACTGGTGCACTACTATGCGGGGAGTGTAAGGCTCAGCTAGCTCCTAGGGTAGCTACCTTCCTCCAGGACTTCCAGAAAAGGAGGGAGAGGGCTAGAGATGTCGTAGACCGCTATCTACTTAGAGGCAAGTTTGAGAAACCTAGGGTTAGGAAAAGCTAAAGTAGGGAAGCTGAGTTACTGCAATTTACTAAACACCCTTGAGACCTCTATCTAAGTCCTCTAGGGCTATCCTAGATAGCTCAGCTAGCTCCTTAACTACCTGCCTACTGACCTCCCCCAGGTCCTCCATAACTACGTAGAACCTCCTATCTACTACCTCATCATTCCTCCAGACAATGTCGTAGCTTACTACGTAGAACTCCGGCTCGGTACCTGGGGATTGCTCAGCTAGCTCCGGCTTTAGCTCCGAGACCCTCTCCCTAGTTACTACGAGGTCTGACTCCCTAGGGTTCCAGAGGTCTAGTACTCCAACTAGTATTCTACGTAGAACCCTCTCGATAGGCTCGTCAACAGTCCTTACTTCAGTTACTTCACCGAGTACTACGTGTGCTACTAGAGTAGCCACGCTCAGCACCTAAGGTCTCTTATCCTACCCCCTATATTAGTAGCCTTCTGAATCAGCTCCTCGCAGACCTTCCTCAAAATCCCGGATGCCTCCTCCTGGGTTGGAGCACTTGCTGCGATGTATATCTCGAGTACGGGGGCGTTGAGTTCGAAGCCCTTAGGGTTAGACTTTACGTAGACCCTGGGGTACATCGAGATGTAGTTCTTCAGGATCGGTGCTAATGACGCCTCGGGGACCCCGATTAGGGTGAAGGAACCCTCAGAGACCTTAGCTGGTGATAGTTCCCTAATGGACGGCTCTACGTAGTTAACCCACATCTCCTCCATCTCCTTAGGAACCCCCGGAAGGCATACTACTAGCGTGCGACCGACCTTCAGGAGGGCTCCTGGAGCTGTACCTACTGGGTTGGGTATAGCTTTAGCCCCCTCGGGGAGGTATGCCATCTTAAGCCTCTCAGGTGTTAGCTCGTAACCCCTCACTAGGTACTTCTCCCGGATCATCGTGTAGGCCTCCTCGTTCAGTATTAGAGGTCTACCCAGCGCTTTAGCCACAGCCTCGAGTGTAATGTCGTCGTATGTAGGGCCTAGACCTCCCGTTGTAACTACCAGCTCCGGTTCGTACTTCTTCAGTACGTAGTTTAGGAAGGTGGATATAGCATCTATATCATCAGGTAGGGAGAGCACCCCAGAGACTGTAAAGCCCATTAGGGTTAGTCTTCTACCCAGGAAAGCTGCGTTGGTATTCACTACCAGTCCGCTAACTACCTCCGTACCTAGAGTGAATACCCAGGCTCTGGGTCTCTCCAAGGTTGACACCAAGTTGCTACCGGAGTTTACAGCTAAGTACTTTAGCTATGAAGACAGCCCTCTGGAGTACCGTTACCAGAAGTCCTGTAGCAAGTACTGCGAGAGCTACGTTAGCTACGTAAACCCCGAACATGTAGAGCACGGCGAAAACCGCGACTATGTACATACACCTGAACTCCCTTGTCATAATACCCACATCAGATAACCCGGAGACCCCCAGAGACTCGGCCCTAGCTCTAGCGTAGCTGACCACTAAGGACAGTATCGCAACTACGTAGGTAAGTAGGGCATCGCAACCCAATAGGTAGAGTGCTAGCACTATCGAGGCATCGCTAACCCTATCCGCTAGAGAGTCTAGGAAGGCTCCACAACTACTTACAGTACCCCTAAGCCTAGCTACGGAGCCGTCGAGAGAGTCTAGGAGAAACGCTACTACAGCTACGACCATAGGTACTAGTGGGTTTCTAGTTAGTAGGGCTACGACCGGAACCAGTAGGGATAGGACTAGCCCACCCATTGTTAGGTGGTTCGGGTTGAGGAAGGTAAAGTATCGGGCAACCGAACTAGCTACCCCCTTAAGTCTCCTCCTAGCCAACCCCAAACCCATACCCTAGGTGTAGGTAGTTCAGATAAGTTAAGCTACATCACACATCAGATCCCGGATTCCTCAACACCTAGGTATACTGGTTACAGCAGCTAAAAATTTGGGGGTGAGCACCTCTCATTTAGGTGCCGCTCTTATAAGAAGCGGAGCTCCTTAGAAGAACTCCGAGACTGAATGGTGAAGTACGAACTACCTCCACCTAGTTGTACCGGTAGGTGTGAACTGGAGTCACTTCTAGAGGAGTTCCTGCTAGCCCTCGAGGCTGCCGGAGCCTCGCCGAGTACTCTAAAGTCCTACAGGTCGGCAATTAAGGACTTCCTGGGCTTCGTAGGTAAGAGGTACTCCGATGAGCTAAACCCGCAGGATTTCCTCGCGTGGCGCGTTAAGAGAATGAAGGAGGGGCTTAGGTTTAGCCGCGGGGATAGGGAGGCTAGTACTAGAACGCTGTACTACTACACACTCTTCGTTAGATCCTTCCTAACCTGGTTAGGGGTATTCAAGGGGAGACCCCCCTCGGTAGCTAAGCCTAGGCAGGTAAAGCTCCGCACAGTGCTCTCCAGGGATGAGGTACGCAGACTCTTTAACGCATCGAGGGATACCCTAGACTTACTGATCCTCTCCCTACTACTGGAGACGGGTTTAAGAGCTAAGGAGGTTCTCTCGATAAGGAAGTCTGACGTAGACTTGGAGAAGAGGGAGATTAGGGTACTGAAGGCTAAGTATGGTGAGAGTAGGGTAGTCTTCATGGGGCCTCTAACCTACAGCGTACTCTCTAAGTACATACCTCTACTAAGGGATGACGATAGGCTGATACCACTAACCTACTCAGGGCTCTACAAGAGGCTTAAGAGCTTAGCTACGAGAGCTGGTATCGACCCGAGGAAGGTGAGGCCGCACGTCTTCAGGCATACCTTCGCAACGGAGTCCCTTAGGAGGGGGCTAGCCCTGCCAGCACTTCAGGCAATACTGGGGCATAGAGATATAAAGACTACGCAGGTGTACCTACACCTAGCTGTTGAGGATATCAAGGAGCTCTACATGAAGACCTTCTACGGGTCTGGGCAGACTGCGGAGGTCAGGTAAAGCTGTTGGGGTTAGGTCAAAAATGATGCTACTAAGGCTATTACTGAGAGTGTTAGGGAGTACTTACTCAGGGTTCTAAGTGCTTGGTCCACCCTAACCCTACCCATGGAGTAGGCTACTACTACCAGTACGGTCAGTACGGCGAAGTACTTCACGAGTGCTATAGCAGTCGGCAGGGCCCCGGGTTCTAGCGGTGGTACGGGTATCACTAGGTTAGCTAGGACTAGGACGTAGAGGGTTAGTTCTACTTCGTGTAGTAGTATGCTAAGACCGAGAGCTGGTCCGCTCAGCTCAGCTAGATAGCCTCCAGCAACCTCGGTCTCAGCCTCGGGTATGTCGAAGGGCTTCAACATGGCCTTAGCTAGTAGGGAGGTGGTGTAGGCAACTGTAGCTATCACTACAGTAGCTACTGCTACTAGACCTCGTAGCGGGTTATCTAGGGGTATCCTGGGGTTACTTAGGGCCTCCGCTATGGAGAGACTGTCCGGGGCTAGGACCCTGACCAGGGCTATTAGTGACATAGCTATAGCTGGCTCGAAGACCAGCATTAGTGCGGTATACCTAGCTCCACCGAAGCTTGGGTACGGTGAGGTACTACCCAGACCGAGTACGGCTACAGCTATGGACGCGTAGAGGGTTAGGTATATGAATACAAAGACGTCGAGTGGTGCCCTTAGGTAGTAGGGCGCCATCGGTAGCAGCGCCGTCGCTGACGAGGTGGCTGCGATACCCAGGGCAGTTAGGAACATGAGCAACCTAATGGGGGTGTAGACCCCTGTTACAACCTCCTTAACGAAGAGGAGCTTGTAGACGTCCGCGAAGGGTTGGAGTATACCGAAGGGACCTACGTACTTAGGGCCTACCCTATTCTGTATTCTAGCTACTAGCTTACGCCTATACCACTGCGATAGCAGTCCCAGGACTACCAGGAAGAGTAGCCCAGGGTAAACTACTACCGTAATGAGGATCCCCAGGGCAGTACTTAGGGGCGTCACCCTAACCACCTAGAGCTATGTAGAGTAGTACAGCAAGTAGGAGTAGGTACGGTAGTGAAAACGCGAACCAGTCGTTAAACAGCCCCGTCTGTACGTACTCCACTAAGGCCCTGTACAGCCTCTGCATGGTGTACCGAACAGCCCAGGCTACCTCTACGAGACCTATCCTAAACTGTGACTGGGGCTCGCCAGATAGGTAGACCTCGGTCCTCCTTATCCTCGACGTCCTGGCTATAGGTAGCCAGAGGGCTACTGCTATTAGTAGTGAGGTTGCGGTTAGTATTAGCATAAGGGTTTGTAGGTCCACGTCAACCACCCGAAGTTAGGTATAACCTACTTACGTAGTTTATG